>NZ_PYIB01000007.1:0-340938 GCF_009129705.1 Roseobacter sp. TSBP12
TACATGGCCAACTGGGAATGCAAACAGGCCCCGCGTCCGGAAACCCAATGGCAGGGCAACAACATGCCGCGTTATTGCACCCCTGAGTTCGACGCGCTGGTGGCTGAAATGGCCAAAACCGGCGAGCTTGAGAAACGTGCGGAACTTGCCAAAGCGATGAACGACATGTTGATGCAAGACTATGCGATCATCCCGCTGGTCTATCGCGGTCGTGTCTCTGCGGCCTCCAACACTTTGGGCGGCGTGATCATGAACTCGTGGGATTCCGAGCTTTGGAATGCCGCCGATTGGTATCGCGAAAAGTAATGCACTGATCTCTGGGTGTCCCGTCACATCATGGCGGGGCACCTTTTTATTTCATCCAAGACAAAGACCTGAACCGAGGCGCCGCCCATGCTCAATTACACGATCCGTCGATTGCTGATCTCTATTCCGACGCTTCTGTTCATCTCTTTGGTGATCTTCCTTTTGCTCGACTTGGCACCGGGCGATCCGATGTCTTCGATCCCGCTCACCGTGCCGCCCGAGGTCAAAGAGAAAATGCGCGAGGCCTTGGGCCTTGGCGAACCCGTTCACATTCGGTTTTTGAACTGGCTCTACCAATTCTTTGTCGTTGAGCCGCAAGTCGCATGGGATCACCTGTTCGGCACCGATTTTGCCGAGGGAAAACAGCGGATCATCTCGTTCCAATCGCGCTCGCCGGTGATGACCGTGGTGGCCGAACGCATGCCGCAAACGCTTTGGGTTGTCGGCCTGTCCTATGTCATCGGCATCCTGATCGCCCTGCCGATCGGCATTATTTCCGCCTACAAACAATATTCGTGGTTCGACCAGATCGGCACGTTCATCTCGATGATCGGCTTTTCGATCCCCACCTTTTTCTCTGGCGTGTTGTTGATCGTGGTCTTCTCGGTGATCTTGCAATGGTTCCCGTCGATCTATGACACCACCCACACCGTCACCGACTGGGGCAGTTTCTGGTATCAAGTCAAACAGATGATCATGCCGGTTTCGGTCCTGGCGCTGTATAACGCCGCGCAAATCTCGCGGTTCATGCGCGCGTCTATGTTGGACAACCTCAACCAGGATTACGTTCGCACCGCCCGTGCCAAAGGCATGTCGGAGAAAGTCGTCGTGCTCTCCCATGTGCTGCGCAATTCGATGATCCCGGTGGTCACCGTCATTGCGCTGGGTGTGCCGACAATTTTTGGCGGCGCGATCATCACCGAGCAGGTGTTTCAGGTGAACGGTCTGGGACAGATGTTGATCACCGCCATCTACGCCTCTGACGCGCCGATGGTGCAAACCCTGACCTTCATCTTCGCCGTGCTTATCGTTCTTTTCAATCTCATCGCGGATATTCTGTATGGCATCCTCGATCCCCGCATCCGCTACGACTGAGGCCCATCATATGACTGACGCAACCGCACAGACCCAGGCCGCCCGTCCGCCCCGCAATCAATGGTGGGACGTGTGGGACCAGTTCAAAACCCACAAAGGCGCGATGGCCGGGCTGATCTTTTTCATCTTTATCATCGCCGCCGTTTACCTTGGCCCCTATCTGTGGAAAATCGACCCGACCTACATCGACATCCGCGCCCGTAACAAAGGCCCGTCTTTGGCGCATCCGTTTGGTGCCGATCAATTGGGTCGCGACATCTTGGCCCGGATGCTCAAAGGTGGGCAAACCTCGATCTCCGTTGGTCTGACCGCGATGGGGCTGTCCTTGGTTTTGGGCACCTTCGTCGGCGTTCTGGCCGGCTATTGGAAACGGCTCGACGGCCTATTGATGCGCTTCACCGATCTGTTTTTGGCGCTGCCGCTGTTGCCGCTTTTGCTGGTGATCATCATGCTGTTTCGCGATCCGTTGCGGGCGATGTTCGGGCTTGAGACCGGGATTTTCGTCCTGATCGTGTTCGTGATCGGCATCACCTCGTGGATGCAGACCGCGCGGATTGTGCGTGGTGATGTTTTGGCCCTCAAAGAGCGCGAATATGTGCTGGCCGCCCGCTCCATCGGCACACCAAGCCGCCGCGTCGTGTTGCGTCACATCCTGCCCAATATCATGTCGCCGATCATGGTTTCGGCCACGTTAGGCATCGCCAACGCGATCATCACCGAATCCGCGCTGTCTTTCCTCGGCCTCGGCTTTCCACCGGATTTCCCAACTTGGGGTCGGCTGTTGTTTGATGCCAAAGACATGATCCAGCAATATCCCGAGCGGGTGATTTGGCCGGGTCTCGCGATCTCGCTGACCGTTTTGGCCGTCAATTACATCGGTGACGGGCTGCGCGACGCTTTGGATCCACGCATTCGCGGTCGCTAAGCCGACCCGACAATAAAAACGAAAAACGCGCTGGTCTCGCCTGCGCGTTTTTTTGTGCCACATCACTGCTGGACCGCGAAATGACAGGCCGGGGAATTTGATCCGATCGGGAACAAAATTCCTGACAATGCGTCCATTTGGAACGGCATCGAGATTGCAAAGCCACACAATCGGCCTTTATCAAGACAAATATTCCACGCACAGCAGACCTCGGAGACGGACCCATGTACGAGACCCTCGGGCTAGACATTCTGCCACGCCAAGCGGCGATCCTTTTGGGCTTGGCCCTTGGCCTTGCTTTTGGCGTCTTGGCCGAGGTGTCGAAATTCTGTTTCCGCCGCGCGGTGGCTGGCCCCATAGGCGACCGTCGCGCCGCTGCCGGGGTTTGGCTTGCGGGTCTTGCAACCGCCATCATCGGCACCCAACTCGCCGTCACTCAAGGCCTTATCAGCTTCGACGAGCACCGTTTCCTCGCCACCGATCTGCCGTGGCTGGCGATCCTTTTGGGCGGATTGATGTTTGGCGCGGGCATGGTGTTGACCCGTGGCTGTGTGTCCCGACTCACCGTCTTGACGGGCACCGGCAACCTGCGCGCGGCCCTCGTCTTGGTGGTTTTCGCCGTCATCGCCCACGCCACGCTCAAAGGCATCTTGGCACCGCTGCGCACCACGCTTGGCGGCTTTACCCTGCCGCTGCAATCCGCCGCGCTGCCCGGCTCTGCGCTGATCTGGACCGCCGTGTTGGCCGGAGGTGCCGCCTTGGCCGCCTGGCGCTTTTCGGCGCGCGGTCGCGACCTTGCACTGGGCGCCTTGATCGGCCTTTTGGTGCCCTTGGCCTGGATCAGCACCGGCTATGTGTTGTTCGACGAGTTCGACCCAATCGCAATGGAAAGCCTGTCCTTCACCTCGCCTTCTGCCGAAACGCTGTTTTGGACTGTCGCGGCCTCCTCCATCCCTGCTGGGTTCGGTACGGGCCTCATCGGTGGCGTGATCTTGGGGGCGCTGATTTCGTCGCTTTCCGCCCGCCGGTTCCAGTGGCAAAGCTTTGAGTCCCCGCGCCAAACCGGACGCTACATCGCAGGCGCGGCTTTGATGGGCATCGGTGGCGTTTTGGCGGGCGGCTGCACCGTGGGTGCGGGGCTTTCGGGTGTGCCGACGCTGTCGTTGGCTGCGATTTTGGCGCTGATCTCGATTGCGGTGGGCGGCGCATTGACCGCCCGCCTTATCCAAGGTGATGCTTCTTTATCCGCCGCAGGCCAAGCCACACGGCAAGGACAACCAGCGGCGTGACCATCGCCAAGGCCAAGCCTTTCGAGAGGCCCAGAGGTTCCAAAACCGGGTAGACCAGATAGCCGACGAGGCTGACCGCATAATAGCTGATTGCCACCACGGACAGGCCCTCCACCGTCTCTTGCAACCGCAATTGCAAATCGGCACGTTTGTCCATGGATTCAAGCAACGCCTGGTTTTGCGCCTGGCGCCCGACATCGACCTTGGTGCGCAACAGATTGGCCGCGCGCGCCGCCCGTTCAGCGAGACTTTCCAATTGCCGTTCGGCGGCTTTGACCGTGCGCATCGCCGGATCATAGCGCCGCATCATGAATTCCGAAAACAACTGCCGTCCCATGAACCGCGCCTCGCGCAGCACCTCCACCCGCTGCGTGACGATGGCCTCATAGGCCCCCGTCGCGCCAAAGCGGAAATTGCTGCGTGTCACCAGATCTTCGATCCGGGTCGAAAGCCCCAGAATATCATCCAACACCTCCTCAACCGGGGTGCCATTGCGCTCGGTCAGTGCCGTCATCAGTTCCGACAGTTCCTTTTCGATATCGGCCAATTCGCCGACAACTTTGCGCGCCTGAACGAGACCCAGCATCGACATGGCTTTGTAGGTTTCGATCTCGCAAAGCCGCTGAACCACCCGCCCGATCCGGCGTTGGCCACAGTCCTCTTGCGGAAACAGCGCAAAGCGCATGTGCCCGGCCTCATCAATGCGGAAATCGCCCGCAACCACCATGGCCCCATCCAACACCCGCGCCGTGGCAAGGCTCTCGCGCTCGAACCACTGGTCAATCCGCTCAGACACGGCGGCATCATCCGCCACCGTTTCCACCCGGATCAACGCCGAGGTGATCCTTTGGCCCGGAGCTTCGGTCAACCAGTCCTCGGGGAACAACTCAAACGTGCCCTTGTCATAGGCGCGCTCAGAAACGCCATCGGCAAAGATGGTATAGGTGACGAATTCGGTGTGGCTTTCCCATTTCAGCCGGTATTTGCCCAAAGACCCGGCGTAATGGGTCGCCCCCGGTGCCGGATGCGCCGCCCCATAGCGATCCAACAGTGCCAAGAGATGCGCCCGGTCCAAATCCCGATCCCGCCGCGCTGCGTCCCCCGATGCCCGGATCGCCAAATAGGCCGCGCGTGCCTGCCCTGGCATTTCGGGAAAGGGCCGTGCGTGCAATTCATTGGCCAATTCATAACGGCGAGGGTGATCAGTCAGGGGAGCCATAGGACGCCTTTATAGATATGGAACAGGTGCGATTTGGGCGCAGCATAGCGGCAAAACCCGATCTGAAAAGAGATAAATTGCCGCAATATCAATACCTTGCTGGAATACCTCCGTATACAGGACCATAGTCGCAGATCATCCACGCCCCATCTCTGCCCCCGGGCGAGCGTCAGCGCGATCCATGCCGGGCCGCAAAAGGCTTTGAAATCTTTGGCTTATCGCCTCTGACGTAGAGGCTTCACGCGCTGGATTCTGTCTTTATCGCGATGCAAATACTCAAAGAAAAAGGGCGGCCATATGAGGGCCGCCCTTTCGTGAGTATTTATCCTACGACGAAACTCAGTCGAGCTTCGGCAGCAGCGCGTTCATGCTGTCTTTGGCATCGCCATAGAACATGCGGGTGTTCTCTTTGTAGAACAGCGGGTTTTCGATGCCCGAATAGCCGGTGCCCTGACCGCGTTTCGACACGAACACCTGCTTGGCTTTCCACACTTCGAGAACCGGCATCCCGGCGATCGGGGAGTTCGGATCTTCTTGGGCGGCCGGGTTCACGATGTCGTTGGAGCCGATGACGATGACCACATCCGTGTCCGGGAAGTCTTCGTTGATCTCGTCCATTTCCATCACGATGTCATAGGGCACTTTGGCTTCGGCCAAGAGCACGTTCATGTGCCCCGGCAAACGACCCGCAACCGGGTGAATGGCGAAGCGCACGTTTTTGCCCTTGGCGCGCAGCTTGTTGGTCAGTTCAGAGACAGCCGCCTGTGCCTGAGCCACAGCCATGCCGTAGCCCGGAACAATGATCACGCTATCGGCCTCATTGAGGGCGGTTGCCACACCATCGGCATCAATCGCGATCTGTTCGCCTTCGACTTCCATCGCCGGCCCCGTGGTGCCGCCGAAGCCGCCCAAGATGACCGAGACAAAGGAGCGGTTCATCGCCTTACACATGATGTAAGACAGGATCGCACCGGAAGAACCCACCAGCGCGCCGACCACGATCAGAAGGTCGTTGCCCAGCGAGAAACCAATCGCCGCCGCGGCCCAGCCCGAGTAGGAGTTGAGCATGGAGACCACCACCGGCATATCGGCGCCGCCGATACCCATGATCAAATGATAGCCGATGAACAGCGCCATCAACGTCATGATCGCCAGCGGCAAGAAGCCCCCGGTGTTGAAGTACCAAATCAGCGAAAGCACGGAGATCACCGCCGCGCCTGCGTTCAACATGTGACCGCCCGGAAGTTTGGTGGCTTTCGAGTTCAGTTTGCCGGCGAGTTTGCCGAAGGCGACGATCGACCCGGTAAAGGTCACCGCCCCGATGAAGATGCCGAGGAACAATTCGACCTTGAGGATGTTCAGCTCGACCGGGGTTTTATGGGCCAGAAGCGCCGCGAACCCGTCAAGACCATGACGCGCAGCCGCGTCCAGACCCGCCACATTTGTCGCTTCGAAATGGGCGTTAAAGCCCACGAAGACCGCAGCCAGACCAACGAGCGAGTGCATCGCGGCCACAAGTTGCGGCATTTCGGTCATTTCAACCTTGGTGGCAACCATCCAGCCGATGATCCCGCCGCCCACAATCAGCACGAGCGACAAAAGCCACAGGCCTGATCCCGGCCCGATCAAGGTGGCGAACACGGCCAAAGCCATGCCGACAATCCCGTACCACACCGCGCGTTTTGCGCTTTCCTGGCCCGACAATCCCCCGAGAGAGAGGATGAAGAGCACCGCTGCGACCACATAGGCCGCTGTCGTAAATCCGTATTCCATGATCCCTACCCCTTAAGATTTCTGGAACATGGCAAGCATGCGCCGTGTGACCATAAAGCCGCCAAAGATGTTGATCCCGGCCATGAAGACCGACAGAGCACCGAGTACAATCACAAGCCAGGAGCCCGACCCGATTTGCATCAGAGCGCCCAAGATGATGATCGACGAAATGGCGTTGGTGACAGCCATGAGAGGCGTGTGCAGCGAGTGCGACACGTTCCAAATGACCTGGAAGCCGATGAAGACGGAGAGAACGAAGACGATAAAATGCTGCATGAACGAGGCAGGCGCAACAAGGCCAACCCCCAGCAAAAGCACCGCACCGATCGCCATCAAAGTGACCTGTTGTTTGGTCTGGGCTTTGAAAGCGGCGGTTTCTGCGGCGCGTTTTTCCTCTGCCGTCAACACTTTGGCCGCTTCTTTCGGCTTGGCGGCGATGGCTTTGATTTTCGGCGGCGGCGGCGGGAAGGTGATCGCGCCTGCGTAAGTCACCGTCGCGCCACGGATCACGTCATCTTCCATATTATGCACGATCTGGCCGTCTTTTTCCGGCGTCAAATCGGTCATCATGTGACGGATGTTGGTGGAGTAAAGCGTCGAGGCCTGAGCCGCCATGCGGGACGGGAAATCGGTGTAACCGATGATGGTCACGCCATTCTCGGTGACGATTTTCTCGTCCATTTTGGTCAGCTTGCAGTTGCCGCCCTTTTCCGCCGCGAGATCGACGATCACGGACCCCGGCTTCATCGCCGCAACCATGTCTTCGGTCCAAAGTTCGGGCGCTTCGCGGTTCGGGATCAACGCGGTGGTGATCACGATGTCCACTTCGGGGGCCAATTCGCGGAATTTCGCCAGCTGCGCTTCGCGGAACTCAGGCGAGGACACAGAGGCATAGCCGCCCGTGGCCGCGCCATCCTGTTGTTCTTCCTCGAAATCGAGGTAGACGAACTGCGCGCCCATGCTTTCGACCTGTTCGGCCACTTCGGGACGCACGTCAAACGCATAGGTGATCGCACCGAGCGAGGTCGACGTCCCAATGGCGGCAAGACCGGCCACACCGGCACCGACAACCAACACTTTAGCGGGCGGCACTTTACCCGCGGCGGTGATTTGCCCGGTGAAGAAACGGCCGAAATTGTTGGAGGCCTCGATGACTGCGCGGTAGCCCGCGATATTGGCCATAGAGGAGAGCGCATCCATTTTCTGGGCGCGCGAAATCCGCGGCACCATTTCCATGGCGATCACGTTGGCGCCTTTGGATTTGGCCATCTCCATCCCGGCCTCATTGGCACCCGGATTGAAGAAAGAGATCAAAGTCTGACCCGATTTGAGCCGCTTCATCTCCGTCTCGGACGGCTGGCGGACCTTGGCGACGATGTCGCAGTCCTTCCAAAGCGCAGCGGCGGTCTTGATGACCTCGACGCCTGCCTCCGCATAACCTTTATCGGAGAACCCGGCAAGCGCACCGGCCCCGGTTTCAACGGCACAGTCATATCCAAGCTTTTGTAATTGCTTGGCGCTCTCAGGAGTCAACGCGACGCGCGCCTCCCCCTCAAAGACTTCCTTTGGAACCCCAAATTTCACGAGATTTTCCTTTTCCCCAGTCCTATTCGCATTCTTGGTGCATCCTTACCCAATCCTGCCGATGTTTCGCAACATTATTGCGCTAACATTTTCGACTCGTGACGGGAGACTACAACCAACGTCGCGTTTTTTTGGCCCAAACGGAGAAATCCTGTGGGAATCCCGCCCGGAGCTTTTGTTCCTCCTCAATGATAAATCGCTTTTGTATCACGGCCATAAAGGCCGGAACCAACACGATCCCCATCGAACTGCCGCAAAGTAAAGCAAAGCCTGCGAGTGTAAAGACGTCGCCCAGATAAATTGGATTGCGCGACAGGGCGTAGACACCATTGGTGACGATGGCCGAGGGCCGTTTGTGGGGGATGACTGTGGTTTTGTGTTGCCACATCGTGAAGGCGGCCACCCCCATAAGCCCCACGCCCAGCGCGATCAAAATCCACCCGACCAGAGCCACCAGCGGCGGCACGGTAAAATCGACCCCCACACCGGCCAAGGCGTAAGCGGCGCACATAAAGGCCAAAAGCCAAACCGGGGGATAATCGAGATATTTCATATCGGCCACTCTAGCCGAGACACCGCCCGCGCGCTACAAGTTCGGACATGAAAATACGCGCCCTCACATTGCGTCCGATCACAGTACGTCCGATCACCGTCAAAGACGCTGATGCCTGTTACGCGCTGTTTCACCGCACGGTGCACGGCGGCACAGGCGCGTTTTATACGGCGGCGCAGCGTGCGGCGTGGGCACCGGACCGCGACCATGCCCCCGAAACCTGGCCCGCACGGCTGACTGCGGGCTATGCGATCTGCGCCACGCGATGGGGACGGCTCAAAGGCTTTTTCACCATGGGGCATGACGGTCATATCGACTTTGCCTATGTCGCCTTGGAGGAGATGGGCAAAGGCACCGCCGCCAAGCTCTATGACGCCTGCGAGACGGAGGCGCGTCGTCTTGGCCTGCCCTACATGGACACAGAGGCGTCGCATCTGGCCCGGCGTTTCTTTGAAAAACGCGGCTGGCGGGTGACGGCCCGGCAAACGGTGATCCGCGACGGTGTCGGAATTGAAAATTTTCGGATGGAAAAGGCGCTTTGAAAGGGATTTGACCGCTTAAACGGCCTTCGACAGCGGCCGCGAGACCCCTGCGCGCGCCGCAGCATAAGCATGAACCGCCTCACCAAAGGCGGCAAACAACGGCCGCGACACCGGGTCCTGACAGGCGTTCCATTCCGGGTGCCATTGCACCGAAAGTGTGAACCCCGGCGCATCTTTGACATAAATCGCCTCAGGCGTGCCATCGGGGGCGTAGCCGTCAATCACGATGCGCGCACCGGGGGTTTTGATCCCCTGCCCGTGCAGCGTATTGGTCATCACCTCGTCGGTGCCAAACAAGCGATGAAACACCCCGCCCTCGCTCAAACGCACCGGGTGGCGCAGGGCGAATTTTTCCTCAATCGTGCCATCTGGCGGCATCCGGTGGTTCATTCGCCCCGGCAGATCGCGAATTTCAGGATAAAGCGTGCCCCCCATGGCGACATTGATCTCCTGGAAGCCGCGACAAATGCCAAGGAACGGCAGACCCGCCTCAACACAGGCGCGAATAAGCGGCAATGTCACCGCATCGCGACAGCGATCAAACGCCCCATGGGCTTCAGTCTCAGGTTCGCCATATTCCTCTGGGTGCACATTGGGCCGACCGCCGGTGAACAAAAAACCGTCACAAACGCCCATCAGCTCCTCGGGGGAGACGAAATTGGGATGCGCCGGGATCAAAAGCGGCATACAGCCCGCAACATCGGAGACGGCCTCGGCGTTCATCTTGCCGCCGGTAAAGGCCGGGTATTGCCCGTTCAGCAGGTCCGAATTTCCGATCACGCCAACGATGGGTCTGCTCATGATATGCCTCTCCTTTTGGTTAAGGATACCTGCTTTGCGAGCAGAGAAAAGGGGCATGGGTGCGCAAGGCCTCTGCATCCCTGCGCACATGCACCTTTGCGCTGTTCGCATACTCACCCAATTGCGCCCGCTGCCCCTTTATTGATCACATCCGGCATCGCGACTGAGTTTTGAGCGCCCATATCGCACCATGCAAAGGCCCACGACTGGCCTCGACCGGACCAAAACATTTGTGAGGTTAGGGGAGGTGCGAAGCTGAAGAGCTTGTTTGCAACTTGCCTTTGAGATCAGCACTTCATGGCGCTGAAACCTGTCATGACGCGCAACCATACGCGGGTTTTCGTTTCAACCTGGCGACGACACCGGCCAGCGCGCTCCCAAACGTCACTCGACAAAAACTTAGCCAAAATCCTAAGTTTTTCTTGCATCACGCGGCAAAATCCGAATACTTAGCTACATGACTAAGCATTCAAACGATCTCGACACGCTGTTCTCAGCCCTCAGTGACCCAACCCGCCGCGCAATCCTGACCCGGTTGGCGCGCGCCCGGCCACCCTGTCGGAGCTGCACAATCCCCATGACATGGCTCTTCCCTCCCTCATGGCTCATGTGAAGAAACTTGAAACCGCCGGGCTGATTTCGACTGAAAAACGAGGCCGCATCCGCACCTGTCGCCTCACCCCCGGTGCCTTTACCCCGGTGCAAAGCTGGCTTGAGCAGCAACGCAGCCTTTGGACCGGCCGCCTCGACCGTTTTGATGCCTATGTCACCCAACTCACCCAATCCGCAAAGGAGCACACAGATGACCCTCGATCCAAAGACTGACCTCAGCTTTACCCGCACTCTGGCCGTGCCCCGCGCCCTGGTCTGGGACTGTTGGACGCAGCCCGAACACATCCCGCATTTCTTTATCCCCGCCCCACACAAAGTCACCGCCTGCGACATTGATCTGCGTGTGGGAGGGCGGTTCAACACGGTCTTTGACGTAGATGGTGCGGTGATGGACAACACCGGCGTCTATCTTGAACTGATCCCCGGAGAAAAGCTTGTCTTTACAGATGGCTATTCCGAAGGGTGGAAACCCGCGCCGGACCCGTTCATGACGGCGATCCTGACCTTTGCGGATGCGCCAGACGGCGGCACGATCTATACAGCCACCGCCCGACACCGCTCCGAAGAGGCGGCACAAACCCATAAAGACATGGGCTTTTTTGACGGTTGGGGCACAGTGGCGGATCAACTCGTCACCTATGCCAAGGGGTTGCTCTGATGGACCGCTCTGCCGAAAACCGCACCATGACCCTCTCCCGCGACATCGCCGCACCCGTTGCGGCGATCTGGAGCGCATGGACCGCCCCCGAGGCGCTCCCCAAATGGTGGGGACCCGATGGGTTCAGTTGCCGCACCACACGCATCGACCTGCGCGACGGTGGCGAATGGGTGTTCGACATGATCGGGCCGGATGGGACCGTCTTTCCAAACCATCACCGCTACACCCGCGTGATCCCCATGGAGCGGATTGAGTACGAGCTTCTCTGGGGTGAAAACGGCCCCAAACATGCTGACGCATCGGCGGTTTTCGAAGCCACCGGCCACGGATCGCGGATCACATTGCGGATGATCTTTTCGAGCGATGCGGAATACCAAGAGGCCAAGGGCTTTGGCGCGGTCGAACTTGGGATGCAAACCTTGGGCAAACTCGCCGCCTTTGTCGGTGCGGCATAACCTCATCACGGGCTGTCCCTCTTGCCAGGCACGCGCGCCATCGCGCGCGTGATCACAAGATGATTACATTGAGACCCGTGGGTGTTGAAGCCCCCTGTCCCCCGCTCTAACGTGCCAAAAACGCGCCACCCGCGAAAGGACAGAGAATGAAAGATGCAGCCACCCAAACGATCTACCTCAAAGATTACCAAGAGCCGCACCATTGGGTGCGCGATGTGCATCTGACCTTTCGGCTGGCCCCTCGGGCCACGCGGGTTCTGTCCAAAATCACCTTTGTGCCGAATGTGCAAAATCCCGGCGATCTGATTTTGGACGGCGAAGGCCTGAGACTCATCGCCGTGGCCGTGAATGAAGCCATCGTGCCTTATCAGGTCACGGACACCCATCTGGTGATCAAATCCGGCGATCTTCCGACCGCCCCCTTTACCTTTGAAGCCGAGGTGGAGATCAGCCCGCAGACCAACACCGCCTTGGAAGGTCTCTACATGTCTCCGCTGAACGTGGAAGCCCCCGAAGAGGGCGAGCGCGAAAGTCAGCCCGGACAAAATGCCATGTATTGCACCCAATGCGAGGCCGAAGGCTTTCGCAAGATCACCTATTACCCGGACCGCCCCGATGTGATGGCGCCCTTCTCCGTACGCATTGAATCCGACATGCCGGTGATGTTGTCCAATGGCAATCCGGGGGCCTTTGGACCGGGCTTTGCCGAGTGGCATGACCCCTGGCCGAAACCCTCCTATTTGTTCGCTCTGGTGGCCGGAAATCTAATCAACCATCCCGGCGGCTTCACCACAAAATCCGGCAAGCAGGTCGAATTGAACATCTGGGTGCGGCCCGGTGACGAGGGCAAATGTGCCTTTGGGATGCAGGCGCTCAAAGACAGTATGGCATGGGACGAGCGGGTCTATGGTCGTGAATACGACTTGGACATATTCAACATTGTGGCTGTTGATGACTTCAACATGGGAGCGATGGAAAACAAGGGGCTGAACGTGTTCAATTCGTCCTGTGTTTTGGCTTCGAAAGAGACCTCGACAGACGCGAATTTTGAACGGATCGAAGGCATCATTGCCCATGAGTATTTTCACAACTGGACCGGCAACCGCATCACCTGTCGCGATTGGTTTCAGCTTTGCCTCAAAGAGGGACTGACAGTCTACCGCGATCAGATGTTCTCCGGCGACATGCGCAGCCATGCCGTCAAAAGAATTGAAGAAGTCCTGACCCTGCGCGCCCGTCAGTTCCGCGAAGACAACGGACCGCTGGCCCATCCGGTGCGGCCCGAAAGTTTTGTCGAGATCAACAATTTCTACACCGCCACGGTCTATGAAAAAGGCGCGGAAATCATCGGGATGCTCAAGCGGATTGTCGGTGACGAGGCTTATAAAAAGTCCTGCGATCTCTACTTTGAGCGCCATGACGGACAGGCAGTGACCATCGAGGATTGGCTGGCAGCCTTTGCCGATACGACAGGGCGCGATCTTGCACAATTCAAACAATGGTATTCTCAGGCGGGCACGCCGCGTCTAAGTGTTGAAGAGGACTGGCAGGACGGCACATTCACCCTGACCTTCACCCAATCCACCCCTGCCACACCGGGCCAGAGCGACAAAAAGCCGATGGTCCTGCCCATTGCCGTGGGCCTCATCGGCCCAAATGGCGCTGAGGTTGTTCCCACCACAGTGTTGGAGATGACAGAGGCGACACAGAGCTTTTCGTTCGAGGGGTTGGGCGCGCGTCCAACGGCCTCGATCCTGCGTGATTTCTCCGCCCCCGTGGTGCTTGAGCGCGAGATGAGCGCCAAAACCCGTGCCTTCCTGTTGGCCCATGACACCGACCCGTTTCAGAAATGGGAAATGGGGCGAATGCTGGCGAAAGACACGTTGATCGCGATGATCATGGACGGCACACCGCCCGCCAACGCCTATCTCGACGCGATCAAAACCGTGCTCACCGATGACAGCCTTGATCCCGCCTTCCGCGCGCTGACGCTTGGGCTGCCGTCACAGGACGATTTGGCACAAACGCTCTATGATGCCGGCGTCACGCCGGACCCGGATAAAATCTATGCCGCCCGCGAAGAGGTACGGCGCATTTTGGCGGCGCATCTGCGCGAAGTGCTGCCCGCGCTCTATGTGGAAAACGATGCCGGGGCCTTTGCTCCCGACGCAGAAGGCTCGGGCAAGCGCAGCCTGCGCCTGTCTGCCCTCTCACTTTTGACGCTGAGTGATGGTGGAGCCACGGCGCGCGCGCTTTACAAACGTGCGGACAATATGACCGAACAGGCCGGGGCATTGCAGGCCTTGTTGTCGGCGGGACTTGGCGAGGATGAATTGGCGGATTTTGCCGCTCAGTGGCAAGACGACCGTTTGGTCATGGACAAGTGGTTCATGATGCAAGTCGCCTCCGCCGCCCCCGATCAGGCCGCGGACATTGCCAAATCCCTCACCCAACACCCTGATTTCACCATGAAAAACCCAAACAGATTCCGGTCGGTGTTTGGCGCATTGGCGAGCAATCACGCGGGTTTTCATGCCTCTGATGGCAAGGCCTACGCGCTTTTGGCCGATCACCTCATTGCGCTGGATGCGCTTAATCCGCAAACCACAGCCCGGATGTCCGGGGCGTTTGAAACATGGAAGCGCTATGATGCGGATCGCCAAGGCATGATGCGCGACCAGTTGGAGCGGATTTTGGCCACCCCGACCCTGTCGCGGGACACGACCGAAATGGTGACGCGCATTCTGTCCGCCTGACGCTCGGATGATGCAAACCACAACAAGCAACCGGGTGCGACATTGCGCCCGGTTAGCGCCATCATAACAAAAAATTGAACCGATTCCGGAGCTTGCATCGCCGGGCGGGACAGATTGTCATATTCACTTTGCACAATACCATGACATGATTGGCCAATCGTGCGGACACATTCGTCATTCATTACGTCACCTGACAGGGAACATCATCTATGCGTAAACTCATTATCTCGACCGTCATCGCCGCCACTGCCGCGACCGGAGCATTTGCCCAATCCCCCTCTGACGTGGCCAAAGCACGCCGCGCGTATTTCACCCTTGTGGGCTTTGAAATGTCCACATTGGGCGCCATGGCTCAGGGCAAAATCGACTACGATGCCGATGTCGCAAGCCAAGCGGCAAAGGATCTGGCGGCTCTCACCGGCTACACCATGTCCGACCTTTTCGCACCCGGCACCTCGAACGACGACCTGCCGGGTGAAACCCGCGCCAAGGCCGACATCTGGGCCGATATGCCCGGAGTTCAGGACAAAGGCATGGCCTTTTACCAAGCTGTGGCCGAGTTGAACGGCGTCGCGGGCAACGGCCTTGAGGCGCTGCAGCCCGCCGTCGGCAAACTCGGCGGCACCTGCAAAGCCTGCCACGACAACTACCGCGCCAAAGATTTTTAAGCGCCGAGACTGAGGCGAACAGATGTCAGAGCAGCTGAACAAAACCTATGTTTGGGACCCCGTTGTCCGCATCCTCCACTGGGCTTTGGTGATTGCTTTCGCCACCTCATGGGGCTTGGGCAAATTTGGCCCCAATATCATGACGTTGCATTTCTATTCTGGCTACATCCTGGCCGGGATCGTGGTGTTGCGGCTGTTGTGGGGGCTGTTCGGCACCAAAACGGCGCGGTTCGCCACATTTGTCAAAGGTCCGGGCAAGGTTATGGCCTATGCCCGGACGCTGCCCTCACCTACGCCCTCACGCTCCTATGGTCACAACCCGGTCGGCGCGATTTTTGTCGTTGGGGTTTTGCTTGTTCTCACGATGCAGGTGATGTCCGGGCTATTGGCAGACCCGGAAGATTACATCAATGTCGGCCCGCTGGCGCAGTATGTCTCAAGCGATGTGGCGCGCAAGGCACTGTCGCTGCATGAGCCGCTCTCAACCCTGCTTTTGCTGATGGTTCTGGGCCATGTCGCCGCGATTTTTTGGTATAAAAAGCGCAAGGGCGAGAATTTGGTCAAGCCGATGATCACCGGCTATGTCGATCTGCCCAAAGACAAAATCCCGCATTGATCGGACGCTAAATCGGGCCGGGGCGGCGTTCCTCGGACAAAAGCACATTGGCCTCAACGTTGCCCACACCGGGCAGCGTCATGATCCGCCGCCTGAGCACGCGCTCAAAATCCGGCAGGTCTTGCGCCACCACGCGCAGGCGGTAATCAAACAGGCCTAAAACGTGCTGCACCGTCTGCACCTCCGGGATCGCGCGCACGGCACGTTCGAAATCCTCCAAGGACACTCGGCCTTTCGTGGCCAGTTTGATGCCCAAAAACACCGTGACGCCAAATCCCAATCCCTCAAGATCCAAATCCACCCGGCGCGGCCCGAAAATGCCCAGTTCTTTCAGCCGCTTGATCCGCCGCCATGTCGCCGGTTGACTGAGCCCCATCTCACGCCCCAAAGCGCCCGCCGATTGCGTTGCATCCTCGCATAAAGCGCGGATCAGGTGCCGGTCGATATCGTCCAATTCCATCGCATCTTGGCTCATAGCGGCACCGATTGCGCGTCTTTAATGGTCGCCACCTGCATTAGCGCTTCGATGTCGGTCATATGCGGCAGGGACAGGATGTATTCGCGATAAATTCGTTGATAATCAGACATATCGCGCGCAATCACCAAAAGCCGCGCATCGACCCGGCCCAGGAACGTGCCAATGGAAATCACTTCCGGCACAGCGCGCGCGGCAATGATGAATTCGTCAAAGGCGCGCGGTTCGGTTTTGTCCAAGGTGACGCGCAACGACACCTCGACCTCATAGCCCAAGGCGCGCCAATCGACCTGTTCGCGGATCGCTTTGACCACGCCGCCCTCGCGCATCCGCTCCAATCGGCGGGCGAATGTGGCGGGCGTCACCCCGGCGCGCTCGGCCAATTCCGAGGCGGGTGCTTCGGGATCGGCCTGCACTTGGCGCAGGATGCGGCGGTCTGTGTCGTCTACTTGCATGATTTTTTCATAAATTTAATATTGTGCGAATGATCTTATTTCACAAACCAGAAATGAGGTCAAATTTTGCACGCGACAGAGGTTGGATTTGAACGATAGTGCCCGCAGACTCGAAAGAGGCTTGCACACAGACAAAAAATAAGGAGCGCCCATATGCGCGTTTATTACGATCGCGATTGCGATGTGAACATCATCAAAGACAAAAAAGTCGCCATCCTGGGCTACGGCTCGCAAGGTCACGCCCACGCGCTCAACCTGCGTGACTCCGGTGCGAAGAACCTCGTCGTCGCTCTGCGCGAAGGCTCTGCTTCGGCCAAGAAAGCCGAAGCGGAAGGCCTCAAAGTCATGGGCATTGCCGAAGCCGCCGCGTGGTGTGACGTGATCATGTTCACCATGCCCGACGAATTGCAGGCCGAAACCTACAAAAAATACGTCCACGACAACATCCGTGAAGGTGCTGCAATTGCCTTTGCTCACGGCTTGAACGTGCATTTTGGTCTCATCGAGCCGAAAGCGGGCGTTGACGTGATCATGATGGCCCCCAAAGGTCCGGGTCACACCGTGCGCGGCGAATACACCAAAGGCGGCGGCGTGCCCTGCCTCGTGGCCGTCGACACCGACGCCACTGGCAAAGCGCTTGAAATCGGCCTGTCCTATTGCTCCGCCATCGGTGGCGGTCGTTCGGGCATCATCGAGACCAACTTCCGCGAAGAATGCGAAACCGACCTGTTCGGTGAACAGGCTGTGCTCTGTGGCGGTCTGGTCGAGCTGATCCGTTGCGGTTTTGAAACGCTGGTCGAAGCCGGTTACGCACCGGAAATGGCGTATTTTGAGTGCTTGCACGAAGTGAAACTCATCGTTGACCTGATCTATGAAGGCGGCATCGCCAACATGGATTACTCGATCTCCAACACCGCAGAGTACGGCCAATACGTCACCGGCCCGCGCATCCTGCCCTATGAGCAGACCAAAGCCGCGATGAAAGCCGTTTTGACCGACATCCAGCAGGGCAAATTCGTCCGCGACTTCATGTTGGAAAACGCTGTGGGCCAGCCGACGATCAAAGCGTCCCGCCGTGCCAACGACGAACACATGATCGAAGAAACCGGTGCGAAACTGCGCGGCATGATGCCGTGGATCACTGCCGGCAAAATGGTCGACAAATCGCGCAACTAAAGCGCAGTGTCAAAGATGACGAAAGGCCCCGGCGGATGCGTCGGGGCCTTTTTCATGAGGATCTATGACCTCTTTCAACGGCCAGCCCGCCCAGTCCCCCTACGAGGATTAACCATGTCGCCCCTCCCCAATATCACCCGCGCCTCTTGGATCATGGTCGGCGTCTTAGGCTTAGTCTGGGGCTCAACCTTCATGGTGATCGAGATCGCGCTCACCGGCATTGCACCGTTTTGGTTGGCGACCTTCCGGCTGGCCATTGCGGCAATGGTGATGGCAGTGTTTTGGGGCAAGGACGGGTTCAAAATGGGCACCGACCCGGATAACAAGCCACATCCCATGGCGTTGATTTGGGCCGGGGCGATTTCCTCGGGCGTGCCGTTTTTGTTGCTCAATTGGGGGCAACAATATGTGACCTCGGGTTTTGCCGGAACCTCGATGGCGGCCGTGCCTTTGGTGGTCTTGCCGATGGCGCATTTCATGGTGGCAGGCGAGCGCCTGTCCCTGCGCGCGGTCATCGGTGTGACGCTTGGGTTTTGCGGCGTGGCCTTGCTCATTGGCAAAAGTGCGTTGGACAGTACGGGCGCCGATTTGGAATTTTGGGGTCGCATGGCCTGTCTCACCGTGGCATTTTGCTATGCGCTCAATTCCATCACCATCCGCCGTATCCCGCCAATCAACTCGACCGCCTTAACCACGATTATGATGGCGACCGGGGCGCTGATCACCCTACCCTTTTCGATCTTGACCGAAGGCGCGCCGGGCATCCCTCCGCTCAAAGCCTTTGTTGCGTTGATTTTCCTGGGTGTGGTCTCGACTGCGGCGATGAACCAGTTGCGCGTTTTGGTGATCCGCTCTGCCGGGCCAACCTTTATGACTTTGGTCAATTATCAGGTGCCCGTGTGGTCCGTGGTCTTGGGCGCACAGGTTCTGGGCGAGCCTTTGCCGCCCACGCTGTTGATCGCGCTGGGGCTGATCCTTGGCGGGGTGGCGATTTCGCAATGGGCCTCAGTGAAACGCATCTTTGTGCGCGGATGACAGAGAGGTCCTGCGGAAACGTTATATTGTAACGCATCCAGCCCTCCCCATATCCCCCCCATGATACACACAGTGGACACAAGACAGGGGCTGCCAGAAGAGATGCAGCTTCTGCTTCGGGACTATCCGCGCGATGTCTGGCCGGATCACCCGAATTTCGCCAGCTCCATCCAAAATTGGATGGGCGCTCACACCATGTTTCGCACGCTGTCCTCCTATGTTTTGGAGGACACCGAGGCCTTTATCGACACCGAGTTGGACGATCAAATCTATGCTCAAAAGCTCGCCAAATACGGCGATCTCCTGTTGCGCAATCTGCATGGGCATCACAGCTGGGAAGATCGGAAATTCTTTCCCGAATTGGGGACCGCAGAGGGGCGTCTGATGGCAGGGCTTGAGATGTTGGAGGCCGATCACGCGGCCCTCGACGCCACATTGGATCGGTTCCAACGCAGCGCCAACCGCGTGGTGCAACTGGCGCATTTGTCGCCTGTCGATATGCGCGCTGAGGTCGGCGATGTTGAGAGCAGCGCCCGAGACATCAGCGCCCTTTTGGCGCGGCATTTGAGCGACGAAGAGGACCTTGTGGTGCCGATCATCCTGCACCATAAACTGCGCGGATAAGCCCAAGACGACGCCCAAATGCGTCGAAAGAGCGCCTTGCGGGGCGCTCTTTTTCATGTGCAGATGGGCCAAAGGAGTTTCCCATGACCAAGACGCCACATGACGACCACATCCCCGCCGATTTGACCCCGGAAAATGAGGGCGAGATCCAAGCCGAGCGGGCGCGGATGTTCACTTTTGGGTTTTGGAAAAGCCTATTGGCCGGGCGTGAGGGCCTTGGCGATACGTTCTGGGCGGGCAATTATTTGGCAGGCCTGTTGTTTTTGCCCGTCATGGTTGTTTTTTTAGCGCTTGCCTCATTCGTTCCGCTCTTGTCGCCACTGTTGAGCGCGTCGTTCGTCGTCTTTGGCGTCTACCTTTTGGGCGTCGCGCGCGCCGTCGCGGTTGCTCAACCCAAAGGAAATTCTGGGATCGGCCTGCGTATCGTTGGCGTGATCTGGACATTGATGAACGCTGGCATGTGCCTCGTCTATTCCCCTTTTGCGGCGGGCCAGTAAACGAAGAACTTGCACAAATACGATATATTATAAAAAAGGCGGCCTATTAAGCCACCTTTTCTTATCTTTATCCAACATATCGGCTTACCGCGTTGCGGTCTCAACCGCAGCCACCACCTGATCCACGGCTCCGGTCAGCACCGCCTCGCTGACGCTTTCCGCCATCACCCGGATCAACGGCTCTGTACCGGATTTACGGATCAACAACCGGCCATTGCCCGAAAGCTTGGCCTCCGCATCCGCGATCGCCGCCTTCACGCCGCTGTCGTCCAAAGGAAACTGCCCAGTGGCATAGCGCACGTTTTTCAAAAGCTGCGGCACCGGATCGAACACCTGTGACATCTCAGAGGCCTTTTTGCCGGTCTCAACCATAGCGGCCAGGAATTGCAGGCCCGCCAACAAACCGTCACCGGTCGTGGCATAATCGGTCATCACGATATGACCGGATTGCTCGCCGCCAAGGTTGAACCCGCCCTGACGCATCCGTTCGACCACATAGCGGTCGCCCACGGAGGTGCGTTCCAACCGGAGGCCCTCCGCCTCCAGGAACCGCTCCAACCCGAGGTTCGACATCACCGTTGCAACCAAAGCACCGCCCGCCAAACGGCCCTGATCGGCCCATGATTTGGCCATCAACCCCATAAGCTGGTCGCCATCAGCCACCTGCCCGGTCTCGTCCAAAATCATCACCCGGTCGGCATCGCCATCCAAGCAAATGCCAACATCCGCGCCATGTGCCACCACCGCTTCGGCGGCAGTTTGAACATAGGTCGAACCACAGTGATCGTTGATGTTGCGGCCATTGGGATGGGTGCCTACAGGGATCACTTCGGCACCCAATTCCCAAAGCACTTCAGGGGCGGTGCGATAGGCCGCGCCATTGGCGCAATCAATCACCACCTTGAGACCCGAAAGGGTCATCCCACGCGGCAGGGTGGATTTGACTCGTTCGTTATAGCGAAACCGACCATCGTCGATCCGTTTGGCGCGGCCGATATTGTCGGCCTGCGCCGGCTCAATATCGGTTTCCATCAGGCGTTCAATTTCAGTCTCGGCCTCGTCCGACAATTTGAACCCATCGGGGCCAAAAAATTTGATGCCATTGTCCTCAGCCGGGTTGTGCGAGGCGGAAATCATCACGCCGACATCAGCGCGCATCGAGGTGGTCAACATGCCCACGGCCGGGGTTGGCACCGGACCAAGCAGAAACACGTTCATGCCCGTCGAGGTAAACCCCGCCGTCATCGCGGTTTCAAACATGTAGCCCGACAGGCGCGTGTCCTTGCCAATCACCACGCGATGTTCGCGCGAACCATCGCGGCGGAAATAACGCCCCGCGGCGGCGCCAAGTTTCAGCGCCATCTCCGCCGTCATCGGTGCGGAGTTGGCCCGCCCACGCACACCATCCGTGCCAAAAAGTTTACGCGTCATGCTGACCTCCCTCGCCACTCACTGCCTGCCACAGGGCAAGCGCTTGTTTTGTCTCTTTGATATCGTGGACCCGCAGAATCTGAACTCCCTGCGCCACCGCGGCCAAGGCCACTGCGATGGAGCCCGGCGCGCGATCTCGCGGCGCTGGCGCCTGACCGATCCGGCCAATAAAGCCTTTGCGCGACACGCCCAAAAGCACACCGCATCCAAGCGCATGAAACAGCGAAATGCGCTGCAAAAGTGCAAGATTATGATCCTGAGATTTGCCAAATCCGATGCCCGGATCAACGAGAATGCGGGTGCGGTCAATGCCCGCCGCCTCTGCCACGGCAATCCGCGCCGCAAGGAAGTCATAGACATCCAACAGCACATTTTCATACTCGGGATGCTCTTGCATCACCTCCGGGTCCCCTTGGGCATGCATCAGGCACACAGGCGCGCCCGCTTGCGCCGTGACACTAGCCAAATCGGGATCATGGCAAAACGCATAGACATCATTGACCAAATCCGCTCCGGCGGCCAAGGCCGCAGCCGCCACAGGCGCTTTGCGCGTGTCGATGGAAATTGGCACCGATGAGCCCGCCCGAATGGCGGCAATCACCGGCGCGGTGCGGGTGATTTCGACCTCAGGGGCAATATAAGCCGCGCCCGGACGGGTGCTTTCGCCACCAATATCAAGGATATCCGCGCCCTCAGAGACCATCATCTGCGCCCGTGCCAGAGCGGCTTCGGGGGCGTCAAACAACCCGCCATCGGAGAAACTATCGGGTGTGACATTGAGAATGCCCATCAGGTTTGGCCGCGCAAGATCCAGCCCAGCCAAAGGCGCACGGGGAACGGTCAGGCGGGTTTTGACCTCCTCGGGCAGATCGGCGGCGGGAATGATCTGCGGCGGGGCTGTGCGCGACAACACCTCGACCTGCGAAAACCAGACCCAGCCCCCCGCAAGCGTCAAAGCGCCTGAGGGACGCGCAGGATCAATGGAGAGGATGGGACGATAATAGAGAGAGGACATCGCGAGGCTCACTTGGAAGCCGCAGGAAGCTGACAGGGACCAGCCAGATCAAGCGCATGCGCGCCGTCAATCGGGGTGTCCCCCAGCGTCAAAAGCGCGACTGCAGACATTTCTTGCGCCAACCACACGACCAGATCACCGACCTCGCCCTTTGGCCCGTGCACCGCATCGAGTACCATTTTTGACGGGGCCCAAACCGAGATATGGCCTTGGCGCGCCGCCCAATCAAGTTCGGTGCGCGAGGCACGCACCACACAACGCGGGTCACGGCCCGCAAGCGTCCACGCATTTTGTTCTATCGCCAAAAGGTCAATCCGCCGCTGCGCAGGCTTTGCCTCCGACTGCGGACGTTCGCTCAACGGCAGGCCAACCGTGACAATCACCGGACGCGGGTCGGCATCCATCGCGTCGATCCAAGCCGTAAGATTTGGATGGGACAACGCCTCAGGCGAAAGATGCACAATCACCGGATGCGGCACGGGTGTCACACTCTGCGCGCTTATGGGGTGATCCGTGGCGGGGTCAGAACTGCGCACAATTTCAACGCCCAAAGCGCCCGGCCCCCGGTCCAGTTTTTCGATGCGGACAAAGACCCGAAACGCGCGCGGCTCGGACAGGATGCGCAGGGCAATGCGTTCGGCCAGAGTTTCCAACAGGTTGAGACGCTCTGCGGCTAATTCGATCTGAATGGCCTCGGTCAGTCGATCATAGGACAGGATGCGGTCGACATCGTCGTCAATGGGGCCACTGACCGGCGTCAATTCAACCACCACGTTGAACACCACCCGTTGCCGCACGCCGCGCTCGGCCTGAAAGGCACCGATTTCGACCTCGACCACATGATCGCGCAGGGAAATTCGGTCATGTGGAGCCTCTGCGGCGGTGGCGCTGGCGCGCACTTCGGGATGCTCAAAGGCCTGTCGGATCTCGGACACGTTTGGGTCTTTCGTGGTTATTTTCGCCTTGCTACAATTATTTTCCCGGCGCGTCCAAGGCCAATGTCCCTTTCGCCCCTCACCTCGCTGCGAACGGCAAAACCCCGCCGTTTTACCGGCGGGGTCTGAAACAAATCCGTGATCTGCGCTGTTAGACTTTGGGTTTGCGATAGAAATAGTGAACCCCGATCTGCGCCGTGCGGGCGAATTTGCGCGCCCAGCTCGGCGTCACCGCACGGGTATGATAAAATGTGGCCCCTTCGGTGAGCGGGCGCGGCGCACCATCCAACATCAGGCGGGCGACCTTGCTGACCCGATCCCATGCCGCCGGCTCTGAAATCACTTCGGCGCGGCCATCGCAGGTATAGGTGAATTGGCACTGGTATTTTTTGCCGGTACCCTGATGGATGACGCCACAAACGGTGTTCGGGAAGGCCGGAGAAGACACGCGGTTGAGGATCACTTCGGCCACGGCAAACTGACCTTTGACGCTTTCGCCGCGGGCCTCGAAATACAGCGCCTCAGACAGACACTGCCATTGCTCGCCACCCGTCGCTTTGGGCTGTTGCAACAAGAACGCGTCGGAATACTCGACGCTCACGGGGGGCGTCGGCTTTGGCTTCGGCTTGAAGCTGGCCAGCAACCGTTCGATCGCATCCGCATCGACATTTTTCAAACCGTTGCGCTCTTGGTCCAAAAGCGCCGTCAGCGGCAGGCCAAGCGCGAGGCTTGGGTCGTTTGACGAGCTGAGTTTGACGTCAGCCTGGCCTGCACCGGGAAGGGCGCAAAGGCCAAGTGTAGCCACAAGCGCAAGCGCCGTCAGCTTGTTTAAGGATCTCATTTATCCCTCCATTGCGCCCAACCTTTAGGCCTCACGGGGTGTCATTCGAACGGCGGGATAGGGTAATTTTCCTCAAAGGTCCAGTCTAGGGCGTTCCAGCGGGTTTCTGGACAGTCAAGACACAGTTGTAAAAACCCATAAAATTCTCAAAAAACGGCCAATAAGAGCCTTTATTTTCAGCAACTTGAAAGCCGACTGTGATCACTTTGCCTCTTCGGCGACAAGTTGCGCAGCGGCAAGGCGGGCAACCGGCACGCGGAACGGTGAACAGGACACATAATCCAACCCAATGGCCCGACAGAAGGCGATAGATTCGGGGTTACCGCCATGTTCGCCACACACCGCCACGGTGAGGTCCGGACGGCTCGAACGCCCGCGCTCTGTCCCAATCCGCAACAACTCCCCCACCCCTTCAACATCCAGCGAATGGAACGGGTCTTCGGGGAACACACCCTGTTGCACATAGGCGTTCATAAACCGCCCCGCATCATCGCGCGACAGGCCATAGGCCATCTGTGTCAGATCGTTGGTGCCAAAGGACAGGAAATCGGCGTGTTGGGCGATGTCATGGGCGCGCAACGCGGCGCGCGGCGTTTCAACCATCACCCCAAGCCGATAGGTAAAGGCCGCACCGGTTTCGTTTTTCACCGCAGCCGCCACCCCGTCGATCTGGGTTTTGACAATCTCCACCTCACGGCGTGCCGACACCAGCGGGATCATGATCTCGGGCACCACAGGCGCGCCATGTTTGGACGCCTCCACTGTGGCCTCAAAAATCGCCCGCGCTTGCATCTCGTAAATCTCGGGGAAGGTGATGCCCAAACGCACACCGCGCATCCCCAACATCGGATTGAACTCGGACAGCCATTCGATCCGGCGCGTCACATCAGAGAGCGGCAGATCGAGCGCTTCGGCCAGTTCCTTGGCCCCTTCGCGATCCGAGGGCAGAAATTCATGCAGCGGCGGATCAAACAGCCGGATGCACACGGGCAAGCCTTCCATGATCCGAAACAGCTCAATGAAATCAGACCGTTGCATCGGCAACAGCCGGGCGATGGCTTCGGAGCGATCTTCGTGTGCGGAGGCGAAAATCATTTCGCGCATCACCGTCAAACGGTCCGCCTCAAAGAACATATGCTCAGTCCGGCACAGCCCGATACCTTCGGCCTTGAAGTCGCGCGCCATGGCGGCGTCTGCTGGCGTGTCGGCGTTGGCGCGCACGCCCAAATCGCGGATCGCGTCGGCCCATTCCATCAATTGCAAATACCAATGGTCCTTCACCGGCGGCAACATTTGCGCCTCCCCGACCAGGGCCTCGCCTGCCGAACCATCGAGGGTCAAAATGTCCCCCTCGGCCAGTTTGCGCCCGTCTTCCAAGGTCAGCGTGCGTTCGCGCGTGTTGATGCGGATCGACGCGCCGACCACACAGGGCACGCCCATGCCACGCGCGATCACCGCCGCGTGCGAGGTCACGCCGCCGCGTTCGGTCAAAATGCCGACCGAGGAATGCATGCCGCGGATGTCTTCGGGCGTGGTTTCGCGCCGCACAAGGATGCAGGGCTCACCGCGCGCCTCATAGGTTTGCGCCACCGTGGAGTTGAACACGATCCGACCAACCGCGCCACCCGGCGAGGCGGCGATGCCTTTGGCGATCACATCTCGCGGGGCGTTTGGATCGACTTGGGGGTGGAGCAATTCGGTCAACGAGCGTGGCGGCACCCGCAAAATCGCATCTTCGTGCGAAATAATCCCGTCTTCGGCCAATTGCACGGCGATTCGCAGCGCAGCCCGCGAACTGCGTGGCACCCGCACCGCGTCCAGCACGCTCAATTTCCCACCCGAAATGGTGAATTCCACCTGCATCTCTTCGCGCAGCCGTTGACGGCAGAGTTTGCTCATCTCAACCAATTCGGCAAAGAGTTTCGGCTGTTCTTCCTCAAGCGACGGGCCACGCACGTCCTGCGTCAGGTACATCGCGTTGCTCTGTGCCGAGAGCGCCTCGCGCCCCTGTGCCTGACGTTTGTAGCGCCCTTTGATCAACGGCGCGCCGGTCGTGGCATCGACAAGCTGCATCACCCCCGCCCCGGATTCGTCCGGCCCAATGCCCAAGGACATCGCCTGAACGATCAAGCCAAGTCCGGCATCCGCAGGCGCGCCTTTGGCCTGACGCAACAGCCGTGCGGTCGTGCCCTCCCACGCGCGCGCCATCGAACGCAACACCTGCCCCAATTGAAACGCCGGATCTTGCGGGAACGGATCGCCGGTCTCGTCTTCATGGGCGCTCAGAGCCGATTTCAAAGCGTCGGACACCGACATAGACGCGTCAAATTCGAACACTTCCGGGTCCAAACGCTCGACATGCACGGCATAAGATTGCACGAATCGAAGATAAAGCGCGTCCGCCGCCTCTGGACCGTGGGTTTTGGTCAGCTCGGCGTGGCGGGCATCATTCATCCCGATGTTGAGAATGGCGCCGGGGCCGCCCCAATCGGGGTCCTCGGACGAGGGCCGCACAGAGAGCAGTGGCGCATCGCCAAACACCCGCAACAGCGCATGTTTGTCGAACGTCTGCCCTTCGGCCAGCCGGTGCACCGCATCAAAGCTCAGTGCGATGGTTTCAGGCACGGGGAGATCAAGCCGGATCAAACGCTGAAGGCATTTCGCCCGCCCGCCATGGGTGTTCACGGCAATCGGAGCGACGCGGCGGATGCGGGTAAACCCGAGGTTTTCATTGTCTTGCTGCACTGCGGCACTCCCTTTGTGGCGCAGGGTACGCTTGGGGAGGGCGTGAGCGCAACTGAAAGGTTTGCGCTCACATCAAATGTTGCAGCCTCAGAGCCGGGTTTAGCCCTCTAGCTTGGTCAGGTCAGCGACAGAGAGGCAAATGTCGCGAATACGACCCAAAAGGTTCAAGCGATTGCGGCGCAGGATGTCATTGTCGGCATTGACCTGAACCGCCTCAAAGAACCCATCCACCGCTGGGCGCATCGCGGCCATGGCGGACATGGCGGCGGCGAAATCCTCAATCTCCATCGCGGGTTTGATCGCGGCTTCGGCGGTGTCGAGTGCGGCAAACAACGCCTTTTCTGCATCGTTTTCGGCAAATTTGATGTCCGGGCCAAAGGAATATTCGACGCCATCTTTCTCCTCGGCCTGGGTGAGGATGTTGTTGGCGCGTTTGAAGCCTTGGATCAGGTTTTTGCCATCTTCGGTGGCCAGTGTTTCCGAGAGCGCGCGGGCGCGTTTGACCAGAAGCGTGATGTCGTCGGCCCCGTCCATCGCGAGACAGGCGTCGATCACGTCATGGCGGATGCCTTCGTCACGCAGGAAGACTTTCAGGCGGTCATGGAAGAACGCGAGCAGATCCTCGGACGTATCGGGTACAGTGCCCGCCGCCGAAATCACTGCATCCTTTTGCGCCTCAGACAGCTTGTCTGCAATCGCCTCGAACGCTGCGCCGAACACGCCATGTTCCGCGATCTCTTCGAGAATTTCTTTCAGAGTGTCGATGATACCGTCATTCTCGTCCGCTTCGGCAATCTTGTGCTCCAGAAGTTGCGCATCGACAAAACGGTCGAGGTTCAGACGCACGTTGTTTGTAATCAACAGGCGGATCACCCCCAACGCTGCCCGGCGCAGCGCGAACGGGTCTTTCGATCCCGTGGGTTTCTCGTCAATCGCCCAGAAGCCTGTCAGCGTGTCGAGCTTGTCGGCCAAAGCCACGGCGACGGAGACCGGGTCGGTCGGCACATCGTCTGAGGGCCCAAGCGGCGAGTAGTGGTCGCGGCAGGCATCTGCGATGGCGTCCGACAGCCCGGCTTTCTTGGCGTAGTAGCGCCCCATGATGCCTTGCAGCTCGGGGAACTCATAGACCATTTCAGAGGACAGATCGGCCTTGGCGACTTTCGCGGCCAATTCCGCTTCATCCGCATCGGCCCCAACGATGGGCGCGATTTCGCGGGCCAAGGCGGCGATGCGGGCAATGCGTTCGGACTGCGAGCCAAGTTTGTTGTGGAAGGTGACATTGGCCAAGGGCGCGCCCATGGCCTCAAGGCCCTTATTGTCTTTGGCGCGCTCCACCGTGCGCACGTCATTTTCCCAAAAGAATTTCGCATCTGAGAGGCGCGCGGAGAGCACCTTTTGATTGCCCGCCAAAATCGTCGCACCGTTGTCCGCCGTTTCGCGGTTGGCCACAGTAACGAATTTCTCGATCCGACCGGTTTTGGGATTGCGCACGGAGAAGAATTTTTGGTGTTCTTTCATCGAAGTCTGAAGCACCTCGGGCGGCAGACCAAGGAAAGCGTCGTCAATATCGCCCATCAACACGACGGGCCATTCGATCAGCCCCGCGACCTCGGCCAAAAGGCCTTTGTCGTCCACGACTTCCAGACCCTGCGCAAAGGCTTGGGTGGTGGCGTCCTGCCAAATATGATCAGCACGCTCAACCGGGTCCAAGACCACGAAATTCTGTTTGAGTTTTGCGACATAGCCGTCAAAGTTCGACACCTTGAACGATCCTTTGGACATAAACCGATGACCCCAAACGGTATTGCCCGCAGTGATCCCGTCGATCTCCAACGGCACGACGTCTGCGCCCTCCTCAGAGGACAAGATGCAAACGATAGAGTGCAGCGGTCGCACCCATTTCAGGCTGCCATTGCCCCAACGCATGGACTTGGGCCACGGGAAAGTGCGGATCGTGTTTTCCAAAACCTCGGCCACAATCTCCGCGGCCGGACGGCCCGGCTTGGTGATCTTGGCGACATAGACCTGGCCTTTTTTCTCATCGCGGATGTCCAAATCATCCTTGGTCACACCCGCGCCACGCAGGAAGCCATCAAGCGCCTTTTCCGGCGCATCCACACGAGGACCTTTGCGCTCTTCAACCGTGGTCGGCGAGGCGGCCAACAGCCCCTCAATGGACAAGGCCAAACGGCGTGGCGTGGCGAACGCACCGGCAGAGGCATAGGTCAGACCCGCCTCAACCAGACCGTTGGTGACAAGGGATTTCAAATCCTCAGAAGCGCGCTTTTGCATCCGCGCCGGGATTTCCTCAGAGAAGAGTTCGATCAGCAAATCGGGCATGGATCAGTTTCCTTCTGGCGCGGGGGGACAATCCGCAGGCGCGGGATCGCCGTCAAACACGGCCGCGCCACAATGGTTGATTTGGTTCCAGGCATAGCCGCGCCCGTCCGGGTAAACGGCGACCACACGGTCGATGCCGTAGGGGGCGTTTTCTTCGCCCAGAAACGCCACGGCGGTCCCGGCTTCGATGTCAGCGCCAATGCGCCCGGCGTCAAAACAGTCAAACCATTTCTGCGCCACCAAAGGGGCCGCGTCCGTATAGGGTTTGAAGGTCTCGGTCATCATTGGCAGCGAGAGCGGCGTGGTGAAACAAGCGCGGAATTTGATCGGCGAGGTGTCGGCGTCGATGCCGTTGAAATCCTCGGCCAAGATGTCCTCAGTCACGCCATCAAACGTGGTCAGGCGCACGGTGGCGGCGGGGGCATTGGCGTCGATCGGTTTATAATAGGCGTAGATTTGCGAGTAATAGAGACCCGCGCCAAAAACGATTGCTGTCAACACGATGCCACCTGCGACGAATTTACCATTCATTGCGCTGCTGCCTCGGGGGCATATCCACCCGCCGTGGTTTGCACGAAGGCATCGGCACAGGCCTTGGCCAAGGTGCGCACGCGCCCGATATAGGCCTGACGTTCGGTGACCGAGATCACGCCGCGTGCGTCCAACAGGTTGAACAGATGCGAGGCCTTGATGCATTGGTCATAAGCCGGGTGGACCATGATGATGCGCTTGCCGGTTTTCGGGTCCTGTGCATCATTCGCCAGCAAAGCATGGCATTCGGCCTCCGCCTCTTCGAAATGTTTGAGCAACATCTCGGTGTTGGCGGCGTCAAAGTTGTGGCGCGAATATTCTTCTTCGGTCTGTTTAAAGATGTCGCCGTAAGTGAGCGGGATCGGCGATTGCGGGTCGTTGAACGGCATGTCCATGACGTGATCAATGCCCAAAACATACATCGCCAGACGCTCCAACCCGTAGGTCAACTCGCCCGAGACAGGACGGCAATCATGGCCGCCGACCTGTTGGAAATAGGTGAACTGCGACACTTCCATGCCGTCACACCAGACCTCCCAGCCCAGCCCCCACGCGCCAAGGGTGGGAGATTCCCAGTCATCCTCGACAAAGCGAATGTCATGCAAATCAGTGTCGATGCCGATGGCTTTCAAAGAGCCAAGATAGAGGTCCTGAAGATCGGGCGGGCTTGGTTTGATCAGCACCTGGTACTGATAATAATGCTGCAAACGGTTCGGGTTTTCGCCATAGCGGCCATCGGTCGGACGACGCGACGGCTGAACATAGGCGGCGGCCCAAGGCGTTGTGCCGAGCGAGCGCAGGGTCGTGGCCGGGTGAAAGGTCCCCGCTCCCACTTCCATGTCATAAGGTTGCAAAATGGCACAGCCCTTTGCGGCCCAATAGGCCTGAAGCCGTAGGATGATCTCCTGAAAGGAGCGCGGTTTTTCGGTCATCTCAGACATGGAGTACTCTCAGCCTTCGGAGCTTGGGAAACGCGGCTTCTCACTAGCCAAGAGCCGACGGGGCGTCAATCGAAAGGGGCGCCCACACGCGCATCTCGGCTGCATTCTGGCACATTCAGGCGGATTTGCCTGCCACACCTGACTTTTTTCCGTCATATCTCACCGGGTTGTTTGTTGACCTTCCTGTAAAACATGGTTTCTTTGCGAAAAGTTACAAGAATTGGGCCAAGCCCAGTCATCAGCAAGTAAGGGTTTCTATGCATAGGTTTTTCGCCGCAGTCCCATTTGGACTTGCCGCCACGTTGTCTTTCACTGCGGCCAACGCCCAACAATGGATTCAGGTCGAAGCCCAGCCGACCCTGACCCAAGCCACCGACGCGGCGCAAGGCTATGCCGCAAAACTGCCAAATGTGGTGGGGTTTAACCTTCCGGGCCGCTGGCATGCCATCGCATTGGGCCCCTACGCGACCGAGGCGGAGGCCGAAGACGCCCGCCGCGCCCTGCGCGCCCAAGGCATCATTCCCGGCGACAGCTATCTGACCGAAGGCGACCGCTTTCAACAACCGTTTTGGCCCGTGGGCGTCAATGTCGCGACCCTGACCCCGGCGGCCCCCGCTGAAACGGCTGCGCCTGTGACCGAACAGGTCGTTGAGACCGCGATGACCCCGGTGGAGATCGACGAAACCCCGGCCCAAGCCCGGCAATCCGAACGCGATCTGGACCGTCCGTCACGCGAGGCGTTGCAACGTGCGTTGAAATTCGCGGGTGTGTATAATTCCGGCATCGACGGCGCTTTTGGCCCCGGCACGCGGCGCGCCATGTCCGACTGGCAGGCCGCCAATGGCTATGACGTCACCGGCGTGTTAACCACCCGCCAACGCGGTGCGGTTTTGGCCGCCTATAACACCGTGATCGACAGCCTGTCCTTGGCCCCCGTCACCGACGATGTAGCAGGCATTGCCATCACCCTGCCCACCGGCATGGTGGGCTTTGATGCCTACACGCCGCCCTTTGCCAAATACTCTGCCAAAAACGGTTCCAATGTTCAGGTCATGTTGATCTCGCAAACCGGCGATGAGGCGACGTTGGGCGGGCTCTATGAGATCATGCAGACGCTTGAGATCGTCCCCATGGATGGCCCACGCAACCGCGACAGCACATCCTTCACCCTGACCGGGATGAATGCCAACATCGTCTCACACACCGAGGTGCGGTTGGCAAATGGAACGGTCAAAGGCTGGACCCTGATTTGGCCAGCAGGGGACGAACAACGCCGCGAGATGGCGCTTGCCGCGATGAAAGCCTCTTTCACCCCGATCGACGGCGTGCTGCCCGATGCCTATGGCAACGGCGCCACGCAGGACATCGACCTGATGGCTGGGCTTGAGATTCGCCGTCCTGAGGCCGCCGGAAGCGGCTTTTACGTCAATGCCTCCGGCGCGGTTTTGACCTCCGCCGCTCTGGTGGCGCAGTGTACGAAAATCACCTTGGACGACAGCTATGAGGCCACGGTCACCGCGACCCAAGGCGGTATGGCGCTTTTGACCCCCACCGAGCCTCTCGCCCCCCTCTCTGTCGCCCAATTCGACAGCCACTTGCCTCGGCTTCAGTCCGAAGTGTCTGTGTCTGGCTTTGCCTATGAGGGCCGCCTCGGCGCGCCGACCCTGAACTATGGGCTGATGGCCGAGCACAAAGGCTTGAACGGCGAAGAGGATTTGTTGCGTTTGGCGATGACCACGCTGCCGGGCGAAGCGGGCGGGCCGCTTTTGAACGGTCAAGGCGCGGTCATCGGCATGTTGGTGGACAAAGACGCCATCTCCGAGTCTCAAGCGCGCACCCTGCCCGGTGATGTCGCCTTTGCCTATGACATGGAAAAGCTCGCGACCTTCCTCTCAAACAATGGCATCGCCGTGTCGGCCTCGGACGCGGCGCGCGATATGTCGGATAGCGAACTGGTCACGGTGGGCCGCGATTTGACGGTCTTGGTGAGCTGCTGGAACTAAGTCAGCCCCCTCGTAAAATCGAAAGCCCCGCACATTTTGCGGGGCTTTTTTATGGGATGCGTAGCTATGCGCGCTTTAGGCACCGGGGACGATTTTGCGCATCAACCGGATCGCGGATTGATCCGCCTTGCCTTTGGTCAACCACGCCAAAGCGAAAATCCAAACGCCCAAGGCCTCGCCCCAGAAAATCAGATTGTGCCGAGAGACAAACTCCGCCGCCGCCTCACCGCCCAAACGCCCCGCCAAAAAGGCGGAGGTGATCAACACCAGCGTCGCCAAAATGCCGTAGCCACAGGCGCGGTAAATGCGGCGGCGGGCCAGGTCAGAGGTTTTGGGGAACTGCACCAAACAGAACACCACAAGACAGAGGAAAAACACCACAGCAGAGATATTATGCACCCAGGCCGATGGTCCGGTGTGGACCAGAATTTGGGTCACGGTGCGCTCCGGCACGACACAGCTCTCAGTCTTCACAGGACAATCTTCGAGCGATGGGAACACCGAGACCATCAGGGCGGAGAGGCCCGAGATCCGGGCCAGCACCAGATCAGAGAACCGCTCATCTGAGCGCCGCGCGTAACCTTTGTAGGAGATCAGGAACACGCCAATGGCCCAAAGCGCGCCGACAAAAACCTCGCGCAAAGGCGAGAAAAAGTAGTTGGACAGGCTGTCACGCAGGCTGCCCTCCACCCCCACCCCACCAAGGATCAAACTCAATGGCAGCAAAAGCGCAACAGCGCCAAGCGCTTGGCGCACACGATGGTAACTCATCACATGCGGGTCAGTGTCGGGCGTATTCGGTGTCTCAGACATGCGTGGTCTCCCAAGCGTTGTGTGGGGGAATTATGACCGCCAAAACCGGATGGTAAACAGTGCAAAGACCGACATAACCTCAAGCCGCCCGACCAACATGGCAAGGGCCAAGACCCATTTTGCCGGATCATTGAGCGAGGCGAAGTTGCCCGAAGGCCCGATGATGTCCCCGAGCCCCGGCCCGACACAGGCCAGTGCCGTGGCCGCGCCCGAAATCGCAGTCACAAGATCCAATCCGGTCGCCGCCAAAAGTACCGACGTGATGCCCAATGTGACGATGAAAAATGAGAAAAACGCCATCACCGAGGAGAGTACATCCTCAGACACCGGGCGGCCTTGGTAGCGCGGGGTGAAGACGCCGTTTGGGCTGTGAATTTTACGAATTTGCGCCCGCATCGAGGCAAACAATAGCTGATAGCGAAAGATTTTGACCGAGCACGCCGTCGATCCCGCGCAACCACCGATCAGGCCGATGAAAAAGAACGCAACGGCGGGAAAGGCGCCCCAAAGCTGGTAATCGACCGAGGCATAGCCGGTGCCAGAAATGATCGAGGTGACGTTGAAAATCCCTTCGCGAAAGGAGTGTTCGAAATGGTCCTCGTTGACGATCAGCCGGTAGATCGCGAAACACAGGGTCAGGCCAAAAATCACCGCCAAATAGGCGTGGATTTGGGTGTCGCGCCAAAACGGCCTGGCACTGCCCGCGATCAATTGCACATAGCGCACGAAGGGCAAGCTGGCGAGGATCATGAAGAAAGATGAGACATATTCCGCCGGGCCTTGGAAGGCTCCGAAAGAGGCGTCTCGGGTTGAGAACCCGCCGGTGGAGAGCGTGGTCAGCGCGTGGTTGATCGCGTCAAACCCGCTCATCCCCACCACCAGATAGGCGATAAAACAGGCCACGGTGAGCCAGACGTAAATCACCGAAATCCGCGAGGCGATTTCGGCGGCGCGGGGCAGGACTTTGCCATCCGTATCAAAGGCTTCGGAGCGAAACACCTGCATCCCGCCGACTTTGAGTTCGGGCAGGAACACCATGGCGACGACGATGATCCCGATGCCGCCGAACCATTGCAACATCGACCGCCAGAGCAACAGCCCCTCAGGCAGATCGTCCAGACCGGAGAACACCGTGGAGCCGGTGGTGGTCATCCCCGACATCGCCTCAAAAAACGCGTCCGTAAACCCGGCCTCGGTCGCGCCGAGCATAAAGGGGATGCCACCGAAGATCGGCAAGATGAGCCAGATCAGCGTGGTCAAAAGGAACATTTGTTGAATGGAGAGGCCTTCGGATTTGCCATTGGCACAAGCCAAAGCCATGGACACGCCCGCCACGGTGGTGACCACGCCCGCCTCCAAAAACACGCCCCATTCGGCATTGCCATAGGCCAGATCGACCAACAACGGGATCACCATCGTCAGCCCCAAAAGGGCCACGAGCGTTCCGACTACATATCCTACAGGCCGCAGATCCGTCATAGCGGCAAGGCTTGGCTGGCCAAAGTGCGCATGTCAAGAACGCGCAGCGTAACGATCATCCAACGTGAAAAAGTGTGGCAAAGAGTTTCGGATCAATACTTTGCGCCGCGAACGTGTCGCCCTCGGTCAGAACCGACACCGCATCATGGGAATGCAGGCTTTCCTGATGCGAGGCAATGATGCGAAAATCGCCGATCCGGTGGTCATGTTCGAGATTTTGCGCAAACAGCCGCGCCGCATCTTCTACGAAAATCGGATTGGCGGCGTTGAGTTCGGCAAAGGCCTGTTCGTCTTCGCGTTTGACCATGACCTGCGTCTCGGTCGGCACAGCCGCACGGCACAGATCAATCAGGTCTTCAAACCAAAGGGTGTCCGTCTGGTCGCGCACCTCGACCGAAATCCGCGCCACGGAGCGTTGTGAATGTGGTGTGGCCAATTGGTGCCGGGTGCGGCGCGCATGTTCGGAAAGTTCAAGAGAACAGGGGCAGGTGGAGCTATACACATAGTCCAAATGCATGATTTCTGTTATTTTCCCTTTGGTCTCCACCAGTTCCAAAGCGATGTCGTAATACTGATACCCGCTCAGCCCAGAGCGCAGCGAGGCGCGTTTGACCGGGAAGGAAAACCGCATCTGAATGCGCGCATCGAAACTGTTGAGATCGGCTTTGTAATCGCGCAGCGCGGCTTGGATCACGTCAAAGGAAAACGTGCGCTCGGAATGTTTGTAAAAGGAGCGCATGATCCGGGACATGTTGATGCCCTTTTTCTCCGCATCCAAACTGACCGTGCCCGTGACCGAGGTCTCAAGTGTCAGATCGCCCCCCGCATCATGGCTGTCACGCGTGTGAAACCGGATCGGCAGGCGAAAATTCGAAATCCCGACATGCTGAATCTGACGTTTCGCGCCTTTGATCAGGCTTTCAGGTCCGTTTTGCAGATCGGGCAGTGTGTCGCGATAGGCCTCCGAGGCCTCGAAATCCTCAGGGTAGGCGCGCCGCAGCGCCGGGTAATTGGCGAAATCATCCGCCTCCGGCAAAAGCCGCGAAATCGCCGGGTCAAGTTCGGCCACCTCGGTCGGCGTGGCGCGGGTCGCCCAGTCACGCAAAACGGCCAAAGCCGCCTCGGCTTTGGCCCGCTCCGATGAGGTCTCAAGATCGCTTGGGTACATGTTCATGGGCACTCCCCCAAAAGGCTGTTTCGGTTGATATAGGGCGTCTTGCGCCCGTTACCAACAGATACGTGGGAGAAACACCACCAGATCACAACGCATCCAAAGCCGCACGCAGATCAGCGATCAAATCATCAGGGTCTTCAAGCCCAAGCGACACGCGGACCATGCCGGGCGTGATGCCCAACGTGTCTTTCTGCTCTTGCGGCAGGCGTTGGTGCGTGGTGGTCGCCGGGTGGGTGACGATGGATTTGGCATCCGCGAAATTGTTGGAGATGGTAAAAATCTCCAAGGCATTCAGAAACTTAAAGCAAGCCTCCTTGCCGCCCTTGACGTCAATCGTCAAGACGGTGCCGCCCGCCTCCGCTTGCGACTTGGCCAGATCATATTGCGGGTGGGCTTTGTGGGTTGGATAACGCACAGCATTGAGCGCCGAGTGCCCATCGAGCGCATCGGCCACGGCCAAAGCCGTCGTCGCCTGTTGCCGCACGCGAAGGTCGAGCGTTTCCATCGACTTGAGTTGCACCCAGGCATGGAACGGGCTCATCGCGCCGCCAGTGTGTTTGAGATAGGCCTCAATCGGCCCCCGGATCAGATCGCGTGAACCGCAAATCATCCCGCCCAAACACCGTCCCTGCCCGTCCACATGTTTCGTGGTGGAATAGACCGACAAATCCGCGCCCGCCTCCGCGGCATAGGAGAAGATCGGCGTGCACATGGCGTTGTCGACCACGACTTTGGCACCGACCGCATGGGCCAGATCGCACACGGCTTTGAGGTCGATCACCTCCAAAGTCGGATTGGAAATACTTTCAAGGAAGACCAGCGCCGTGTCGGGGCGAATGGCCGCGCGCCACGCCTCCAGATCAGTGCCATCGACCAAGGTGATCTCAACGCCGAAACGTCCCAGAACCTCTTCGAGAATATAGAGACAGGAGCCAAAGAGCGCACGCGACGACACGACATGATCCCCGGCTTTGAGCAAAGCCATGAGCGCGCCATTGACAGCGGCCATGCCAGAGGCACAGGCAAACGCGTCCTCATAGCCTTCCAAAGAGGCCATGCGATCTTCGAACATGCGGGTGGTGGGGTTGCCGTAGCGGGCGTAGATAAACTCATCCTCGCCCAGCGACACAAACCGTTCTTCCGCCGCCTCAGCCGTGTCATAGACAAAGCCTTGGGTTAGAAAAAGGGCCTCGGACACTTCGCCATATTGCTGCGCCGAATGCCTTCATGCACGAGTTTCGTGCGGGTTTTCCACCCCGTGGTGTTCTTGGTATTGCTCTTCGCGTTGCTCATTTCACGGTTCCTTTCCGCCAACAAAAAAGCCCCCTCTCGATCAAGAGCGGGGGCGCGGCGGGTCATCCAACCCAGCGTCTCGTCCTGACCTCTTTAGCGGAATATTTTCGACGTACCCGTAGTTAAGAGCACCCCTGTGGCCCGCAATCCGGAGAACAAATCGCCACATCTGGTGGGGTACAAACACTGCGACACTCTGTCAACTGCGTGCGGCACCGTTAACAAAGATTCACTCCGATGTCGCAGCATCGTGACAAACCCCACGCAGACTATGTGCAGTTCTCGGCGCATATCGAACCCAGGGGAGCGGCGTCCATGCCCCTCATGCAACTCAATGTCGACAGTCCTTTCCCCGCGTCCCGGACCAAGGACGCTTTAGAGCGCGCCTTGGCGGCAACCCCCGCGCAGGCGCCGGTGGTGATTTGCATCCACGGCTATAAATTTTCGCCCCATGTGCCCCAACATGACCCGCATGATCATATCCTGTCACTGGATCCCGGCTCCCATTGCCCAAAGGCACTCAGTTGGCCACGCGGTCTTGGATTTGGCCGCGGGGAGGCGGACGAAGGCCTGTGCATCGCTCTGGGTTGGGAGGCGCGCGGCACGATTTGGCAGGCCTACGCGCAGGCCCGTCTTGCAGGCGAGGCCTTGGCGCGGTTGATTTGGACCATCAAGCGCCCGGTGCAGGTGATCGGCCACTCGCTGGGCGCGCGGGTGGCCCTGTCGGCGCTGCCGCATCTGTCTGAGGGGTCGGTGGGACGGGTGATTCTTTTGGCCGCTGCCGAGTTTCGCAGCACCGCGCTTTTTGCCATGGACAGCGCCGCCGGGCGCAGCGCCGAGGTGATCAATGTCACCTCACGCGAAAATGATCTGTTCGATCTGATGGCCGAACTGGCCCTGACCCCCGATCATGGCGCGTCGCGCACACTGGGGTCCGGACTTGGCCAAGACCTGCGCGGCTGGTGCGATCTTCAGATTGACGATGCGGGAACGCGGGCCTGTTTGGCGCAATTGGGCTATATGATCCCCGAAGCGGACAAACGCGTGTGCCATTGGTCGCCCTATCTGCGCGATGGGGTGTTTGATCTGTACCGCACTGCGCTGCGTCATCCCGAACAGCTTCCCATCGGATTGTTGAAACATCTTATGCCTGACGCCCCTGCCCCACGCTATTCGCGTCTTTTCCGGGGCCGTCGCACAGCTTCGCTCTTGTCCTTTTCGCGCAAAGCGTCATCCTGAGGCCATCCTTCCCACCCTCTTTCCTTTGATGACCGCACGGAACCGTTTTCATGATCGACACTCCCATCACGCTCTTTTATTGGCCGACGCCGAACGGCTGGAAAATCTCTATCGCGCTTGAGGAAATGGACCTGCCTTATGAGGTCAAATTCATCAACATCGGCGCGGGCGAGCAATTTGATCCCGCGTTTTTGAAACACGCTCCCAACAATCGGATGCCCGCGATTTATGACCCCGAAGGGCCAAGCGGTCGACCGATTTCGATTTTTGAATCCGGGGCGATCCTGCAATATCTGGCACGCAAATGCGGTCACTTTTATGGTGGTGGCGAACGCGACCAAGTCGCCGTGGATCAATGGTTGATGTGGCAAATGGGCGGGCTTGGCCCGATGGCCGGACAGGCGCATCATTTCCTCAAATACGCGCCCAAAATGGAGCCGCCGCACGATTTGCCCTATGCCAAGGACCGCTACCGCAACGAGGTCGCGCGGCTCTATGGCGTTTTGGATCGGCGTTTGGCCGAAGAAGAATTCGTCGCAGGCGATTTTTATTCCATCGCGGATATGGCGATTTGGCCTTGGGCCTCGCTATGGGAAGGCCAGGAGCAAACCTTGGACGACAAACCCCATCTTGCCCGCTGGCTTGCCCGGATCGCGGCGCGTCCTGCCGTTCAACGTGGCCGTGCCCTTGGGGCCGAACGGCGCACAGACACCGCCCATGACAAGGCCGCGCAAAAGATCCTCTTTGGCGGGACAAAAGGCACATAACGTGACAGTCTCCCGGCGGCACATTCTGTTGAGCGGCGGTGCTTTTGTCCTCACCGGCTGCGCGCAACCACTGATCAACAGCCCGCCGGGAGTGACCCCGGAGCAGACCCGCGACATTTTTGTCCTCACCAACCGCACAGTCTCGCCCGATGCGAAAGAAGCCTTTGAAGGCCGGCGGTCCGGCGAGACCTTTTATCGCAGCTACACAATCTCCGTGCCGCCGGACCGGAAACCGGGCCATTTTTCATTTCCAAGGCGCAGCATTGATCCCAAACGCGAATTCTTTGTCGCACAGAGCAAAGCCTATGACGGTACTGCCGGGTTTCGCGCCGATTTAAACGCCCAAATCGCGCGCCGTCCCAAGGGCGATCGCGGCGTCATTTTGTTCGTGCATGGCTATAACGTCTCCTATGCCAGTGCGGTGTTTCGCGCCGCACAGATCGCCACCGATTTCAAGATGACCGAACCTATGGTGGCGTTTTCATGGCCCTCTGCGGGTCGGGTGTCGCAATATGCCTATGACCGGGATTCTGTGCTTTATGCCCGCCGCGCCTTGGCCGATGCGATCAAAGATCTGGCCAGATCGAACGCGCAAAGCATCACCATTCTGGCGCATTCGATGGGCGGGCTTTTGACGATGGAGGCCCTCAAACGGCTGGCTTTGGAGGGAGATCGACGCACATTGGACGCGCTCAACGGCGTGGTGCTGATTGATGCCGATATCGACGTCGATGTGTTTCGTCGTCAGGTCAAAGATGTGGCGCCCTATGGCGTGGAACTGGCCGTTGTGGCCTCGCGCCGGGATTCCGCGCTTAAGATTTCGTCGATCCTTACGGGCGGTCATCCGCGCGTCGGGGCCGCTGATGACATTGGCGCACTGCGCGAGATGGGCGTTTTGGTGCTTGATGTCACCAACGCGCCGGGGGCCGGGATGCTTGGGCATTTTGCCATGCTGGAATCACCCGAACTCTTGGCGATTATTGCCTCGGGCCAGTTGGTCAACGACATCGTCGCAGGCGCGCCCGGTCAGGATATTTTAATCGACGGGCTGACGCTCACCGGCAACGCCGCCTTGGCGATTGCCTATCTGCCTTACACCGCCACCGGAAATTAGGCCTTTGGCGTTTTGTCCTTGGGGGTGTCCCCTTCGGTCGAATGCCGGCTCATCAAGCCGCCTTGGGCCATGAAAAACGCGATCATTGCGATGGGCAGGCCAAAGGTTTTGAATTTGACCCAAGTGTCGGTCTCCATCGTCCGCCAAATCATCTCATTGGCCACGGCAAGCGCGAAGAAAAACAACATCATCCGAAAGGTGAGTTTTTTCCAACCTTGCGCATCCAACGGCATGACCTCGCCCAGCACCAGCGACAGATAGGATTGGCCGCGCAGCAAGCCCACGCCCAACGCTCCGCCAAACAGCAGGTAAATCATCGTCGGTTTCATTTTGAAAAACCGTTCGTCATTGAGCCAGATCGTCAGCCCGCCAAAGACCACGACCAACACAAGCGTCATGATCTGCATGACGGAGAGCTTTCCGGTCAGCCGCCACAGCACGAAAGTCGATGCGGCCAAAAGCGGGATGAACACGGCGGTCATCACGATAAAGCCGGAATATTCCGTCCCCGCGATGGTGAACACCTTGTTTTTCAAAATCACATAGCCCGCGAAAAACGCCAGGATCGGCCCCATTTCGAGCACGGTCTTGACCACAGGATTGAGCTTTTTTTCGGCGATCGTCTCTGGTGCGTCTTCTGGCATGGTCTGTCCTTTATCCCCCTATCTCAACTATGATCGCACCGAGCGCAATCAAGGTCATCAACGCCAAACGGCGCGGTCCGACCTTTTCGCCCAAAACGATCCAGCCAATCAAGGCCGCAAACACGGTCGAGGTTTCGCGCAACACGGCGCTTCGCCGACATTGTCCAACCGTGTGGCCAACATGATGCAACCAAACGAAAAATACGCCACGATGCCGCCGGTAAACCCACGCAGCGCCAAAGGGCCGAGCGCGGGCTTATCGACCATCTGACGATAGCGCAACGCGGCGACAACCGGCATCACAAGACCGTCAAGGAAAAAGAACCACGCCAAAAACGTGAACGGATCGGCGGTGGCGCGGATACCGTAGGCGTCATAGGTGGTGTAAAGTGCGACGAAAGACCCGGTCAAAACCGCCAACATCAGGGCGGGCACCATGGTCTCACGGCCCAAAGTGATGGTGCGCAAGTTATAAACCGCAAGGCCGAAGATCCCGGCGATCAACACCATCACACCCGACCATTGGATCAGGGTGAAATGTTCGCCAAAGACCAAGCCCGCGCCGATGACCGCGAAAAACGGCCCGGTGCCGCGCACCACCGGATAGACCACTGTGTAAGCGCCTTTGGTGTAGGTGTAGCCTTGGGCGATTTTATAGCCCATGTGGATGACAAACATGCCCGCAAAAATGATCCACATATGCGGTTCGGGCCATGGCACCACGAAAAGCGCAAAAGGCGCCGCAATGATGCAATAGAAAAAATCCATCGCGCCCCGAGACATCCACGGATCATGCCGCCCCTTTTGCAGCGCGCCAAACAAGGCATGCAAAAACGCCGCCGCCAAAGCCAAAGTGAGGGCTGCGTGGTGACCGGCCTCTGTGCCTTCAAGGGATAGGATCCAACTGCTCATAGCGCCCTGCTACAGAAGCCCATTGAAAAGGGCCAGAGGATTAAGCGCACAGGGGCCATGAGAGGGCAAACACCCATGCACGCTTCTGGTTGAAATCAGGCGGCAAGCGGACCGCGACGTTCGCGCAGGCCTTCGATCTCAGAATAGGGATTGGGCACCAGCGCGCCATCTGTGGCCTCGATAAACGGATAGGCCGGATCAAGATGGGCGGCGCGAATGAGCGTTTCTTCCAAGGTTTGGATGATGAAATCCGTGCGAAACGCCGGCAAGACACCCATGCCCCAAATCCGCGCCGGGCGATCTTCGCGTTCGGGATCGACCACCAACATCGCAGTGCCGACCAAACGCTCGCCCTCAACCACCACCATTTCGGCGTAGAGTTGACGATCATCGGGCCAGTCCTCTTCGGTCTCCTCCGGGCACACCGGGTGATCGAAAAACAGCTCCTGCATGGATTCGCGACGCTCAACAACGTCACCGCCCGAAACCCAGTTGCCCGGGCCGATTGCGTGCAGAATTTCTAACATCAAACCTCCAGACCCATCAGGGCCTTGGCAAAATCTTCGGGGTCAAACGGCGCAAGGTCGTCGATTTGCTCGCCCACCCCGATCGCATGGATCGGCAGACCGAACTTATCCGCGAGGCTCACAAGCACACCACCGCGCGCCGTGCCGTCGAGTTTCGTCATCACAAGGCCGGAGACATCCGCGAGTTTTTGGAAAATCTCAACCTGTGAAATCGCGTTTTGCCCGGTTGTCGCGTCCAACACAAGCAATGTGTTGTGCGGCGCGGTGGCATCCTTTTTGCGGATCACCCGGACGATTTTGGACAGCTCTTCCATCAAATCGGCGCGGTTTTGCAACCGTCCGGCGGTATCGATCATCAACAGATCGGCACCCAATTCTTCGGCTTTGGTCATGGCATCAAAGGCCAATGAGGCGGGATCAGAGCCCTCGGGCGCGGTCAAAACCGGCACGCCCGCGCGCGTGCCCCAGACTTGCAACTGTTCGACGGCGGCGGCGCGGAACGTATCTCCGGCCGCAATTACCACGGTTTTCCCGGCGGCTTTAAATTGGCTGGCCAATTTGCCGATGGTCGTGGTTTTGCCCGATCCGTTGACGCCCACCACCAAAACCACCTGCGGGGTCTTGGGATAAAGCGGCATCGGCTTGGCCACGGATTCCATGATTCGCGCAATTTCACGGGCCATCAGCCGCTTGATTTCATCGACCGAAAGCTTTTTGCCATAGCGCCCCTCGGCCATCGCGGCAGTGACGCGCATCGAGGTCTCAACCCCCATATCAGCGGTGATCAACAGCTCTTCAAGCTGCTCCAACATCGCATCATCAAGGGTGCGACGCAGCACCGGCTGGGTCTCTTTGCGGCCCAAAAGGCGTCCAACCAAGCCCGGCTTATTCGCGGTTGCACTTGGCTCGGGAGCCTCGTTCACAACGGTTTCAACCGGGATTTCCAACGGTGTCACCGCATCCGGGATCTCAATCGGCGTCTCGTCGGGCGTCTCAATCGGCGTTTGCGGCGCAAATGTTTCTGGGATCGGCGCGGGCTGCTCCAGCGGCGGCTCAACCGGCACACCCTCCGGCATCACCGGATCGGCCAAAATCGCCTCATCCGCACTGCTTTCCACACCGCCATCTTCGACAATCGCCTCAAGCCCCTCGTCGAGTTTCGACGAGGTTTTCATCAGGCGAGATTTCAGTTTCGAAAATAGCGACATAGGGCCTCCGTTCCTTGCTCACTTAATCGGTCTTGGCCTTTTAGAAAAGCCCTAGCCATGCGGTTTGACCGCAACAAAGGCGAAAAGAATCGTCATTTGCCCAAGGATATACAGGGTCCAAAGCGTATAGCCCGCCCAGCGCGCCCGTTTGGTGTCCGGCAACATGCGAAACATCTGAAGCGCAAGGATCAGATCAGAGGCCATGAAAAGCAGCGCGCCGACGCTTGCCATGCGGTAAAGATCAGGCAGGCTCAGCGCCGCCATCACCATTGCGCAAATCAAACCCACATAGACCCGCACGGGCCAACGCATGTCCCCGGTGAATGGCGCCAGCCAAAGCTCGCTTGAAAGAGCAAACCCAATCAAGAGGATCACGGGAAGGATGCGCCACGTCTCGACCAAGCCGATGAAAAGACCAAGATAACACAGATGCGCGAGGGCAAAACTCACCAACCCGGCCATAAACGCCCGCTCAAAGGGACGCGACAACGCCCAATCGCCCAAGGCCGAAAGCGCCAATCCCGCCACCAAAAGCCCCGGCGCGCCCTGCACCGCCGCACTCCCTGCGAACACCGCGACGGGCATGGTTTTGAGCACGCTATGCCAAAGCGTTTTGTCGCGATGCGTGAAGGGCAAATAGGCCAGCGCCGCGAGAAGCGCCGCAAAAACCACCACAGCCATCCCGCCACCAAGGCCCATGCCAAATAGCACCATCCCGATCCTCCTCGTCCTCTTTGACTTGCGCCCTCTCTGGCACCCTAATGCTTTTGCACCCGTGCCTCACACCGCCTATAGTCTGCACAGTCCTGAAGGTGTGTCCATGATGTCCAATCCCACAAAAACCGCTCACATCATTCGCTTTTTTGCTCTGTCCACCCTCGCCCCCGTCGCGCTTTTGTCGCTGGGCGCGCTGTTTGGTGGACTATGGGCCGTGGTCGGGTTTCTCTATATGACCGTGCTGGCCTATGGCTTTGACCAATTGGTCAGCCTCGCCCGCGATCCCGCCGATCCAGAGGCCGAATTTCCCGACGCCAATGCCCTGTCAACCATCCTAGCCATTTCGCATTTTGCGATGATGCCCTTGGCGGTCTGGGCGCTCTCGGTCGGGCCTTTTGCACTTTGGGAACGGATATTCATGTTTTTCGGTTTTGGTCTGTTCTTGGGTCAGGTCTCCAATTCCAACGCTCATGAGCTGATCCATCGCTCGGACCGCACACTGCGGCGGCTGGGCACTTGGGTCTATATCACGCTGTTGTTCGGCCATCACGCCACCGCCCATGTCCGCGTTCATCATCGCTATGCCGCCTCGCCGGACGACCCAAACTCCGCCCCCCTTGGCATGAGCTACTATCGGTTTCTGCCGCGCGCTTGGATCGGGTCTTTTAAGGCTGGGTTGCGCGAAGAAAACGCCTTGCGAGCGCGCTCTGGCAACACCGATCTCCACCCCTATGCGCTTTATATCGGCGGGGCTGTGATCTGTCTGTTCATCGCCTTTCAAATCGGCGGAATATTGGGGGTTTTCAAATACATCTTGCTGGCGGGCTATGCCTCTTCGCAATTGATGCTCTCGGATTATGTTCAACATTACGGGTTGCGCCGTGCCGAAGTCTCAGAGGGAAAATATGAACCCGTCGGCCCCGCGCATTCGTGGAACAGCCCGCAATGGTTCACCTCGTTCTTGATGCTCAATGCGCCGCGCCATTCCGATCATCACGCCCATCCGATGAAGCCCTATATCGCGCTTGATTTGTCAGATGACATGCCACGGCTGCCACGCTCATTACCGGCCATGGCGACACTCGCGCTGATCCCGCCAATTTGGTTTAAAGTGATGGACAAACGGGTGGCGCGGGTGATGGCCGATGCGGACAGCGCTCCCACACCGCGTTGAACAGCTCTTCAGATGTTCAGCCGGTTAACCAGATGTTAAGAATGTGAATGGAGCTAAACGCAATGCTGTGGCATGGTTTCCAAATGATGAAAAAGCTGTCCCTCCCGGCCTGTTTGGCCCCCGCGATCTTGGCCGTTGCCGCCTCGGCTTTCGCTGCTCCGGCGGGCTCTGACCCGCTGACCGGCGCGGAATTCGAAGCCTATGCCACAGGCAAGACCCTGACCTTTGCCGAGGACGGCCACCCCTATGGCGCCGAAGAATACCTGCCCGGCAACCGCGTCCGCTGGGCCTTTGACCAAGACACCTGCAAAGAGGGCATCTGGTATGAATCCGGGCAAAACATCTGTTTCGTCTACGAAGACGGCACCGCCCCGCAATGCTGGCAGTTCTTTGTCGAGAGCGACAAGTTAAAGGCGGTGTTCCAAGGCGAAAGTGGCACCGAACTCTACGAGGCCTGGGCCAGTGACGGGCCGCTCAGTTGTATGGGGCCGCAGATCGGGGTTTGATCCGCTAAAACAAAGACCCCTGCTCCGGCCCACCACCTTTTGGCTTTTTCGCCTTAGACGGCACCGGGGCCACAGCCACGCCGCCGCCAATCCGCGCCCGGCCATCGGCAAATTGCACCTCATGCATCCGGCTCGCCTCCTTGGCCGAGGTCACTACCCCGCCAGCGGTATCCCAAACCACGGCATAGCCGCGCTCCAAGGTCTTTTGGTAGGACAGCGCCTCTAGCATCCCGGCCCGGCGGTCCAACGCCCCGCGCCAGCGCTCGGTCTGGGCCTTTGAGGCGCGTTCAAACCGGGCTGCGAGTTGATCCAACTGACCCCGCGCCTGAACTGTGTGGCGCGACAGGCGCAGAGGGTCCAAACCTTTGGTGGCACTGGTAAAATCACGGCGCTTTTGCGCCACGGCACGGGCCAGAGCCGGGCTAAGACGACCGCCAAGGATCACCGTTTTCTCCTGCCCGCGTTTCAACATCCCGCGCAACAGCGTGGGCCGCAACACGGCAGAACGGTTCGAAAGCTTCAAGCGCCGGGTACTGACCGAGGTGATCAACGCCTGATTGAGCCGAACTTCCATTTGATCGACGCGCTGACGCGGCCCGTCCAAAAGCCGCCCGCGCTGTGGCAAAGCGCGAGACAGGTCGCTCAACCGTTGCCGCCGACGCGTCACGCCAAGGCTCAGCGCCCGCTCCATCCGCGCCCGCATCTCTTGCAACGTGACCCAAAGTTCACGTCGCACTGGCACGGCGATTTCGGCGGCGGCCGTCGGTGTCGGCGCGCGCATGTCAGAGGCGAAATCAATCAGCGTCGTGTCGGTTTCATGCCCCACGGCGGAGATCAACGGGATGTTTGAGGCCGCCGCGGCACGCACCACGATCTCTTCATTAAAGCCCCACAGGTCCTCGACCGAGCCACCGCCCCGCGCGACAATGATCAAATCCGGGCGCGGGATCGGCCCGTCTTTGGGCAGCGCATTAAACCCTTCGATCCCACGGGTCACTTCGGCGGCGCAATTTTGGCCCTGAACCGCCACCGGCCAGATCAACACATGGCGTGGAAAACGGTCGCGCAAGCGGTGTAAAATATCGCGGATCACAGCACCGGAAGGCGAGGTTACGACGCAACTACCGTTGGCAAATAGGGGATAGGTTGCTTGCGCGCCGGATCAAACAGACCCTCTGCGGCCAAGGCCGCTTTGCGCTTTTCCAGCATCGCCATCAAGGCGCCCGCCCCCGCCGGTTCGACACTGTCGACGATGATCTGATAGCGCGACCCGCCGGGGAACGTGGTCATCCGGCCCGTGGCGATGATTTCCATCCCCTCCTCGGGCTGGACCTGCATCTTGGCGACTTGCCCTTTCCAACTCACCGCATTGATCACGGATTTGTCGTCCTTGAGGTCGAAATACAAATGTCCTGAACGTGGCCGTGACACCCGCCCGACCTCGGCGCGCACCCGGACAAAGCCAAATTCGCCCTCGATGATCTTTTTCACCGCACCCGACAGCTCGGAGACGGTGAATTCGGGCGCATTTGACGGGCCTTGTGGGCCGTCCTCTTCGAAAAGCTCGGACATATGGGTGCTCACGCTTGTGTCGTGTTCGTACTCACCCTAAAACGCCCGAAACCGGATGAAAAGCGGGGACGCGAGAATGAACATTCTGATCTTGGGCAGCGGCGGGCGCGAACATGCTTTGGCTTGGGCTGTGATGCAAAACCCGAAATGCGATAAATTGATCGTCGCCCCCGGCAATGCGGGGATCGAAATGATCGCCGAATGCGCCTCATTTGACATCAACGATGGCGCAGCGGTGGTCGGGTTTGTCGAAGAGAACGCGATTGATTTTGTGATCATTGGACCAGAAGCCCCCTTGGCCGCAGGCGTCGCCGATGATTTGCGTGCCGCTGGTGTGTTGACCTTTGGCCCCTCAAAGGCAGCGGCGCAACTGGAGGCCTCGAAAGCCTTCACCAAAGAGATTTGCGACGCCTCCGGTGCGCCAACCGCTGGCTACGCCCGCTTTACCGAGGCCGCCCCCGCCAAAGACTACATCCGCGCCCAAGGCGCACCGATTGTGGTGAAAGCCGACGGTTTGGCCGCAGGCAAAGGCGTGATCGTGGCGATGGACGAACAGGCCGCCTTGGACGCCATCGACGACATGTTCGGCGGTGAATTTGGCGCGGCTGGGGCCGAAGTGGTGATCGAGGAATTCATGGAAGGCGAAGAGGCCTCTTGGTTCATCTTGTGTGATGGCGAAAACGTCCTGCCCATCGGCACGGCGCAAGACCACAAACGCGTCGGCGATGGCGACACCGGGCCGAACACCGGCGGCATGGGCGCCTATTCCCCAGCCCCCGTGATGAGCGACAGCGTCATCCAAAAAGCCATGGACGAGATCGTCAAACCGACCGTTGTAGAAATGGCCAAGCGCGGGATGCCCTATCAAGGCGTGCTTTACGCGGGTTTCATGATCAAAGACGGGCAACCGCGCCTTGTTGAATACAACTGCCGCTTTGGCGACCCGGAATGTCAGGTGTTGATGATGCGGCTTGGTGCGCAGGTGCTTGATCTGTTGCTGGCGACCGCCGAAGGCCGATTGGATCAGGCCCAAGTCAACTGGGCCGATGATCATGCGATCACCGTGGTGATGGCCGCAAATGGCTATCCGGGTGCTTATGCAAAAGGCTCTGAGATCAAAGGCTTGGGCGGCTTGCCAGAAGACAGCAAAAACATGGTGTTTCATGCGGGTACCGCTCTCAAAGACGGCGTGATTGTCGCCGTGGGCGGTCGTGTGTTGAACGTGACGGCGCGCGGAGAGAGCCTAAAAGAAGCCCGTGATCGTGCCTATGCGATGATCGAGGCGATCGAATGGCCGGGCGGCTTCAACCGCACTGATATTGGCTGGCGGGCACTGTAAGACATGCGCAGAGTATGGTTAGGGGAATTTTAACCTTACCCTGCGATAAACCAAGCTGCGAAATGCACCACTGGCTCGAATGGCCCTCCGGTTTGGAACTTTGGTGTAAAAGCCCAAACACTGGCTGTCGCGACAGAACAGGGGCGTGCTCGAACGGCACGCCTTTTTCCATGTCTCCGGCGTCGTTTTATTGGGGGCCTGCCCCCCAAACCCCCGGGATATTTTCAGACAAAAGAAATGACCCTCCGCTTGAGGAGAGCGAAGGGCCTTCTTCCGTCACGATCATCGGCGTCCCCGCCTGTACCGTGGGGTGAGCTTCGCGCATTAAGCTTAAGGAGCGGTAAACCTGCGGCTTCTTTTGTCTGAAAATATCCCGGGGTGAGGCAGGGCAGCGTGCTGCCCGGACGAGGGGCAGAGCCCCTTTTCGCCCCTTACCCCATCCGTTCAGAGGCATAGCTGCCGGGAGAGGCCGGAAACACCACCGTTTTATTGCCGTTGATGAACACGCGGTGGTGGATATGGGCATGGATCGCGCGCGAGAGCACCTGGGCTTCGACGTCACGGCCCAAGGAGACGTAATCCTCCGAGGATTGCGCATGGGTGATCCGCACCGTGTCTTGTTCAATAATCGGACCTTCGTCCAGATCGGCGGTGACATAATGCGCCGTCGCTCCGATCAGTTTCACCCCCCGCTCAAACGCCTGTTTATACGGGTTTGCGCCTTTGAAAGACGGCAGGAACGAATGGTGGATGTTGATGATCCGACCTGACATATGTTGGCACATTTTATCCGACAGAATTTGCATATAGCGCGCCAAAACGATCAGTTCGGCACCAGTGTCCTCAATCACCTGCATGATCGCGGCTTCGGCCTCGGGTTTGTTCTCTTTTGTCACTTTGATGCAGTGGAAAGGAATATCGTGATTCACCACAAGTTTTTGATAATCCATGTGATTTGAAATCACGGCAACGATGTCGATCGGCAAGGCGCCGATCCGCCAGCGGTACAAAAGATCGTTGAGACAATGGCCAAAGCGCGAGACCATGATCACGACTTTCATCTTCGTCGCCTCGTCCTGCACCGCCCATTGCATGTCAAAGGCCTCGGCCACGGGCACGAATCCCTGCGCCAGTTCAGGTTGGGTCAGACCTGTTTCTGAGACAAAACTCACCCGCATGAAAAACTGATCGGTGCCCGGATCATCGAATTGCGCGGAATCGGTGATGTTGCAGCCAAGCTCCGCCAGTTTGCCAGAAATCGCGGCCACGATTCCACGCCTGGAGGGGCAAGTCACGGTCAGCACATGAGAGGTCATGTCAAAGTCCTCGATCTTTCTTTGAAGGGTCGAGGCGTTGTGGCACAGCCGACAGTGAATGCCAGAGCCAAAACGCACGACATGGCCAAATTTACGGGGTTTTCAGGCGGTTAAGTTTCCGAAAGGCGTCGCGCTGTGCCTCAGGCGCGCATCACGGACAGATCAGGAAGGGCGCAAAGCTGTCGGCCCCGGTGTAGGGCGCAACGGGAGTGCTGACCAACTCAGTATTCTCAAATCTGGTTTCCATGACCTGCGACCAGTCCGCATTGGCGGTGACAATCACCGGCACATGCCCGGAACAGTCGCGTATGCCACCTTCGATCCCGGCGGAGCCAAGGTGATGATTGGTCAGGCCGGCAAGGCTTGCAGTGGCATCTAACATCCCCGGCCCCGCCAGATCGACGGGAAGGATCACCAGCTCTTTGGTCAAATGCGGGCGGTCGATATAGGCAATGTCATCGGTGCCATCGCCATCAAAATCGGCAATGCCCGCGATCGCGAGCCAGCGGTGGCGCGCACCGATGGGAGCATTGGATTTGACCGGGATCAGCACGCCGGAGGCATTGAGCGACCAGACCTGCACCCAAGCGCCGGTGGCAAAGCCGCTGACGACAGTGACAATTTCAGGGGACCCATCGCCATCGAAATCATGCAGGCGCGGTGCGGTATCCTCGAAAATGCTTTTCTTGAAAGACACATTGCGCTCGGTGCCGTCACTCAACGCCACACGCATCTGCGCATATTCACCGCCCGCCACGGCCCCATGGCCGTAGACATCCGTCGGCTCAATGTAGCGCGCGGAAGTGACATCATTCGTGATCTCAGTGGCGGCAAGCGGGCTGGCCGCCAGCACAAAAGCCGCGGCCAGACGCAGCATCAGATTTGCTTTTCGGGCAGGTTGACCACCAAACCGTCAATTGCATCGGTCACTTTGATCTGACAGGTCAGGCGCGACCGCACCGGATCGGGTTGATAGGCGAAATCCAACATATCCTCTTCCATGTCGTCTTTCGCGGGGATTTTATCGACCCATTCAGGCGCGACATAGACGTGACAGGTGGAACAAGCACAAGCCCCGCCGCAATCAGCGTCGATGCCCGGTACGCCATTGTCGCGCGCGCCTTCCATCACGGTGCGCCCCACCGGCACGTCCACAACATGTTCGGTGCCGCCAAATTCGACATAGGTGATCTTGACCATAGGCTTGTCCTTCTCTCGCATTTCTTCGTGTTGCCACAGGCTTAGCCTGTCAGTTTCCCGGTGAAAAGGGCCATTGCGTCGCGCCCTGTGGTCCGGTTGGTGTCAAGGCAACCCGCGCGCCTATATTTCTGGCACGTGACGCGCCTGTGTGCCGTCCCGCCCTCTGACAGGCCTCCCAAAGGCGATACCATTCAAACCCTTTGGAAAATCTGAATTTCACGGTAGACTTGCCCCAAACAGCCCCCAAAGGGGCAAAGCAGACAGGCATGCCGATGAAACAGGTCCCTTTTCCCGCCCGATTGCCACTTTTCATTCTGGCGGGACTTTTGGCCGCCTGCCAGATAAGCGCCCCGGAAGAGGGCATCATGCGCGCCTCAGAGACGCCCGGCGCGCCGCCGGGAGCCGATCCAAACACCTGTTACGCGCGACACGTCACCCCTGCGATCATCGAAACTGTCACAGAGCAGGTTTTGGTGCAACCGCCACAAATCGAGGCCAATGGCACCGTCTCCTACCCCGCTGTCTACCGCACCGAAACCCGGCAAGAGATTGTCCGTGAGCGCAAGGAATTGTGGTTTGAGACCCTGTGCCAAGAGGAGCTGACGCCCGAATTCATCGCGTCGCTGCAACGTGCTCTGTCGGTGCGTGGCTATCACGCGGGAGCTGCAAATGGGCGGATGGATTTCGCGACAAAACGCGCCATCCACGCTTATCAATCGGACCAAGGGGTCGACAGCGACATCCTGTCTCTGGCGGCGGCGCGCCAACTTGGGCTCAAGGAAGTGCCGCGCGAGGGCTGATCTTCGGACGGTCCAAGATAGAAAAAGGCGGCCCACCAGAGCTGGGGGCCGCCTTTTTGTTTTATGAGGGAAGGCGCTCAGGCTCAGTTGTCATCGACACCAAGGGCCACAAAGCGCGGGTCACCAGCGCGACGCACCAAGAGCAACACGGTCTTACGCCCACCTTCGCGCGCCTCGCTTACGCGGGCCTCAAGATCGGCCACAGACATCAGTTTTTGCTGGCCCGCTTCGGTGATCACATCGCCCGCCCGCAGGCCTTTGGCAAAGGCTTCGGAGGCCTCATCCACCTCGACCACAACCAGACCATCGGTGCCGGAGGTCACGCCCAGCTCTTCGCGCAGCGTGTCGTCCAGCGGTTGCAAGCTCAGGCCCAGCATCCGGGTGGTGTCGGGCACTTGCGGCGCCGCGCCATCGTCGGTCGGGAAAGCGACGTTTTCCGCCTCTTCGCGGCGGCCCAGAGTGACCATCAGCGTTTTGGTTTTGCCGTCACGGAACACCGTAACACGCACCGCTTTGCCAACTTCGGTCTCCCCCACCGTGCGCACAAGGCTGCGGGTGTCAGTGACCTCTTTGCTGTCAAAGGTCATGATCACGTCGCCGGATTCAAGTCCGGCTTCTTTCGACGGACCCTCGGGCACATCGGTGACAAGCGCGCCTTTGACAGCCTCAAGCCCCATGGCCTCGGCCACATCGGGTGTCACATCCTGAATGCGCACACCCAACCAACCGCGACGGGTTTCGCCGAATTCTTTCAACTGATCGACGACTTTGGAGACCACGTTGGAGGCCATCGAAAAGCCGATGCCGATGGACCCACCGTTCGGGGACAAGATCGCGGTATTCACGCCAATGACCTGCCCATCCATGTTGAACAGCGGGCCACCGGAGTTGCCGCGGTTGATGGCGGCGTCGGTTTGAATGTAATCGTCATAGGCGCCCTGAAGCGCGCGGCCACGTTGCGACACGATACCCGCAGAGACAGAGAACCCCTGGCCAAGCGGGTTGCCCATGGCCATCACCCAATCGCCAATGCGCGACAGGTCGCTGTCGCCAAAGGGCACATATTTCAAAGGCTTATCGCTTTCGACTTTCAGCACGGCGATGTCGGTTTTCGGATCAGTGCCGATCAATTTGGCCGGAAGGGTGAAACCTTCAAAGAATTCGATCGAAATCTCGTCGGCGCCTTCAATCACATGGTTGTTGGTGACGATATAGCCGTCCTCGGAGATCACAAAGCCCGACCCCAAAGCCTGGGAACGGCGCGGAGCCTGTCCACCTTGACCGTTGCGATCCATGAAATCGCGAAAGAAATCCTCAAACGGCGAGCCTTCGGGCACAACCGGTTGATCGTTGGCGACAGCCTCAACCACGGTTGTGGTGGTGATGTTCACCACGGCGGGGCTGACCTTTTCAGCGAGATCGGCGAAACTTTCAGGCGCGCCACGCGCCTCGGCAGACACGGTTTGAAACAGAAGTGCAATGACCCCAATCAGGGCAAAGACCATCATGCGAAGATCAGCGCGGGAGGGAACCATCCCTCTGCTTTGATCGGTGGAAACGGCGCGAGCCTGTATCATCGGTAAAATATCCTCCGTCTGATGCCCCCGAATGCTTGTGCCGGAAATGGCATGGCCGGGCGCGACACGTGTCTTTGGGGTATAGATAGGTGCGGTGTCGCACAACTCAAAGTCGGTCGCGTTCAGTCAACAGCATGTGAGCGGGCTGTGACAAGGGTAAAGCGCACCAAAATGAACAGCTTATAAAGCTGGGCCATAAAAAGGGGCCGGTGTTGCCACCCGCCCCTTTCGATTTTCACACGAGGGTCAAAAACCCATCGCAAACGCTCCGTCTCAGCGACCTGAATTGGATTTCAGGTAGTCAAAGAATTCGCTGTCCGGCGAAATCACCATGGTGGTGTTCTCGCCATTTAGGCCCTTCCGGTAGGCATCCAACGAGCGATAGAACTCAAAGAAATCCGGGTCGGCACCATAGGCATCCGCATAGATGCGGTTTTTCTCGGCATCGGCTTCACCACGGGTGATCTCGGCCTGACGTCCGGCATCAGATTTAAGTTCGACCACGGTCCGGTCCGCCTGTGCCCGCACACGCTGTGCGGCCTCTGCTCCACGCGCCCGCTCGTCGGCGGCCTCGCGTTCACGTTCTGCCCGCATCCGGGCAAAGGTGGCCTCAAGGTTTTGTTCCGGCAAAAAGGTCTGTTTCAACCGAACGTCCACGATGTCGATACCCAACGAGGCGGCCTCGATGCGGGACTTGTCCCGAATGCGCAGCGCCAACGACGCCCGCTCCGCCGAAATGATCGTGTTCGAGGTGATCGTGTCAGCCCCCAAAACCTCACGCAACTGTGCGTTCAGGATGCCTTTGAGACGATCTTCGGCCAAGCGAATCCCGCCGGTGGACACCGCCTGACGGAACTTCACCACATCCGCGATGCGGTAGCGCGCAAAGGAGTCGACCAAAAGACGACGGTCGTCCGAGGGCGTGACCTCGATTTCCGGCGTTTCGAGCGACAGGATGCGGTCATCGTAGTAAACGACGTCCTGAATGAAGGGGATTTTAAAGGAAAGCCCAGGCTCCTCTTTGACGGCCTTGATCTGGCCAAATTGCAGAACCAGCGCTTTTTGACGTTCGTCCACGACAAAAACCGAAGAGAACGCCAGCACAGCCGCCACGAAAAGAACGGCGATGAAAATAGGAAGTTTCTTCATCAGTTCGACCCTCCGGTGGTGGTTGATTTCCGAAGCTCATTGAGCGGAAGATAGGGCACGACGCCCTGACCACTGGCGGCATTATCATCGAGAATGATCTTGTCGAGACCGCCGTAAACCTCTTCCATCGCCTCAAGATACAGACGTTTGCGCGTCACCTCGGGAGCGTTTTGATATTCGGCCAAAACAGCGGAGAACCGGCTCGCCTCACCTTTTGCGGCGTTGACAACCTGGGCACGGTAGCCTTCGGCTTCTTCAAGGATCTGTGCCGCGGACCCGCGGGCACCGGCAAGGGCCGTGTTGGCATAGGCGTCGGCCTGACGCTGCAACCGGTCCCGTTCCTGTTCGGCGGCCTGCACGTCACGGAACGCGTTGATCACGTCCGTGGGCGGGTCGGCCTTGTCGAGGTTGACGCGGATCACGGTGATGCCGCTGTCGTAGCTGTCGAGTGTCGATTGGATCAGTTCAAACGCTCTGTCGGCGATCACACCACGGTCCCGGTTGAGGATCGGGGCCAGTGTCGAAGCCGCAATAATCTCGCGCATGGAGGCCTCGGACACCGCCTGTACAGTCTGAACCGGATCGGAAAGGTTGAAAAGAAATTTCGCCGGATCGTTGATATTCCAGACCACCTGAAAGTCGATGTCGACGATGTTCGCGTCGGTCGTGAGCATCATGCCAGACCCACCACTGCCGGCGAGGCCGACCGTTTCGGTCCGTTCGCCCGTCACCACGACTTTCTCGTAGCTCACCACCGGCCATGGCGCAAAGTTCAGGCCCGGATTGCCGATCTTGGAAAACTTGCCAAGGAACAATTCGACCGACTGTTCTTCGGGTTTCACGGTGTAGAAAGAGGAAAACGCCCAAAGGCCAACAGCCCCCAAAACCACAAGAGCGATAACGCCCTTGGACATGCCGGGGCCGTCGCCATCAGAACCGCCGGAGCGGCCACCGCCGCCCCCCTTGCCGCCCATCAACACCTTCAGATATTCGTTGCCCTTGTTGAGCATATCTTCGATTTCGGGGATCTGGGGCTGATCACCGGGACGGCGTCCGCCATTCCGGTTGTCGCCGCCACGATTGTCGCCACCGGGACCGGTCGGGCGGTTTCCACCACCTCCGGTGCCCCAAGGGCCGCCATTGTTACTGGCCATAAAGGTCTCTTCCTCTCTCGTATGGGTCTGACCCGGCAGGACGGTCCTGTCGGGCCAAGGCTCTTGTCTAACCTGTTCTCTCTCGCCCCGAGTTTCAAGGGTGCGAGATGGTCGCAGGGGTGGTTTCCGGGCTGTTTGGCGCCCTTTCGGGGTGTTTTACTCAGTTATGAACGCGGGTCGGCGTTTTCATCAGGACAATTTCTTCGGCCATGGTCGGATGCACCGCCACGGTGGCGTCGAAATCCTCTTTGGTGGCGCCCATTTTCACTGCCACCCCGGCGATCTGGATCAGTTCCCCGGCATGGGGCGCGATGATGTGACAGCCCAGCACCTTGCGCGAGTTGGCACAAACGATGAGTTTGAACATCACCCGTTCGTTTTTCTCGATAAAGGCGTTTTGCATCGGCCGGAACGCGGCGCAATAAACCTCAATCGGCCCCTCTTCGCGCGCCTGTTCTTCGGTCAGACCGACCGCGCCATATTCCGGCTGAGTGAAAATCGCCGACGGCACGTTCGAGTGATCCGGTTTCATCGGATTGCCCTTGAACACCGTCTCGTGAAACGCCACCGCCTCGCGGATCGCCACGGGGGTCAGTTGGATACGGTCGGTGACATCGCCCACGGCATAGATCGAGGGGATGTTGGTTTGGCTATAGGCGTCCACTTTGATCTCGCCATGACGGCCCAGCTCAACGCCCGCATCCTCAAGCCCAAGGCCTTTGGTGTTGGGCGTGCGCCCGGTGGCATAAAGCACCACATCAAACACGGTTTCGCGCCCGTCCGTGGCCTTGACCCAAATGCCATCGTCGCGCTTTTCAAGCCGCTCAACATCGGTGCCGACATGCAGGTTGATGCCCTGCCCGGTGATCAGCTCGGCAATATGGCCGCGTGCTTCGTCGTCAAAGCCGCGCAGGATTTGCGCACCGCGATAATATTGCGTCACCTCAGAGCCAAGCCCGTTGAAGATACAGGCGAATTCACAGGCAATGTAGCCGCCGCCGACGATAAGGATTTTTTTCGGCAGCGCCGGAATGTCGAATATCTCGTTCGAGGTGATCGCATGTTCGATCCCCGGCACGGTGTCGGGCACAAACGGAGTCCCCCCCACAGCCACAAGGATATGTTTCGCGGTTTTTTCCGTGCCATCGGCCAAAACAACCGTATGCGGGTCTTTCACCGTGGCGCGTTGGTGCAGAATCTCGACGCCTGCCGTGTCGGCGTTGCGGGTATAAATGGCCTCAAGCCGGGACAATTCGGCATGGAGCCGCTTTTGAAACGACGGCCAATTGAAATCCCCCAAGGTGATGTCCCAGCCATATGTCCCGGCCTCTTCAGCGTAGTCCGAATAGTGCGAGGCAAAAACCATCAGCTTTTTCGGCACACAGCCACGAATGACACAGGTGCCGCCCATGCGGAACTCTTCGGCCATCGCGACCTTTTTCCCATCCGCCGCCGTCAGCCGCGCCGCGCGCACACCGCCCGAGCCACCGCCAATTACGAAGAGATCATAATCGAAATCCATGCTACCGCCTTTTAGAAGAAGTCTAAGTTGAGGGTAGATGTAGGGGGTTTGACGCCAAAGGAAAACCCCGCGGTTTTAGAGCAGGATGGTGTGCAATTCTATCGCCCCGCCAAAGATGCGAACCAAGACAGGAAGACCAAAGCCAAAAGCCCTCCACAAGCAATGGGAAGCTGTGCCCGCCAGTCTTTCATGAGATCCAATGGAGACCAAAACGATCCGTTTGAACGATCCGTTTGGATGGCGACGTTTAAATCCGCGCCATGAAATATAATTTACCCCGCCAACCCATGCCAGCATGCAGAAGGACCATAGAGCGAAAGACATGACCCTTAGCTCACTACAGATCGGCAAAAATGTTTTCGCTTTCCGCGAACTCGATCTGATCTTCGCTTTCCTCGCCCGACAGGATGTCCCGCGTCGTCACCCGGCCATCGCCATGGCCGATGATGACCTTGTCGCAAATATCGATGAACAGTCCGTTTTCGACCACGCCGGGGATTTGGTTCAACACCAAAGTCAATTGCCGCGCATTGCCAATGCGTTGCAGATGAAGATCGACGATGTGATTGCCCTCGTCCGTCACATAGGCGGCATCGCCGTTCATCCGCAGGGTGGCATGTTGACCCAGCACATCCATCGACACCAACGTCTCTTCGATCAGTGCCTTGGTGGTCTGCCAGCCAAAGGGAATGACCTCGACGGGCAAAGGAAACGCGCCCAACATATCGACCTGTTTCGAGACATCCGAGATCACGATCATCTGATCAGAGGCGGTCGCCACGATCTTTTCTTGCAACAACGCACCGCCGCCGCCCTTGATCAGGTTCAGATCGCCATCAAATTCATCGGTGCCGTCAATCGTCAGATCAAGCCATTTCGCCTCATCCAAAGAGATCACTTTGATCCCCTGTTGCCGCGCCAGTTCGGCGGTGCGGCTTGAGGTCGGAACGCCGACGATATTCAGCCCCTCGTCCCGCACCAATTCGCCCAAACACCGCACCATCCACGCCGCCGTGGAGCCTGTGCCCAGACCCAGTTTCATCCCGTCCTCGACAAATTCCACCGCCTTTTTGGCGGCGACAAATTTGGCGGTGTCAATCGGCGACAGGGTGTCGGACATGGTGTATTTCCCCCAAGGATGAGCGCGCGTTTGTGACTGAAAGTGTCACTGGCGGTTATAGGCGGCACACCGCCGTTTGAATAGGATAAATGCGTGTATCCGCCCTCTGCGCCCGTCTGCGGCGTCAAGGCGACTGGACAGCGCGCCGCATGGGCGTAAATGCTTGGGTAAGGGGGACATGGTAGAACAAGGCATGGTTGAGCGGATGTCAAAATATGTCCATCTTACCCTCGGCGGGTTTTGCGTGGCTTTGGGCCTGATCGGTGCGGTGTTGCCGGTCCTGCCGACGACCGGGTTTCTGATTATGGCTGCGTTCTTTTTCACCAAAGGCTCGCCGCGCCTGCGGATGTGGTTGCTGGATCACGCCCATTTTGGCCCCCTCATTCGCAATTGGGAGGAAACCGGGGCCATCCCGCGCCGGATCAAAGCCCTCTCCATCTCGATGATGGCGGCAAGTTTTATAATCTGTCTGATCCTTGGCCTGCCCGCCTATGTGCTCATCGCGCAGGCGGTATTGATGAGTGCCGGGGCGGTCTATATTCTGACACGACCAGACAGTTGAGCCGGAACGCTAGGCGCATTTTTATCTCGAAACCGACTTGCACGCCCGCGCCCTCTACCTGACAAAGGCTCATGATCCAAAATCGCCCCCCAGATCACCCCGTGCTTGGACTCCTTTTGATGGTCGGCTTTTGCGCCATTGCGCCCCTGATCGACGTCAGCGCCAAATTGGCCTCCGTTGCCCATCCGGCGGCGCAAATCACCGTCGGACGCTTTGTGATTCAGGCGCTGATCCTGGTGCCCTTGTCGGGGATCATGGGGCAGTCGTGGCGGATCAGCCGCCGTGACTGGGGCCTGATCGCGTTGCGCGCACTCTTCACCTTGGGCGCGACCTTTGCCTTTGTCGGCGCCGTGTCGGTCATGCCCTTGGCAGACGCCTTGGCGGTGACCTATGTCGAACCTTTCGTAATCTTGCTTTTGGGCTGGATGATCTTTAATGAGCAGATCGGCCCGCGCCGGATCATGGCCGCCGTGGTCGGATTTGCCGGCGCTTTGATCGTGGTGCAGCCGGGGCTTGCGGCCTTTGGCGCAGTGGCGCTTTTGCCCTTTGCCGCCGGTGTCCTCTTTGCCTGTTACATGCTGGTCACCCGTGCGTTGCGCCACCACACGCCCGTACTGTTGCAAGCCGCCACCGCCGTGATCTCTGTGCTCATGGCGCTACCGATTTTGGTCTATTTCGACGGCAAAGGCGGGATGTTTGACCCGGTGATGCCCGAGGGGATCATGTGGGTCTGGCTCATTTCTGTGGGCTTGGCCGCTACCCTGTCGCATCAATTTCTGACCTTGGCGCTGCGCCTTGCGCCCTCCGCCACACTCGCGCCGCTGTCCTATCTGGAACTGGCGTTTTCCACCCTCGCGGGGCTTGTGGTCTTTGGCGATTTCCCCAGCCTCACCGTCTGGGTCGGCATCGCGGTGATCGTCGCCTCGGGGCTGTATCTGATCCACCGCGAACGGATGCACGCGCAAAAACCCCCGGTGGTCGCGGGGCCCACCGCCTCTTAATCACGCATCAAACGCGAGCCCCTGGACCAGCGCCGCAAGGTCCGAACGCGGCAGGATCAACAACATTCCCGGCCCGTCAAAAGCCAAATGGACCTGTGCCTCAGAGGCTTCATTCGAGGTGCCAACCCGGCCCGCCGGGGCAAAATGCAACCCCTCGATCGGCCAGCGCAACCCCTCTGAGCGCCCCGTCACCGGCCCCATTGGGAACAGCGACACGCGCGTGCCGGGCGCAAGGGTGAGGGAAATAGAGCTGGGCACATGGGCGATCACATCAAACTCGCCCACGATGATGCAGCGCTGCTTTGGATGGCGCATCAAAGCCGTGTAGACCGCCAATTCGTGATCCACCCGCGCGCCGGTGAATCCGACGCCAAAAATCAGCGGCGCGTCGATGCGGCTGAGGCATTTTTCGAAATCCGTGCTGTCTTGTTCAGGAATGTGATGCAGCCGCTCTTGGGGAATCACCTCCCTCGCATGCTGTGACACACTGTCAAAATCACCAATCACCGCCTCCGGCATCAGACCTTCGGCTAGGGCGCGATCTGCCGCACCATCGGCTGCGACCAAAATTGGGGCTGATTTTAAGATATCGACAAGAATTTCGCGGTTAACCTGTCCACCGCCCAGTAAAGTCACACTTTTTTCGGTTTTCAGGACAGGATTCTTCATGCTTCAGGCTCCAGCGTTAACCATTTTGCCACATTTCGAACAAGAAATGATCACGGCGATTTCCTTGTTCTGTTCCTATTTGCGAACCAATTCATGGTAAACAGATAGGTGCTGAGCAAGAGCAGAAAGCGAGTATTGGCATGGTGAGTGAGAGTAAAATTCTAACTGTATCCTACGGGACGTTCTCCTGTACGTTGGAGGGATTCGACGATCCGTTCAACACGATGCGGTCCATTGCAGAGTATTTCCGCGATCTCGCGGCGGATGATCGGTATTTCGGGGCCGAACCTCCGACTCCTGATCCCCAAATGTTACATTCCATCGCGGAAAAGGAAATTCAGCGCCGGGTCGAAGCCCGCATGCAAGACAACAGTCTGGTGTTGCGCCAACTTGAGGATGACAGCGATGTCGATGGCAGTGAGGCCGGTCTTGATGCCGCCGCCTCCCGCGCCCGTGCCGCATCACAAGAGGCCAAAGCCCAACGCAAAAAGGCCAAGGCTCACAAAGCCCAAGCCAAATCCACGCCCAATGCCACGACCCCTCCGGCACAAGAGACCGCTGCTCCGGTTTCCTCGCCTGCCCCTCTTGCACAAAACAAACCTGCCCCCACCGCCAAAGTCGCTGCCCCCGCAGTCGGCAACTCCATCGCCGACAAGCTCGAACGCATTCGTGCCGCTGTCGCCCAACGTGGCGAGGCCGAATTCGTTGAAGATCAACAGGCCTCGGTGAATTTCGGCGGTTTCCAAACCATGCCGGATCACACTGAGGTGTTTGATGAGATCGAAGCAGAACAAGAGACCCCGGCGAGTGTGCCAGCGGATGAACCTGTCGCCTTGACCGAGATCGAAAACGATTTTGCCGATGAGATGACCGACGATACCGCCACTGAAGCTGAAGAAAGCCTCACCGAAGAAATCGAAACGGTTCAAGAATCTGTCGAACCCGACGCCGTCAGCGCCAAGGCTGATGACGAGGCCAAACTCGACACCGTCCTCTCCAACCTGCAGCAAGACAATGACACCGCCGCGCAAGAGGCCGTGGCGGTGATTGAGAGCACCGACCGCGCCACGCCGGACATCGACGTCAACCTCGCCGCAGACATTGCCGAGGCCAGCGGAACATCCGCAGAGGCCGAGATCGCCGCAGAAGACACACCAGAAGACGCACCACAAGATCCGCTGCGTCGCGTGCGTGCCCGCGTCGTCAAAATGCGCCGCTCTGACTACGAGGCTCAGCCGCAAGAGGTTGAGGTCGAAGCTGAGACTGAGACAGTCGCCGAGACCGCCAACAGCGATGCCGATTTAACTTCGGCGCTGCGCCGCGAACTTGGCTCCTCTTCGCTCGATGATGAGGCCGAAGACGAGTTGATGCGCGAACTGGCCGAAGTCGCCGCAAGTGGCGCTCTGTCACCGGAAGTGGCGGCCGACATTTTGGACGATGATAGCGAAACCGGCGCGATTGCCGCCGAATACGACGACGACAGCGTCGAAGGCGACGACGACAGCCAACTGTTGGCGGATGAAGACGACGGCGAGGACGAGGGTGACAGCGACACACGCAATGTGTTTGCCACCTCCGATGCGTCGATGTCACGCCTGATGGACGAAACCGACCGCGAAATGGCCAAGGGGGAAAACGCCCGCCGCCGCAACGCAATCCAGCATCTGAAAGCCGCCGTGGGTGCGATTCGCGCCGAGAAAATCGACAAAGATACCACCGCTGAGGACGACGACGATGCGGATGTCTACAAACAAGACCTGGCGCGCGTTGTGCGCCCGCGCCGCCCCGCGGTCAGCGGCCAGACCCACCGCCAATTGCCCCCTTTGATGTTGGTGTCGGAACAACGCATCGACGCCCCTGTCGAAGTCGCCGGTGGTGCCAATATCACTCCGGTTCGGCCGCGCCGCATTTCGACCTCGGCCCTTGCGGTACAACAAGAACAGGTTTTTGACACCGCCGAGGAACTCGATCAAACAGCCGCCGAGACGGTGACGGAATTTGCCGAATTCGCCGAACGTCTTGGGGCTGAAACCCTGCCGGAATTGTTGGAAGCGGCTGCGGCCTATACCCATTTTGTCCAAGGCCGCGACACCGCCACCCGACCACAGATCATGCGACTGGCGACCCAAGCGATGCCCACCGACGTGCCGGTCGAAGAACGATTGCGATCTTTTGGTCAGCTTTTGCGGCAAGGCAAGATCAAAAAGATGACGCGCGGCCAGTTTGCCGTTGCGGCCAGCACGCGGTTCAAGCCGCGCTGAATGTCGTTAAAAGACCTACGAAAAAGGCCGCCCTTCGGGGCGGCCTTTTTAAGTCATCTGACTATCTTGGGGTCAATCTTCGTGATCTTGCCGCGGCGCATCAGGATCGGCCTGACCGATGCCTTTGAACACCGCCTTAAGCGGCAGCGCCCAAAGCACGCCCAGCCCAATATAGACCGCCAGTTCGACCCAAATCGACGGGCGCTCCAGCCAGTTCATCACCGTCACCGCCACCACGATATAGCCGGGCAGACCCAGCACAAGGATCAAAAGCGCCAGACGGCGACGGGATTTGTAGCTTAGAGCCATGCCGCGCCTTAATCCGCAAACGGATCGGTGACGAGGATCGTGTCTTCGCGCTCGGGCGAGGTCGACAACATCGACACCGGGCATTCGATCAGCTCTTCGATGTGACGGACATATTTGATCGCATTGGCCGGAAGATCGTTCCAAGAGCGTGCGCCTTCGGTCGATTCGGACCAGCCGGGCATTTCCTCATAGATCGGCGTGCAGCGCGCCTGTTGATCCGCAGCGGTCGGCAGGTAATCGAGACGCTCCCCGTCCAGATCATAGCCAACACAGATTTTCAGCGTCTCAAACCCGTCCAGAACGTCGAGCTTGGTCAGGGCAATCCCGGTCACACCAGAGGTCGCACAGGTCTGACGCACGAGCGCGGCATCGAACCAGCCACAGCGGCGTTTGCGCCCGGTGACAGTGCCAAACTCATGACCGCGTTCGCCCAACCGCTGACCATCGTCATCAAGCAATTCGGTCGGGAACGGACCTTCGCCCACGCGGGTGGTATAGGCTTTGACGATGCCCAACACATAGTTGATCGCCCCCGGCCCCATGCCCACACCCGTGGCGGCCTGACCGGCGATCACGTTCGACGAGGTCACAAACGGATAGGTGCCGAAATCAATGTCCAAAAGCGCGCCCTGAGCGCCTTCAAACAGAATGCGCTTGCCGGCCTTGCGCTGCTCGTTGAGCACTTTCCAAACCGGTTTCGCATAAGGCAGAATTTCGCCCGCAATGGCTTTGAGATCGTTGATCAAACGGTCGCGATCGACCGGCTCGATGCCAAGACCTTTGCGCAGCGGATCGTGGTGCTGAAGCGCACGATCGACACGGGCAATCAACGTGGCCTCATCGGCCAAGTCCGCCACGCGCACCGAACGCCGACCGACTTTGTCCTCGTAAGCCGGGCCGATGCCGCGGCCCGTGGTACCAATCTTTGTCCCTTTGGAGGCCGCTTCTTCGCGCGCCCGATCCAATTCACCGTGGATCGGCAGGATCAGCGGCGTGTTTTCCGCGATCATCAAGGTCTCTGGCGAAATGTCCACGCCTTGCTCGCGGATCTTTGCGATTTCCGCCACAAGATGCCACGGGTCCAACACAACCCCATTGCCGATCACCGACAATTTGCCGCCACGCACCACACCCGAAGGCAATGCGTTCAGCTTATAGACCTTGCCGTCGATGACGAGCGTGTGGCCGGCATTGTGACCACCTTGGAAGCGCGCGATGATGTCTGCGCGTTCAGAAAGCCAGTCTACAATCTTGCCTTTTCCCTCGTCACCCCACTGGGCGCCGACAACGACGACGTTAGCCATAATGAATCCTTTGGATTGGATGAAGCCCGGGGCTGTATAGCCAGCCAGACCGCGCGATGAAACCACAATTTAAAGGCTACGGCTTTATATTGCGCAAATTTCGCTGAGATCGGCCCAGCCATAGGCGATCTCGTCCAGACCTTCGCCATTCTGGCCGTCGATCCGTTCGGCGGACACAACGCCACCAATCGCCTGATAAAAGCCACGCGCCCCCGCGTTTTCGGACAGGACCCAAAGGGCTGCGGCACCATGCCCCATCGCGGTGAGCGCCCTTGCCCCCTCGCCCATCAACGCCCGGCCAATCCCCTGTCGTTGTACGCTGTCTGCGACATAAATCGCAGAGAATTCGCCGGGGAAAGACGTCAGCAACTCTTCGTCGCGCTGATCGCTACAGGACAAAAAGCCCACAACAGCGCCCGATTGTTCAGCCACAAACACCGCGCCTCGCCCGGATTCCGCATAAGCCGTGAGGATTTTCTCCCAACCGTTTTCACGATCCGCCACCGACATGCGTTCAATCAACGCGGCGGGCAGGATGTCGCGATAGGCGCTTTGCCACACCGCCACTTGCACCTCGGCAATGGCATGAGCGTCAGAAAGCGTAGCGGGGCGCAGGGAAAAAGGCAGCGGCTGGGTCTGTGTCATGACCGCTTTTTTAGCCCGCGGAATAGGACAAGCACCAGCCCCAAAAGCAACACCCCAAAAATCGCAAAGGGCGCGACCGCCGACCCCGCCTCGGGGCTGAACAGCACCGACCAGAGCAGTTTCAACCCAGCCCCAAGCGCGACAACGGCAAAGCCAAGCCACAGGGACCGCCGCCAAAAGGCCAAGGCCACCAGCCCCAAATAGACCGCAACTGCGAGAGCGCCCAACAGATTGGCCGTGGTCCACCCCGATTGCAAAAGCGCGCGCTCCATCGCCAGAAAGGCCAGAACATCCTCCCGTGGCGCGGCGGGGACAGGGAACCAGAACATCGACGTTACAATCGCCAGAACCGCCAAAATCACCCCCGGCAACCAGCGCCGCCACGCGAAATAACAATAGGGCAGCACCAAAACCGGGCGCGAGATCCACGACAGGGTGTTTTGATGGCGCGCAAAGGCCCAGTCGAAAAAGGTTGAATTTGTGAAAAACAGCCAAAGCACGACGACAAGCGCCGCCGTGCACACAATCGACAAAATGATAGTCCCGCGGGACATGGCGAACCTATGGTTTGGGCATGGCAGACGCGGGTCAAAGAGGGCACATCCCGCTTGATTATGTCAAGAAAGCGCAGCGGCACCGAAGCCGCACACGCATTTGACATGGTTTGTGGGGTTGCGTCAGTCCACCGAAGCTTTTAAGTAGCCCCATCGAACGACCCAAAGGCCTGATCCATGGAAAATGTCATCCTCGTCATCCACCTGATCCTAGCGCTTTGCCTGATTGGCATTGTGCTCTTGCAGCGCTCTGAGGGTGGCGGCCTTGGCATGGGCGGCGGCGGCGACGTCATGACCGGCCGCGCGGCGGCCACGGCCCTTGGCAAACTGACCTGGATCTTTGCGATCGGCTTTATCTGCACCTCCCTGACACTGACCGTTTTGGCGCGTCGGGATGCGGCCACCTCCTCTGTGATGGACGGTGTCGCAATCGAGGATGTGGCTCCGGCTGAGACCACCACACCGGCCTTGCCGTCGGGTGACAGCTTGTTGCCGCCCTCCGCGGATGCACCAATCGAAGCACCGCGCGCCGACTGATCCACCTAAACCTCAGGCTTTAACAATCCCTTGGGCGTTGAGCGGATTTCTCCCTCAACATGTTGCGGTTTGGTTGCGCGGGACGACCGAATCTGATATCGCTTAAATCCCGTGAACCGTGGTGTTTTTGGCCCCTCTACTGGACCGAAATCAAACACCGCGTCCGCATGAATTTTGGACTATCACGGGAGACACTCCAGCCCATGGCACGTTACGTTTTTATCACCGGCGGTGTTGTATCCTCGCTTGGCAAAGGCCTTGCCTCGGCCGCCCTCGGCGCGCTTTTGCAAGCCCGCGGTTATTCGGTCCGTCTGCGCAAACTTGACCCTTACCTCAACGTCGATCCGGGCACGATGAGCCCGTTTGAACACGGCGAAGTGTTTGTGACCGACGATGGGGCGGAGACCGATCTCGACCTTGGCCACTACGAACGCTTCACTGGCGTGGCGGCCCGCAGCACAGATTCGATTTCCTCTGGCCGCGTGTACACCAATGTTTTGGAAAAAGAGCGCCGTGGCGATTACCTTGGCAAGACCATTCAGGTGATCCCGCATGTCACCAATGAAATCAAAGACTTCCTTGAAATCGGCGATGATGAGGTCGATTTCATGCTTTGCGAGATCGGCGGCACCGTGGGCGACATCGAAGGCCTGCCCTTTTTCGAGGCCATCCGCCAATTCGCCCAGGACCGCCCGCGCGGCCAGTGCATTTTCATGCACCTGACGCTGCTCCCCTACATCACCGCCTCTGGCGAGTTGAAAACCAAACCGACCCAGCACTCGGTGAAAGAGCTGCGCACCATCGGCCTTCAGCCGAATGTGTTGGTCTGCCGCTCCGAGCATCCGATCCCGGAAAAAGAGCGCGAAAAAATCGCCCTGTTCTGTAACGTCCGCAAAGAGGACGTGATCGCAGCACCGGATTTGAAATCCATCTACGAAGCCCCTCTCGCCTATCACCGCGAAGGTCTGGACCAGGCCGTGCTGGATGCCTTCGGCATCGCGCCTGCGCCGAAACCCGACCTGACCGTGTGGCATGACGTGGCCGACCGGGTGTTCAACCCCGAAGGCGAAGTCAAAATCGCCATCGTCGGCAAATATGTCCAACTGGAAGACGCGTATAAATCCATCGCCGAAGCGCTGACCCATGGCGGCATGGCCAACCGGGTGCGCGTCAAGGTCGAATGGGTCGACGCCGAGATTTTCGAACGCGAAGACCCTGCCCCCTACCTCGAAGGCTTCCACGCCATTTTGGTTCCCGGCGGCTTTGGCGAGCGCGGCACCGAGGGCAAAATCAAAGCGGCGGAATTCGCCCGCACCCGCAAAATCCCCTATCTCGGCATCTGTCTTGGCATGCAATTGGCCGTCATTGAGGCCGCGCGTAATCTGGCGGGGATCGACACCGCCGGGTCCGAAGAGTTTGATCACGAAGCGGGCAAAAAACGGTTTGAACCGGTGGTCTACCACCTCAAAGAATGGGTGCAGGGCAACCATACCGTGCGCCGCAAAGCCGGTGACGACAAGGGCGGCACCATGCGCCTTGGCGCCTATAGCGCGACCTTGACCGAAGGCTCAAAAGTGGCCGAGATTTATGGCGGGACCGAGATCGAAGAACGCCACCGTCACCGCTATGAGGTCGACACGAAATACCGTGAGAAACTGCAAGACTGCGGCCTGATCTTTTCCGGCATGTCGCCTGACGGGCGCTTGCCCGAGATCGTCGAACTCAAAGACCATCCGTGGTACATCGGCGTTCAGTTCCACCCGGAATTGAAATCCAAACCCTTTGCCCCCGCGCCTTTGTTCCGCGACTTTGTGCGCGCTGCCAAAGAGATTTCGCGGCTGGTGTAAACCGTTCAAAAATCACAAAAAAGGCGCTCTTTGGGGTGCCTTTTTTCGTCTCTACCTTAGTCTTGAGCCGCCGGGAACGACGCCAAGGCCTGCGCCAGATCCACGCCCTGTTCGCCCGACGCCATCAGCCCCTCATAGGTGCCCTGACGGTCGGCGGACGATTTGTGCTGGTTGACCTTCCATTTGCCCTCCAACCGATCCACCCTGAACCGCAGCCCGATGATGCCGCGTTTGAGCGCTGCGAGATAGGGCACCGGCGCATCCGACATCGCCCAAGGCTCCGCCCGTCCCGCCTCATGGCGATGGGTCAAATCGCGCAGATGGGCATGAAGCTCCTCCGCGCCATTGAAACTTTCAAACACCCCATGGGCGTGAACCACGATATAGGCCCAAGTCGGCACTACTTTGCCATCCACCTGTTTTGACGGGTAAAATGAGGGTGACACATAGGCTTGCGGCCCTTGGAACATCACCACAGAGCCAGCCCCCGCCAGTTTCCAATGCGGATTGGGCCGCGCCACATGGCTTTCCAATATGACCCGGCCGCCCTCTTCGCGCACGATCCACGGCAGGTGGCTGATCTCAACCCCGTCCGGCGTCGGCGTGATCAGCGCGCCAAAGGAAATCTCGGTCATCACATAAGCCAGCGTTGCAGGATCATGGATGGCGGAATTGTTCGGTGTGTACATGCGGCTGCGTCCTCTTTGCCCCCGCCTAACATGCGCCTCCGCAGCTCGAAACAGAAATTTGGGGGATGGGCGCGAATCCGACGATCGGGCCTCAGGCCCGCAAATCTTTTGGGCTTTCCATCACGATGTAAGAGGTGATCGAGGCCACCTCCGGCACGGTGCCCAACACTTCGGTATGAAAGCGTTTGTAGGCGGTCAAATCCACAGTTTCGACCCGGAGCAAATATTCAAACACCCCGGCGATGTTGTGACATTCCTTGACCTCGGGAGCGTAGCGCATCGCCGCCTCAAAGCCCTTTTGCGCCGCCTTGTTGTGCACCGACAGGCCGACCGCGATATAGGCGGTGAAGCCCTGCCCGATCTGTGAGCGGTCGATGATGGCGCGGTAACCGCGAATGACGCCGCGCCGCTCCAACTCGCTCACCCGCCTCGACGTGGCCGAAGGTGACAGGCCGACACGCTCCGAGAGTTGTAGGTTGGTGAGGCGGCCATCGCGCTCAAGCTCACGCAATATATTTTCGTCTATCCCATCCACATTCGTCATTCCGTGCAAAATAACCGCCATTCCTCACATCTTTGCACGGATATTGCGGCATCAAAAGACTAATCTGCCCGGCATGGATATGACCCTTTTCATCGCCCTTCTGGCCTTCGCCTTTGTCTCCTCGGTCACGCCGGGGCCGAACAACCTGATGCTTCTGGCCTCGGGGGCCAATTTCGGCCTGCGTCGGACGGTGCCGCATATGTTCGGGGTCTCGCTGGGCCATAGTTTCATGGTGTTCATCGTCGGGCTTGGGCTGGCGCAGATGTTTCAGGCCTACCCACCGTTGCGCCAGATCATGTTGGTCGCCTCCGTCGCCTATATGAGCTGGCTGGCGTGGAAAATCGCCCATGCCAGCGCGCCCGAAGGGGGCAAAGTCGGCGGCAAGCCGTTGACGTTTTTTCAAGCGGCGGCGTTTCAATGGGTGAACCCGAAGGGTTGGATCATGGCGATCAGCGCGCAGACCAACTATGCGCAGGATGCCACATGGGGGGCCGCGCTCATGGTCGGTGTTGGCTTTGTGATCGTCAACTTCCCGGCGATCACGCTTTGGGCCTGGCTCGGTCAGGAAATGCGCCGTTTTTTGACCAACAGTCGCCGTTTGACGGCGTTCAATTGGACAATGGCGGCGCTTTTGATCGCCTCTTTGATGCCAATCCTTTTCCATTAAGAAACCGTCATGTATGCGTGGTTAAACGCACTTCAGAATTGCGACCCCAATCGCAACACAGTGCACAGACAGACGGAGTAGATGATGAGTTTTGACAAAGACGCCCAAGACTGGCTTGAGGCCGAACTGGCCGACACACTCGACGAAGAGTGGGAAATTGAGCTCGAAGATTCGATCCTGTCGCGCGAAATCAAAAAGATTTACCAAAAAGAGCATCCCGATATGCTCGAACGTGCGGTCTATTTCCGCGAATTGCTGCGGCTTCAGGCCGAATTGATCAAGCTGCATGATTGGGTCGAACAGACCGGACAAAAGGTCGTGGTCTTGTTTGAGGGCCGCGATTCGGCGGGCAAAGGCGGCGTGATCAAACGGATCACCCAGCGGCTGAACCCGCGCGTCGTGCGTGTCGTTGCCCTACCCGCGCCGTCCAATCGCGAAAAAAGCCAATGGTATTTCCAACGCTATGTGCCACACCTGCCGGCGGCGGGTGAAATGGTGCTGTTTGATCGCTCTTGGTACAACCGTTCCGGCGTGGAGCGGGTGATGGGCTTTGCCGACGAGGATCAGGTCGAACAATTTTTCCAGGACGTTCCCGATTTTGAACGGATGCTGGTGCGCTCTGGCATCAAAGTGATCAAATATTGGTTCTCGATCACCGATGAAGAACAGCAAATGCGATTCCTGATGCGCATCCATGACCCGATGAAACAGTGGAAGTTGTCACCGATGGATTTGCAATCGCGCATCCGTTGGGAAGATTACACCAAGGCGAAAGAAGACACATTCGCCCGCACCAACATCCCCGAAGCGCCATGGTATATCGTTGAAGGCAATGACAAAAAACGCGCGCGGCTGAATTGCATCGACCATTTGCTGTCGCAGTTCAACTATCACGAAATGCCACATGAAGAGGTGCATTTGCCGGAGCGGGTTTACAACAAGACCTATGAACGCGCGGTGTTGCCGCCTGAGCTTTACGTGCCGAGCAAATACTAAGGCCGCTTCAGGCGGGGCGGTGTTAACGTTCTCGCGAGCCAAGGCCGGACCCGACGGTCCGGCCTTTCCCTTTTGTCAAAGGCATCCTATATCCGTTCCATGTTTGGTGATTTTCTCAAAACTCTGCTGCAACCCGCCCCGCCACGTCTTCAAGTGACAGACGCGCGGCGTGCTTTGGCGGCGCTCTTGGTCCGTGTGGCCCGCGCTGACGGTCATTATGCGCCAGAAGAAGCGGTGCGGATCGAGAAAGTCCTGATCGAACGCTATGCCCTGTCGCCCTTTGAGGCGGCGAAACTGCGCGGCGAGGCCGAGGTGCTTGAAGACGAAGCCCCCGACACCGTGCGCTTTACCCGCGCCATCAAAGAGGCCGTGCCCTATGAGGACCGCGAAAGCGTGATCGAAGGGCTTTGGTCGGTGGTTTTGGCCGACGGCGTGCGCGACAGCGACGAGGATACGCTTTTGCGTTTGGTTGCGAATCTTTTGGGTGTGAACGACCGCGACAGCGCTTTGGCGCGCAAAAGGGTCGAGGCACGATTGGGCTAAGCCCGGCCATAAGGCCCAAAGCAAGCCCAAGCCCTAGGCGCGGGCCATACATATGATCAAAAAACAGGCGAAACGCTGCGGCACCCTGATGATCATTGTTGCATATGCTTAAGATTTCGCCCTAACTCTTGTTGATGTTGACCAAAGACTCAAAAACCGCACCCGCCACTCAGCCTCTTGAGGCAAATCCCGTGATCGAAATCCGGGATTTGCACAAATCCTATGGCGAGTTGGAGGTGCTCAAGGGCGTTTCACTGCGCGCCCCGCGCGGCCATGTGCTTTCACTCATTGGCTCGTCGGGCTCAGGCAAATCCACGTTGTTGCGCTGTGCCAACCTGTTGGAGGACAGCCAAAGCGGCGAGATCCTGTTTGAGGGTGAGCCGATCACATGGAAAGGCGAAGGCCTGCACCGGCGCCCCGCGGATCGCAAACAGGTGCTACGCATCCGCACCAACCTGTCGATGGTGTTTCAACAATTCAATCTTTGGGCCCATATGACAATTTTGGAAAACGTCATGGAGGCCCCCGTCACGGTCATGGGGCGCGACAAAAAAGAGGTCGAAGCCAGCGCGCGCGCCTATCTCGACAAGGTCGGCATTGGCGACAAATGTGACGTCTACCCGGCGCAGATGTCCGGCGGCCAACAACAACGCGCCGCAATCGCGCGCGCCTTGTGCATGGAACCGAAAGCCCTTTTGTTTGACGAACCGACCTCTGCCCTTGATCCCGAATTGGAACAAGAGGTGGTCAAGGTGATCAAGGCCCTGGCCGAAGAGGGCCGGACTATGATGATCGTCACCCATGACATGCGCATGGCGGCGGATATTTCCGATCATGTGGTGTTTTTGCACAAAGGGTTGATCGAAGAAGAGGGTCACCCGACCCAGCTTTTCAATCAGCCCAAATCCGAACGCCTGCAACAGTTTCTCAGCGCGACTGTGCCGGCCTAAACAAGCGCTACCAATGGGAGAATTTTCATGAAGACACTCGTCCTAACTGCTGCCGCATGCGCCCTGATGGCCGGCGCCGCCTCTGCTGAAACCATCCGTCTGGGCACCGAGGGCGCCTACCCTCCGTACAACTATATCGACGACAACGGCCAAGTCGCAGGCTTTGAGCGGATGTTGGGCGACGAGTTGTGCAAACGCGCCGAGCTTGAGTGTGAATGGGTCACCAACGATTGGGACAGCATCATCCCGAACCTTTTGTCCGGCAACTATGATGCGATCATCGCGGGCATGTCGATCACGCCCGAACGCGCCGAGAAAGTCGATTTCTCCGTCAACTACACCCCGCCGTCCTACTCGTCTTACGCGGCCATGTCCGAAGATGCCGACCTGACCGGCGGCATCGTGGCGGCACAGTCCAGCACCATTCAGTCCCAATACGTTGTTGACACGGGCGCCACGCTTTTGGAATTCCCCTCCTTTGAGGATTCTCTGGCCGCCATGTTGTCCGGCGAAGCCGACGCTGTGTTTGCCGACAAAGACACCCTCGTGCCCGTCGTCGAAGAAGACCCGACTGTGATGTGGGCTGGCGAAGACATCGCGCTTTCTGTCGGCATCGGCATGGCGTTCCGCAAATCCGACCCGGACTTGCGCGCAAAATTTGATGCAGGGATTGAAGCGATGAAAGCCGATGGCACGCTCAACGCCATGATCAAAGAATACCTGGGCGAAGACAGCCCGGGCTTTTAAGCCCGTTTTGGCGGGGCTGCCTGACGTGGCCCCGCCGCTTTTGTCCGATCTCGCCACGCATTTTTCCCTGACCCCACAGGTGATCCATCTTTTCCTATTGCGCCACCCCTGACACGCTCGAAGGCCTGACTTGGCTGAGCTGTTACATGACGACCGGAAAGCATCTCGCTTTTTATGCCTCCTTTGGGACGGTTCTGATGTTGTTGGCGGTGACCGCGCCGCTGGCCTTGGCGTTTGGATTTTTCTCTGCCACTGGCAGCCGCGCGCAGTTTGCGCCACTGCGCTGGATCTCACAGACCTATATGGCGCTGGTTCGGGGCATTCCCGACATCGCCTTTTTCCTGTTTTTCGTGATTGCTTTGGACCAGGGCATCGAGTGGCTGCGCCATCAGGCGAAGTGCCCCGACTGGTCCGAACCGATCCGCCAAGGCAATGACTTCATTGTCTGTGCTGCGGCGAAAATGCCGCTCAACAATGCCCCCGAAAGCGTCCACCAGATCTACGGCTTTGCCTTGGCCGTGTTGACCTTTGCCATCGTGTTTGGTGCCTTTGCCGGCAATGTGTTGGCCGGGGCGATGAACACCGTCCCCCATGGGCAAATCGAAACCGCCGAGGCCTATGGCATGAGCCACCGCCAAGCGTTTTGGCGCATCATCGTGCCGCAAATGTGGATTTACGCCCTGCCCGGCCTCTCGAACCTGTGGATGGTGTTGATCAAGGCCACGCCACTGTTGTTCCTGTTGGGGGTCGAAGATGTCGTCTATTGGGCGCGTGAATTGGGCGGCACCAAAAACATACGGTTCACCGAATACCCCCACGGAGATTGGCGGATGTGGTATTTCTTGGCCCTTTTGGTGTTCTACCTTCTCTTCACCAAAGTCTCTGAAATCGTCCTCTCCCGCGTCACCCGCAAACTCAGCCAAGGACAGGCGACAGCCGGTGGCGAGGCCCTGCGCAAAGCGGGGGCTACACCATGAGTTGCCTGCAAACGGTTGCCGATTACGGTCTGCGCTCCATCGGCATTGGCGAACGGCTTTTGCCGCGCGCCGACATCACATTGTGCGAACAGATCACCCTGATCGGGTCGGGCATGTTGTGGAACATCTACTTTGGCCTTCTCGCCATCCTGTTTGGCTTTTTCTCGGCCACGGCGATGGCTTTGGCCAAAAACAGCGCGTACAAACCGCTGCGCAAAGCCGCAGAATGGTTCATCTTTTTGTTTCGCGGCTCGCCGCTGTTCATCCAATTTTTCTTTGGCTATTTCCTGTTTCTCTCCTTGAAACAAAGCTTTCCGCTCTTTGACGCCTTCACCAGCGCATGGATTGGTGCTGCCATCGTCTTGTGGCTCAACACCACCGCCTATTCCGCCGAAATTTTCTATGGCGCGCTGCAATCTATCCCGAAAGGCGACATTGAGGCCGCCGATGCCTATGGCCTGTCCGGCTGGAAACGCTTTCGCCGGATCACCTGGCCGACGCTGTTGCGTCTGGCTTGGCCTGCCTACACCAATGAGGCAATTTTTATCTTTCACTCCACCACCCTGGTGTTTTTCTCCGGCTTCCCGGCGCTGCAACAAAAGGGCGATGCGCTGTATTACGCCTCCTATTTTGCCGACAAGACGTTCAACCCCTTTATCCCCTATCCGATTTTGGCGGGCTATTTCGTCTGTGTGACGCTCTGCATCATCCTGAGCTTTGGCGCGATCAATCGCTATCTGAACCGCCATTTGCCAAGCTCAAAACGCCCCCGTCTTCGCCTGCGTCCACAGGTGATCCGATGATCCGAAACGCGGGTTGGCTGGGCGAACATCCGGAGGTCAAAACCATCCGCGTCGCCGCCGCCGATCTCAACGGCCAAGCCCGTGGCAAACGTATGTCGGCGCGGTTTGCAGGCAAGGTCGAACAGGAAGGCACGCGCTTTCCGCTCTCTGTCCTGAACCTCGACATTTGGGGCGAGGATATCGAAGACAGCCCTTTGGTGTTTGAAACTGGGGACCAGGACGGGGTGCTTTTGCCGACCGAGCGCGGCTTTACCCCGATGCCTTGGCTGGAAGGCCCCACAGCCCTTTTGCCGATGTGGATGTTCATGGAGGATGGCCGCCCCTTTGATGGCGACCCGCGTCAGGCCTTGGCCCGCGTGGTCGAACGCTACAAAGCGCGCGGGCTGACCCCGGTTGTGGCCACCGAATTGGAATTCTACATCGTCGATGACAGCTCGCGCCAACTGCGCGTCCCGCGCTCACCGCGCTCTGGCAAACGACGGCCCGGCGCGGAGACATTGGCCCTGCGCGCGCTCGATGCCTTTGATGCGTTTTTCACTGACCTCTATGAGGCCTGCGAAGAAATGGACATCCCGGCCGATACCGCGATTTCCGAGGCAGGTCTGGGCCAGTTTGAAATCAACCTTGTCTATAGCGCCGACGCGTTGAAAGCCGCCGATGATGCGTGGTTGTTCAAACTTTTGGTCAAAGGTCTGGCGCGCAAACATGGCTTTGCCGCCTCTTTCATGGCCAAACCCTACGAGGATTATGCCGGCAACGGCATGCACACCCATTTCTCCCTGCTCAATGAGGCCGGTGAGAATGTGTTTGACGATGGCTCAAGTGCTGGCACCGATCTGATGCGCCATGCGATTGCCGGGTGCCTTCATGCCATGGCGGATTCGTCGTTGATCTTCGCGCCGCATGGCAACAGCTTTGATCGCCTTGTCGCTGGATCGCACGCGCCCACCCGGATATGTTGGGGCTATGACAACCGTACGGCGGCGGTGCGCGTACCGGGTGGCGCGTCCAAAGCACGGCGGATCGAACACCGGGTTTCAGGCGGGGACGTGAACCCGCACTTGATGATTGCGGCCATTCTCGGCGCTGCCCTCATTGGCATGGACGACACACTGAAAGCGCCCCCGCCGATCACCGGCAACGCCTATGCGCAAAACCTGCCGGAAATGCCCGGCGACTGGGGCACGGCGATTGATACATTTGCCGCCTCCCCCCTGATGCGGCGCATTTTTCCAGAGCAATTGGTGCGCAACCTGACCCTGACCAAGCGTCAGGAGTTTCGGGACTGGGCCGAATTGACGCCCGAAGAACAGGTCGAATTGTACCTCGATACGGTGTGACTTCGGTGTGAAGGCGCTCAGACACCGGGCGCGCAAAAATATTTGATCAAATTATTGCAACAGACCCCGTGGCCCCCTTGCGGCGTTTTGACCAACGCGCTACCGTCGGGCATTCACAACAGTCGGTGACTTATGAAACTCGGCATTCTGCAATGCGGACACGCGCCTGACCCGGTGGCGCAAAAACACGGGGATTTCGATCATATGTTTGCGCAGCTTCTTGCGCCTTATGGCTACAGCTATGAGGTCTGGAACGTTGTCGACATGGAGTTCCCGGACGGGCCAGAGGCCGCCGATGCCTGGCTTTTGACCGGCTCCAAACATGGTGCCTATGAAGACCACCCGTTTATCCCGCCGCTTGAGGCACTGATCCGGGACATTCATGCCTCCGGTCGACGGATGCTTGGCATCTGTTTTGGCCATCAAATCATCGCCAAGGCGTTGGGCGGCACGGTGGAGAAATTCAAAGGCGGCTGGTCGATTGGCCGCACCGCCTATGACATCCCGGCGCTGGGTCATGTGTATCTCAATGCCTGGCACCAAGATCAGGTCACCACGCTGCCCGAAGGGGCCCAAGTGGTAGGGCAGAATGAGTTTTGCGCCAATGCCGCGTTGGTCTATGGCGACAGCATCCTGACGATTCAGCCCCACCCGGAATTGTCGCCAGCCATCATCGCTGACTATTTGGCCGCACGCGCACATGATCCAGCCTATCCACAGGATCGCATCGCAGCGGCCCTTGAGGAAAACACAAAACCCACCGATGACGCGCGCTTTGCCGCCCTCATGGCGGGATTTCTTGAACATGGGCGGGAGGCCCTGACCTGATGGATTTCTTCGATCAACTGCCCCAGGCCGCTCTTGATTTCATGGACGGGCGCAAACTGGATGAGGTCGAATGTATCGTCGCCGATCTCTCCGGCATTGCCCGCGGCAAGGCGATGCCCGCCGCGAAATTCGCCACGCAAAAACATTTCTACCTACCCAACTCGATCTTTTTGCAATCCATCAATGGAGATTGGGTCGATGATGCGGATGCGCCGTTTACCGAACCCGACATGGTCTTGGTGCCCGATTTCACCACCGCTTCCGCCGCGCCATGGACTGCCGATTGCACGCTTCAGGTCATCCATGATGTGTTCGACCAAAAGGGTGATTTAATGCCCGTCGCGCCGCGCAACGTGTTGAAACGCGTCGTCGATTTATATCATCAACAGGGCTGGGACCCGATTGTCGCACCGGAGATGGAATTCTTCCTCGTCGCGCGCAACACCGACCCGAACCAACCGATTGAGCCGCCGATTGGCCGCTCCGGTCGTCGTGCCGCACAACGTCAGGCCTATTCCATGTCCGCCGTGGACGAATACGGCCCGATCATTGACGACATTTACGACTTTGCCGAGGCTCAGGGCCTTGAAATCGACGGTATCTTGCAAGAGGGTGGTGCTGGTCAGATTGAAATGAACCTGCGCATGGTGACCCGGTCAAATTGGCCGATGAAATGTTTTATTTCAAACGCTTGATCCGCGAAGCCGCTCTGCGTCACGATTGTTTTGCCACCTTTATGGCCAAACCGATTCAGGACGAACCGGGGTCTGCGATGCACATTCACCATTCGGTGGTGGATCTCAAAACCGGCGAGAATATCTTTTCGGATGCCGATGGCGCAGAGACCGAAGCCTTTCATCATTTTATCGCCGGTCTGCAAAATCACCTTGCTTCGACGATTGCGATTCATGCGCCCTATGTGAACAGCTACCGCCGCTATGTCCGCGATTTCGCCGCTCCGATCAACCTCGAATGGGGTCGCGACAACCGCACCACCGGGCTGCGCGTGCCGATCTCTGGCCCTGAGGCGCGGCGGATTGAAAACCGTTTGCCGGGCATGGATGTGAACCCCTATCTGTCGATTGCGGCCTCGCTGGCCTGTGGCTATCTCGGCCTGATGGAGCGGCGTGAACCGCGCGCGGAATATGTCGGTGACGCTTATGCCTCGGCCGAGGGCATTCCGGGGACTTTGGCCTCCGCGCTTGATCTGTTGCAGTGCGCCGATCAGATGCAAGAAGTGCTGGGCCGCGATTTCTGCCGCACCTACATTCAGGTGAAGCGCACCGAAAACGATGCGTTTTTACAGGTGATTTCGCCATGGGAGCGCGAGCATCTTTTGCTCAACGTCTAAAGGCATGTAGCGTTAAAATGGACACGGAAAGGGGGCGCGTCTGCCCCCTTTTTGCTGCGCGTCCACCCCGAAAAATGTGAATTTTTTGCGAAAACCCGCCGGCGCGACAGCACAAGAGTAGATTTCTCATCGCACACCACTTACAGTTATTCTGAAAGAAGAATTCAAGAATGGTGAAAGACATGTCCGACGGAGCTTCTCACGCCCCCAACGTCTACGATGCCGAACCGATCCCCACCCCGGCCCGCGAAGAGGTCGAACGCCTGCTTTTGTCCGGCGATTTGTTCCGCTACACAGCCGCCAAAGACGCACCTGTGACGTTGCTCGAACAGGAATTCGCCGCCATGTTGGGCGCGAAATATGCCCTCGCCGTTGCCTCTTGCTCCGCCGCTCTGTTCCTCTCACTCAAGGCACTCGACCTGCCCCGCGATGCGCGCGTGTTGATCCCGGCCTTCACCTTTGCCGCCGTGCCCTCCGCCATCGTTCATGCCAACTGCACACCGGTTTTGGTCGAATGCGGCGACAATTACCGTATTGATCTGGACGATTTTCATGCCAAAATCGAAGGTGCCGACGCGGTGATGATCTCGCATATGCGCGGCCACACCTCCGATATGGACGCGATCAAAACCGCCTGTGACGCCAAAGGCATCCCGTTGATCGAAGACGCTGCCCATAGCCTTGGCACGGTTTGGGACGGGCAAAACATTGGCACAATCGGCAAAATCGGCTGTTTCTCCTTCCAGTCCTACAAACTTTTGAACGGCGGCGAAGGCGGGATCATGATCACCGACGATGCCGAAGTCTATGCCCGCGCCGTGATCATGTCCGGCGCCTATGAGCACAACTGGGCCAAGCACAATCCGCAGCGCGACAATGCGCTTGTCGAGGCGTTTGACCGTTGGCAAAACAAGCTGCCGCTCTACAACACGCGACTGTCCAACATGTCCGCCACTCTGGTGCGTCCGCAAATCACAGAAGTGCCGCGCCGTGTGGCCGATGGTCGTCGCAACCATGATTATGTCGCAGCATTGCTTGAGGCTTCGCCCTATCTGACTGTGCCCGCCAAGCTCGACAAAGAGGTCCGCGCCCCCGACAGTCTTCAGTTCAACTTGGTGGATTTCTCCCGCGAAGAAGCGCTGTCCTTTCAAAATGCCGCCAAAGCGCGTGGTGTCTCGGTTCAGGTCTTTGGCCTCTCCACCGACAACGCCCGCGCCTTTTGGAACTGGCAATTCCTGGGCGAAACGCCCGAGTTGCCGAAAACCCGCGAGATGCTGTCCAAGGCCTGTGACACCCGCCTTCCGGCGCGGTTGCAACAGCCCGATCTCGACTTTATCGCTGACGCTTTGCTTGGTGCCGCCGAGGCGGTCAAAGGCGTGCGCGCCGCCGCCGAATAAGCACGTTCAGTTTAAAAATCAGAAACGCCGCCCGGCATCTGGGCGCGTTTGCGTTAGAGCAGTTTGACGTACCCCTCAAGCCATGGGTTGGCCGCGACCAAGGGTGTGACCACCTGATCCTGCAACAAGGGACGCAAACGCGTGGCGATTTCGCTGGCCATCTCGGACACACCATCCCGGCGCACGGTCAGGGAAATCCGACGCGACAGCGGCGTCGTCGGCAACGGGATCACCTCAATCGCTCTGGCATATCGCCCGGCATTGAGCACCCCCAGAGACGACAGGATCGTCCACCCGGTGCCCCCCGCCACCATCGCCAACATGGCGCGGTAACTGTCCAATTCAAACCGCTGGGTCAGCCGCATTCCCTGTTCTGACAGGTGATGGGCCACCATCCGCCCCATCGCATGACGACGGGTGTATTGGATCAGCGGCAGGGTGTGGATCGCCTCGCGATGGCCCTTTGGCACCACCCCAACGAACGGGTCTTGCAACATCGGATGGCTTTCGCGCCAATCCTCAGCCACCTCCAATTCGGCGGCAACAATCACGTCAAGAGCCCGGTGTTCCAACCGGTCGAGCAGCCGATGCGACGGGCCGGTTTCCAATTCAAACCGGGTGTTGGTCAACGTGTCGGCCATCTGTGCGATCAGCAAAGGTGTGACACTCGATTCAAAATCCTCGACCATGCCGAGGCGCAATTGGCCCAATTGGCTGAGGTCCAGACCGGCAATTTCAGAACGCGCGCGCGCCGCTTCCAACAGGATCGTTTGCGCCCGTTTGCGCAACACCCGGCCCGCGGGCGTCAGGCTCATCGGCCGCTCGCGCCGGTTCATCAATTCGGTGCCCAGCGCGGTTTCGAGGTTTGAGATTTGTTGCGATATGGCCGAGGGCGAGGCCCCTAACCGCTTGGCCGCCGCAGAGACCGACCCCTCCTCGGACACGGCCAAAAACACCTCAACCCCCCAAAGCGTCAACCGCCCAACCTTGTCACTCATCGCGCTGCGTCACCCTTTTGGTGTTTGATCTCGTGTTGATCGCAAGCCTAGGGGGTGCTGTGCGGGCTGTCACCCGCCGAATCGATGGGGACCGTCATTCATGCCGCAATTGCAAAACAAAGCCCCGCCGATTGGGCGGGGCTTGTCGCGATCAGCAGATCAAACGGGTCGCATTTATTGCAGTTTGGACAGCTTGTCCTGAAGCTCGGCGAGTTGCTTTTTGATCTCACCCAGATCTTCTTTGCCCTCAGCCGCAGCTTCGGCTTTCGGCGCGGTCCAATTCGATCCAAGCCACTGCCCAAGCCCCCTGTCATTGCTTTCAGGAAGGCCTCTTGTTGCGCTTGCAGCGCTTCAAATCCTGGCAAACTGGTGCCAAAATTTTGCATCACCTGCTCTTGGCCATGGCGGAGCATTTCAAAACTCTGCGCCAAAAATTGCGGCACAACGGATTGAATATCCGTGGTGTAGCTGCGCACAAGATCGGTCAGGACATTGAGCGGCAACACGCTTTCACCGCGGCTTTCATGTTCCGCGATGATCTGCAAAAGATACTGACGGGTCAAATCATCCCCGGATTTCAGATCAACGATCTGCACATCCCGCCCCTCGCGGATAAATCCCGCGATGTCCTCCAGCGTGACATAATCAGACGTCTCAGTGTTATAGAGGCGACGCGACGCATAGCGTTTGATCAACAACGTCGCGGTTTTATCATATGTTTTTTTTCGGCGGCCATTCTGGGCTCCCCTCCCTTATTGGCATTGCAGCGAGCCTAAGCGACGGATTTTCCAAAAGCAAAAGAAATCCCCACCAAACCGATACCGCTATCATGTCGAGGGGGCCAAACCGGCGTGACCAAGGCCACTTTGCGCATTCTGCATCGCGGCATAAACCCGAAGGCACACCAAGAAAAATGGGCCCCCAAAAGGAGGCCCATTTCTGATGCGGCGGGGTCAGGGAGGCGAACCCCGCGCGCGAATGCTGTCGTTAAACCCGAGACCTTAGGCGGCCGGGGTTGTGACTTTTTTCGCAGCTTTGGTCATTTCGTCTGTCGCTTTTTTCGCGGCAGCGGTCATGTCTTCGCCTGCGTCTTTGCCGGCTGCGAGCATCAGTTCAACGGTTTCCATCTGAACTTTTTTCGCAACTTCCGCGAAAGCGGCCATGTTTTCAGCAGCCAATTCAGCCTGAGCGGAAGCGAAATCGGTGACCGCTTTGGTGTAATCGGTCGGCTCTTCTTTCACAGAGGCCACGACAGAAGCTTTTGCGAGAACTTCTTTGGTCCATTTGGAGGAAATCTCGGTGGATTTCTCAGCCGCTTCGAGAGCCACTTTGGCCATTTTCTCACCAAGCGATGCTTGGGTTTTGAACGCGTCCTGCATTGCGGACATGTCCATCGGGAAATTGCCCATCATGTCTTTCATCATCTTGGTGAAGTCATCAGTTTTAGCCATGTCACAGTCCTTTGCGGTTACTAAATAAGCGGTCCGATCCGGTGTGCCGCTCTGAATTCGTTACAGACCGGCGTTCGATGTCGCTCTGCACTTGCAAACAGAATATGCATGCTGCGGCGCAGAAAATCAAGTGTTTTATGCTGCGCCGCAGAAAAATACCCAAAACAACGTAGATTCAGGGTGTTGCCTGTGACGCAACGTAATCGCCCGGAGCCGGACCCAATGTCGCACGCCCCGAATCACCCGGATGACGCGCTGGGACCATTTTACCCGCCTTAGATGACAACCAGTTTTCCCAACGCGGCCACCAAGAGCCTTGATGAAAATCGGCCCCCGCTTTCCACTCCTGCGGCGACAGTGTCAGATCGCTGTTGGTGTAGTGGCCGTATTTCTTTTTCGATGGCGGATTGACGATCCCGGCAATATGCCCGGATTCAGACAGGATGAAGGTTTTGTTCTTCGACCCCATCTGACGCACCCCATTATAGGAACTGGTCCAGGCCGCGATGTGATCGGTCTCACAACCAATGGCGCAAAGCGGCACGTCCACGTCGCTGAGATGCACCTTGGTTCCGGCAATCGGGAAACCCGTGGTCGACAGCTCATCGCGCTGGCACAGACCACGCAGATACTCGACCGCCATCCGCCCCGGAAGGTTGGTGGCATCGCCATTCCAGTACAAAAGATCAAAGGCAGGCGGCGCCTCCCCCATCATATAGGAGCGGATCGCGGGCTGATAAATCAGATCGTTGGCACGCAGGTAAGAGAAAGTGCGGTTCATATAAAGCGACTTCATCAAACCGGTGCGTTCCGCCTCCGCCTCGATTCCATCGACGAAATCATCGTCCAAAAACACCCCAACCTCCCCCTGATCGGCAAAATCGGTCAGGGTGGTAAAGAAGGTGGCGGATTTGATCGACTTGTCGCCGCGTTGTTTCATCAACCCCAAAGTGATCGCCAACGTCGTGCCCGCGATACAATAGCCGATCACATTGATCTTGGCTTCTTTGGTGATCTCTTTGACCTGAGCGATGGCGGTCAAAAATCCCTCTTCGACATAGGTGTCCATGCCGACATCGGCATAGCTTTCGTCGGGGTTGACCCAAGAGACGACAAAGACGGTGTAACCCTGCTCCACCACCCATTTGATCAACGAGTTCTGTTCGCGCAGATCGAGAATGTAGAATTTGTTGATCCATGGCGGAAAGATCAAAAGCGGGGTCTTATGAACCTCATTGGTCAAAGGCGCGTATTGGATCAGCTCAAACATCCGGTTGCGAAACACCACCTCGCCCTTTGAAGTGCCGATGTTTTTACCAACTTTAAAGGCGGCCTTGTCGGCCAGGTTCACAATCGCCTCACCTTGGTGCTCCTCAAGGTCGCGCACAAGGTTTTCCAAACCGCGCACCAAGCTTTCGCCATTGGTGTCGATCGCCTGCTGCAATGCATCCGGGTTGGTCGCCAGGAAATTGGTTGGCGACATCATATCAATGATTTGGCGAGTGAAATAATCGACGCGGCGGCGTTCACGGTCTTCCATCACCTCAAGATCGCTCACAGCGGTTTCAATCGCCTCGGCGTTCATCTTGTATTGCTGTTTGATAAAATTGAAATACGGGTTGTTGTCCCAAACCGGATTGGCGAACCGGCGATCCTGAGGGGTCTCGTCCGGCGGCGGGCTCATATCCCCCTTCGCCAACCGATGTTGGGCATCGACAAAATGTTTTAACGTTTTGCCCCAATGCCCGACCTGATGTTCGATCACCCGCGCCGGGTTGTTCATCATTTCGGCCATATAGGCCGCAGCGGCTTTCATGAATAATTCTTGGTTCGGCCCCTGCAACGACTGCGGCACAGGCTTTTTTTGGGCCAGCGCTGTGATCAACCGTTGTGACAGAGCTTCTATCTTTGCGATATTCGCGTTCAATACCTCAAATTCTTGCGGTTTGTCTTGCGTTTTGACATCTCCATCCCCTGTCATCTCGCCTCTTCCCTCCATTTTGCACTTGCAGCATGACAAAATGCTGTAAGACTATATAAACTACGATAGCGATAGAGAGGACTGGTGGGAAGGCGCTGATGCGCCCTTATCTCACAAGACTCAAACGAGACACCAAGGAGTGACGCATGCGATTTATGGCGACCTATGATTTCATGGAGACGATGCGCAACACCAACCAATGGCTTGGGGCCTCGGCCTTGGCGCTTGGCTCCTACCCGGCCATGGCGATGGTGCCCAATCCCGCGATCCAATGGCTCACCGCCTGGGGTCAGGTGACCGAACGCTCCTTTGCACGTATGGCGGCCAAACCCGACTGGGGCATTCAATCCGTGGTCGGCGAAGATGGCCGCGATCATATCGTCGACATCGAAGTCGAAGTGTCCAAGGCCTTTGGCGACCTGATCCATTTCAAGGTTCAGGGTCGCAAGGAAATGGCCCGCAAAGTGCTGCTCGTGGCCCCCATGTCCGGCCATTACGCCACACTGCTGCGCTCGACCGTCGTATCCCTTTTGCCCGATTGCGAACTCTACATCACCGACTGGCACAACGCCCGCGACATCCCCGTGTCCGAAGGCAAATTCGATGTTGAGGATTACACCCTCTACCTTGTTGATTTCATGAAATATCTGGGGCCACAAATCCACGTCATCGCGGTCTGTCAACCGGCCCCGCTGACCCTGGCCGCGACCGCGTATCTGGCCGAAGAAGACCCCAAAGCGCAACCGCGCAGCCTGACCTTGATCGGCGGGCCGATTGACCCGGACGCGACCCCGACCGAAGTCACCGACTTTGGCAACCGCATCACCATGGGCCAGCTTGAACAAAGCATGATCCAGCGCGTGGGCTATAAATACAAAGGTGTGGGCCGCAAGGTCTATCCGGGCCTGTTGCAGCTCAGTTCTTTCATCGCGATGAATTCCGAGAGCCACACCAAAGCCTTCAAAGATCAAATCAACCGCGTCGCCAAAGGCGAAGCCTCGGATCACGACAAGCACAATAAATTCTACGACGAATACCTCGCCGTGATGGACATGACCGGCGAATTCTACCTCTCGACCGTCGAGCGGATTTTCAAAGGTCTTGAGATCGCCAAAAACGAATTCGTCGTCGCGGGCAAACGCGTCGATATCGGAAAAATCACCGATGTCGCGGTCAAAACCGTTGAGGGCGAGAACGACGACATCTCGGCGCCGGGCCAATGTGTTGCGGCGCTGCGGCTTTGCACTGGTCTGCCGGACAGCAAAAAAGCCTGGCATTTGGAACCGGGCGCCGGTCACTACGGGATTTTCGCGGGCAAGAGCTGGCGCAACAACATTCGGCCCTTGGTGCTTGATTTCATCGACGCCAACTCGGGTCCGCGTGTGGTTGCCGGCAAAGACACCACACGCCCAAGCACTGCCGCCAAAGCAAAGACCAAAGCGGCGGGGTAATCTGGCCGGACAATACTCAAAACCGGCGGCCTTTTTGTCCACATGGTGCCGCTTTTGAGTATTGGCGCAGCAATGAAGACGCTTAGCGCAACACCAATGGTGCCTCGGCCTCCAGCCATGTTCTGAACGCCCGTGACACGGTTTTGGGCGCTTCCAACATCGGCAGATGTCCGGCCTTTTCAATCAACACCAATTGCGCGCGTGGCATCAACTGGGCGATGAAATCCTGCCGTCGGGCCGGACAAATCGTATCGGCCACACCGCCAATCACCAGCGCCGGAAGCCGCGCGCGCCGGAGCACATTTTGCAAATCCGGGCGGCGTTGCAAAATGCGCGATTGGGTCAGATAGGTCTCAGCCCCGGCCTCCATCGCCATATCAAGCCAATAGTCGCGAATGGCATGACGATGCGGCGAATCAAACAGCGCCGTGCTGGGCAATTCCTCCAAAAGCGCCTCGCCAAAACGGCCGGTTTTGGCCTTGATCATCCGCGGCTCGCGGGCGGCTGCGGCGTTGGGCGGTTCGGCTTGCGCGGATGCCGAAATCAACGCCAGTCGCGTCACCCGTCCGGGCGCGCGGCGCAACATCTCTGTTGCCACCGACGCGCCCAGATCATGCCCCGCCAACGCAAATTTCGGCGGCGCGACGGCCAGAACATAATCCGCCATCTCCGCCAAGCTCACCCCTTTGAGCGGCGCGACCATCACGGCGTGATCTCGACTCAAATCATTGATTTGATCGGCAAACACCCGGCCATCCGCAAGAAATCCGGGGAGAAACACTAAGCTTTCCGTCATCGGTTTGGTCATCCTGCCGGGGTCATGCCCCAAATTTGTCTCGGCGCGGGGATCAAATGCGCGCCAGCACGTCAGTGATCGCCGCCTCAATGGTTTTCAGGCAATCCGGGGTCGAAAACGGGTGATCCGCACCTTTGACAATCGTCAGCCGCAGATCATTGCCCTGCGCATGATCAAACAGGCGCAGGGCCGTTTCCGTGGAGACTGCCGTGTCTTCTGTGCCTTGCAAAAACCGCACCGGGAAGGGCAGGTCAAGCGGCGCGCGCAGCACCAGATGATCCCGCCCCTCGCTGATCAGGCGTTTGGTGATCGGATAGGGATCGCCATACTCAGAGGGCACATGCACCACACCTTTGTCCATCAGTTCGGCACGCTGATCGGCGTCGAAGCTGGCCCAAAACCCGTCTTCGGTAAAATCGGGTGCGGCGGCGATGGTGACAAGCCCCGCCACCCGTTCGGGCATCCGTTTGCACATTAAAAGCGAAATCCAGCCGCCCATGGAGGAGCCGACAAGCAACTGCGGGCCGGTTGTCAGCGCCGAAATCACCGCCTGCGCATCTTCGGCCCAATCGCCGATGGCACCGTCTTCAAAGCGGCCCGAACTTGCGCCATGGCCGGAGTAATCAAACCGCAAAAACGGTCGCCCCTCTGCGCGCGCCCAAGCGTCCAAAGCCGTGGCTTTGCTGCCTTCCATATCGGATTTGAAACCGCCCAGGAACACCACGCCGGTGCCCTCGCCTGCAACCTGATGATAGGCGATGCGACGACCGCTTGGGGTGTCTAAAAACTCTGGCATGGCACTGTCCTCCGTCATTGCCTCAGGCCTATCGCGGCTGGGAAAACTTTGCAATCCGCTGGCCCAATGCGCCCCCGCTCACAAAGGGGAGCGGCAGGGGTTCGCTCAGTCACAGGCTCCGCCCCTGACAGCGCCAAACCCACAGGACATTGCCGGGCTGTTGCGCCTTGCTCACGCGTCCCTCCCCGGCCTGCGCCCAGAAAGACGTTCAAACATTGCATTTATGGCCGTCATGGCGGCCCTTTCGCATTGACTCGGCCACACGATAGATTCACATAGGGCGCACACCATAACCCGCAACCGGGCGCTCCGTGGGCGCCAAACTGACGAGGAGTGCCAGACATGGCCCAGATTTCTCTCACCTTCCCCGATGGCAATGTACGCGACTTCGCAAAGGGCGTCACCCCTGCTGAGGTCGCGGAAAGCATTGCGATCTCTCTCGCCAAAAAAGCGATCTCCGCGACCGTGAATGGCACGCATTGGGACCTGCAATGGCCGATCGAGGCCGATGCCACGATTGCCATCAACACCATGTCCGATGAGGCCCCGGCGCTGGAACTGATCCGTCACGATCTGGCCCATATCATGGCGCGCGCGGTGCAGGAGCTTTGGCCCGATGTCAAAGTCACCATCGGCCCGGTGATCGAAAACGGCTGGTATTACGACTTTGACCGCAAAGAGCCATTTACCCCCGAAGATTTGGGCGCGATTGAGGCGAAGATGAAAGACATCATCAACGCCCGTGACCCGGTGCGCACCGAAGTCTGGTCGCGCGAGAAAGCCGTCGCCTATTATAAAGAGCGCGGTGAAGAGTATAAGGTCGAGTTGGTCGGCATGATCCCCGACGACGGGCAACCGATCCGCATGTATTGGCATGGCGATTGGCAGGATCTCTGCCGTGGCCCGCATTTGCAAAACACCGGCCAAGTGCCGAACAACAGCTTTAAATTGATGTCCGTCGCGGGTGCGTATTGGCGCGGCGACAGTGACCGCGCGATGTTGCAGCGGATTTACGGCGTTGGGTTCAAAGACCCGAAGGCGCTCAAGGCCCATTTGACCATGTTGGAAGAGGCGGCCAAACGCGACCACCGCAAGCTGGGCCGCGAAATGGACCTATTCCATATGCAAGAAGAAGCCCCGGGGCAGATTTTCTGGCATCCGAACGGCTGGAAAATTTACACCACGTTGCAAGATTACATGCGCCGCCAGCAAGAAGAAGATGGCTATGTCGAGGTCAATACGCCCCAAGTGGTGAACCGCAAGCTTTGGGAAGCATCCGGTCACTGGGACAACTACCAAGACAATATGTTCATCGTCGAAGTCGACGAGGAGCACGCCCGCGAAAAGACGCTGAACGCGCTCAAACCGATGAACTGCCCCTGCCACGTTCAGGTGTTCAACCAAGGTTTGAAATCCTACCGCGACCTGCCTCTGCGCATGGCCGAATTTGGCTCGTGCAACCGCTATGAACCCTCGGGCGCGCTGCACGGCATCATGCGGGTGCGCGGCTTCACCCAAGATGACGCGCATATTTTCTGTACCGATGAACAGGTCGAGGAGGAGACCAAGAAATTTGTGACTTTCTTGGCCAAAATCTATGCCGATCTGGGCTTTGATCAGTGGAAGGTCAAACTGTCGACCCGCCCCGAAAAACGGGTTGGCACCGAGGAAAGCTGGGACAAGGCCGAGGCGGATTTGGCCAACGGGATTCGGGCTGCGGGATACGATTTTGAAATCCAGGAGGGCGAAGGCGCCTTTTATGGTCCAAAATTGGAGTTCGTTTTGACCGATGCCATTGGCCGCGATTGGCAATGTGGCACCTTGCAGATCGACCCGAACCTGCCCGAACGCCTGGACGCCAACTATATCGGTCAGGATGGGGCCAAACACCGTCCGGTGATGTTGCACCGCGCGGTCTTGGGCTCGTTTGAGCGCTTTATCGGGATTTTGATTGAATCCCATGCGGGCAAATTGCCGTTCTGGTTGGCGCCGCGTCAGGTTGTGGTCACCACGATTGTCTCCGAGGCGGATGACTACGCCAACGACGTGGTGGCAGCCCTCAAAGCCGCAGGTGTGCGCGCCGAGGCCGACACCCGCAACGAGAAGATCAACTACAAGGTCCGTGAGCATAGCCTTGGCAAAGTGCCGGTGATTCTGGCCGTGGGCGCGCGTGAGATTGACGAAAAGACCGTCTCTGTGCGTCGTCTGGGTGAAAAACAGACGGCTGTGATGAGCCTGGACGACATCGTGGCTGAGCTAAAGCTGGCCGCCTGCCCACCCGATTTGAAATAAGTCGCAAAAAACCTGAAACAAAAAGGCCCTGCGCAAGTGGGGCCTTTTTTGCTTGTTCACCTTCCCCAACGTCAGCGTGAGCAATGTTTCACCCCCTGCGTGCCTTTATCCCCCTGATTTTACTCATCTCAGGCCAGCCCAACACTGCTGATCCGCGCGCCTTGCCCCCATGCGATGTCTTTTCAACACACGTTTCCGTTTGTTTCACTCCCTGACAGGCGCGTCAGGACACAGCCCCGTGACTGGCCTGTGAGCCGCCCTATCGGCCATATCTTGCTCACCGCCACTCACGGCGGAAACGCATGATCTTTAGGGAGACACACCCAATGACCACACAAACAAAAACCCTCGCCCTCATCGGCGCTCTTGCCACCGCATTGTCCGCAACCGCCACCATGGCCTCCGCCGAAGGTGCGCAGGAAAAATGTTTCGGCGTTGCTCTTGCCGGTGAAAACGGCTGTCAGGCGGGCCCGGGCACAACCTGTGCAGGCACCTCGAAAGTCGATTACCAAGGCAACGCCTGGACCCTCGTTCCCGAAGGCACCTGCCTGACCATGGAACTGCCCGCAACGATGGACGGCCATGCCCGCATGGGGTCGCTTGAGGCGCTGGATCGCGACCTGCCGATGGACAGCTAAACCTCTTCGGGTCCGGCGCATCTGTGCCGGACCCTCTTTACAAACACAAACCTTTGGGGGGAGATGAGATGTTGGACCACCGTAACAGCTGGCGTGACGCCCGGCGTGACACCCTGCCCAATGGCGCGGGCATCGGCTACAAACCACAGCATTTTTCAAACCTTGCGTCGGGCAAATCCTCGGTTGAATGGCTTGAAATTCATGCAGAAAATTACATGGGCGCGGGGGGGCGGCCCTTGGCACAACTGCGTGCGCTCTCCGATCTGTTCCCGATCTCCGTGCACGGTGTTGGCCTCTCAATCGGCGGCGACGGACGGCTTGACCCCGACCATTTGGCACGGCTCAAACACCTGATCGACTGGCTGCAACCGGCACGGTTTTCCGAACATCTGGCCTGGTCCACCCATGGTGACGCCTATTTCAACGATCTGCTGCCCCTGCCCTACACCGAGGCCACATTGACCCGTGTCTGCGCCCATATCAACGAGGTGCAAGATCGGATCGGGCGGCAGATGTTGCTCGAAAATCCCTCCGCCTATTTGGCCTTTTCTGAAAGCACCTATGCCGAGGTCGATTTCCTGCGTGAGATCGTCAAACGCACCGGTTGCGGGCTTTTGCTGGACGTGAACAATGTCTTTGTCTCCGCCTCCAATTTGGCCTTTGACCCCATCGCCTATATTGACGCCTTCGCCCATGAGGCCGTGGGGGAAATTCACCTTGGCGGCCATGATGAAGACGCAGATGAGACGGGCGCGCCGTTGCTGATCGACAGCCACGGGCGCGAAGTGGCCGACCCGGTTTGGACCCTTTATGCCCATACCTTGTCTGTCGGCGGTGCCAAGCCGACCTTGATCGAATGGGACACCGATGTGCCCGAATGGGAGGTTTTGGCCGCAGAGGCCGACCGTGCCACCGCCCTGTTACAACGGGTGCCCGCATGACCCAATCTGCCTTCATCGCCGCCGTGCTTGACCCAGACGCCCCCGTCCCCATGGGCCTCACCGATGCGTCAGGCCACCCCGTAGCTGCGCGCTTTAATGTCTATCGCAATAATGTCGCGGTGAGTTTGAAAGAGGCGCTTTCGTCGGGTTTTCCCGCGATCAAATCTTTGCTCGGCGCGGCGTTTTTTGACGCGATGACAGGGGTTTACCTGCGCGCGCATCCGCCGAAGTCGCCACGACTGGCGCTCTATGGCGAGACGTTCCCCGAGTTTCTGGCCGGGTTTGAGCCCCTGCGCCACCTGCCCTATTTGCCCGATGTCGCCCGGCTCGAGTATGTCCTGCACCAAAGCTATCACGCCGCCGATGCCACGGCACTCACCGCGGATGCCATGCAAAACCCCGACGCGTTGATCCGCCCGCTGCGCCTCGCCCCTTCGGTGTTTTGGATCGAAAGCGCCTATCCCGTGACCCAAATTCACGCCGCCGCTCTTGGTGGGTCAAATCCCACAGGCGGGGGCGAAACCGCCCTGATCACCCGCGCCGCCTTCGACCCGGTGGCGACAGGCTTTCCTCCCGGCACCAGTGCCGTTTTGACGGCTTTGAACGCGGGGACGCCTCTGGGTGAGGCAATCGATTTGGCCCCGGCCGCGCTCGACCTCTCGGCCTTTCTCTGCGCCCTGCTGACCGGCGGAGCACTCATTTCATCGCAGGACTCAGCCCATGTTTGACCTTAAAAACACGTTTGATCGTATCAACAGCCTTGCCCTCTGCGCCCTGCCCCTGCTCGCGCGCCTCACCTTTGCCGGAGTTTTGGCCCGCTATTTCTGGGCCTCGGCGGCGACCAAATTATCCGGTCCGTTCACCCCAACCTTCAATGCCTACGCCCAGGTCTTCCCACGCAAAATGGAGGCGGCAGGCTATGACATTTCGGGCTTTGGCCTGTTTGAATGGGCGGTGGTAATGGCGGGCAGCTACGCCGAAATCATTCTGCCCGCGCTGCTTATCGTCGGCTTGTTCACCCGCCTCGCGGCCCTCGGCATGGTCGGCTTTGTCCTTGTGCAATCGCTCACCGATGTCATCGGCCACGGCGCCGATCCCGCCACCGTCGGCGCGTGGTTTGACCGGGCATCCGACGCGCTGATCCTGGACCAACGCAGCTTTTGGATGCTCGGATTTGCCGTACTCATCGGCTTGGGCGGCGGCTGGGCCTCGCTGGATCGGCTGATCTGGAACCGGGTTCAAGCCAAAACAGCGGCCTGAACATCCTTGCCCCAGCCCAGATACAAAACACCGTCCTTTTCGATCACCGGGCGCTTCATCAGCGTCGGGTGATCGGCCAGCAGAGCCAAAGGCGCGCGTGCCCGCTCGTCCTCTGACAAGCCCCGCCATGTGGTCGATCGCGTGTTCAAAATCGCATCGCCAAACGCCGCATGGAACCGCTCCAAGTCCTGTGCGGACAGCGGTTCGGCGCGAATGTCGCGCAATTCTGCCGAGAGCGCTTTGAGAGCCTTGCGGCAGGTGTCACATGTCTTAATCCCGTAAATGACTGTCATTTTGACCTCTTTTCGATTCACCAAACGCCCAATCCACAGCCCCAGCCGCTCAAAAAACCGCATCTGCGCGGTGTTATAAACTTGTTGCTTGCCTTATTTTCAACTTGAGGCAAACTTATCTCGTGACTGCTGACTTTCTAGAACGACCGCTCCTTCTTACGGGGCAGCTGGAAGACTTGGAAGACCAGGCTGCACCGGCCCGTCGCACGTTGTGGCGGATGACATGATAGGAGTGATGACAATGCCCACCGGCACTGTAAAATGGTTCAACACCACCAAAGGCTTCGGCTTTATTGCCCCCGATGATGGCGGCAAGGACGTTTTTGTTCATATTTCTGCCGTCGAGCGCGCGGGCATGACTGGCCTCGCCGACAATATGAAAATCCGCTATGAGCTGCGCGATGGCCGTGATGGTCGCGCCTCTGCGTCCGAACTCGAAGCGATCTGAACGATTTTTCGGTTGATCTTTGACGGTCCCGGGGCCACTCCGGGGCCGTTTTCTATGCACATTTTGGAGGCCACCCGTGCCCACGATCCTCACCTTTGGCGACAGCAACACCCACGGCACTCAGCCGATGCTCACGCGTCCTTCCGATCTGCCACGTCATATGCGCCGCTGGCCTGTGGTGATGGCAGAACGACTGGGATGGGATTTGATCGAAGAGGGCTTGCCGGGGCGGACCTTTGCCTTTCCCGATCCCGAAATGGGGCCGCATATGGATGGGCGTTTAGGCCTTTTCATTGCGCTTGAAAGTCATGGGCCGATTGATGCGCTGACCATCATGTTGGGCACCAACGATCTCAAGGCACAGTTTGATGCCACACCTGAAGACATCGCCGAGGCCGCCGCGTTTCACCTTGATGTCGCGCTCTCGGACGAGATGCAGGCGCGCCATGGCGGGTTTGAACCCTTTCTGATCTTGCCCCCTGCCCCACGCGCTTTGGGCGTTTTAGCCGAGCACTATACTGGCGCGGAGGCCAAATCCATGGCCACCTATGACGCGGTCCGCGCCATGGCAGAGGCCCGCGATGTGGCGGTGTTCGATGCCAATTCTGTGGTGTCGGTTTCTGAGGTCGACGGCGTCCACCTTGAAGCAGCCTCGCATGAGATATTAGGCGTGGCCGTGGCCGATTTCATCCTCTCGGAACGGGTTGAAGACGCCGCCGAGTGACAAAAACCCCGCCCCAGACACGGGGCGGGGTTTTGAATTTCCTTAACTTCGCAGAGGCTTAGCTTCCAGACCCCATCGAAATTCGCTCCGGCACATAATTCGGAGATTTCGGATCTGTGGTGTTTGTCGCCATCGCGGGCACATAGCGCCGCTGGCTCACGGGAGCGTCGCCATAGCCCGTCGCATTCGGCACACCGCAACACACCACGCCATTATAGCGGATCGGCTGCGTCCCTGCGGGACAGAAGTTTTCGACGTTTTTCTCATAGGCGAAATGTTTGACGACGGGATCATAGGGCTGGGTGTCCGCGGCAAACATCGGGCTCGCCCCAAGGGTCATCACAGCGGCAGTCAACGCGGCTTTCATCATTTTACACACTCCGAAACACGAGCCAATTGGGGCGTAAATCTCTATGCTTAAAGGATAACTCAGCTTGCGCGACTGCGGCAAGGATTTGATGGTTTGGGGAGCGATTGTTTCTAAATTTACAACATTGGTGTCATTTTTCAACATTGACCCAAATCACCGCATCCATTCCACAACCTCACACTTCGGCCCCTCCGCGCGCAGCACCATCCGCGACACTACGCGCCACGCGTTTGGGTCGAACGTCGGAAACCATGTGTCCGCGCCCTCGACCTCGGTGTCGACCTCGGTGATCACCAAACGGTCGGCCAACGGCAGCATGGCAGAGTAGATGCCAGATCCGCCCATGCCGTAGATGCGCGCGCGGCCCTCGGAGCGGGCAAATTGGATCGCCTCCTCAACGCTGGCAAAGACATGCTCATAATCGACGCCTTTTGAGGACACCACGATATTCAAACGATTTTTCAATGGCTTAAATGGAAGACTTTCCCAGGTGTTGCGCCCCATGATGACCGCGCCCCCCATGGTTTCCCGCATGAAAAACCGCAAATCTTCCGGCGCTTCCCATGGGATGGTGTTGTCTTTGCCAATGGCACCTGTGCGGTCGCGGGCGGCGATGAGCGTGATCATAATGAGGCTCCTTAGACCGCAACCGGAGCTTTGATGGCGGGATCGGGATCGTAATCCAGCACCTCGAAATCGTCAAAAGTGAAGTCGAACAGGCTTTTGACCGCCGGGTTGATCCGAATGGTCGGCAGTGGTTTCGGCTTCCGCGTGAGTTGCAATGCGACCTGCTCCATATGGTTGGAATAGATATGTGCGTCACCGATCGAATGGATGAAATCGCCCGGCTCATAGCCCGTCACCTGCGCCAGCATTTGCAGCAAAAGCGCATAAGACGCAATGTTGAACGGCACGCCGAGGAACATATCGGCGGAGCGTTGGTAGAGTTGAAGGTGCAGTTTTCCACCCAGGATTTTGACCTGCCAAAGGGTGTGACAGGGCGGCAGCGCCATATTGTCGACCTCAGAGGGATTCCACGCGGAGACAATGAGGCGGCGCGAATCAGGAGTTTTCTTGATTGCCTCGACAAGATTGGCGATCTGATCGAATGTGCCACGCTCCCCGCCCGGCCATTTGCGCCATTGCGCACCGTAGACCGGACCCAAATCGCCGTTTTCATCGGCCCATTCGTCCCAAATCGTCACCTTATTGTCGCGCAGATATTTGATGTTGGTGTCGCCGGAGAGAAACCACAAAAGCTCATGAATGATGGCGCGCAGGTAGAGTTTCTTGGTGGTGACCAAGGGAAACCCGTCGCTCAGCGGATAGCGCGCCTGAAGCCCGAAATAGGATCGCGTTCCTGTGCCAGTGCGATCGGTGGTGTCAACGCCATGGGCAAGGATGGTTTTCAACTGGTCATGGTATTGGTGCACGGCATTATCCCCAAGATGTAGTAGGCGCGAGTTTGGCCTCAGTATTACTGACGCAGAGGGGCAAGCCAAGGCGGAACCTGTGGCAAGGGGATGGAAAAGCGCCCACAAAGGGCTAGAGTTGCACCAAACAAACTAAGGAGAGGCAAAATGCGCTATTTGCACACGATGGTTCGAGTGAAGGATTTGGAAAAAACCATGGCGTTTTTCACGTTATTGGGACTGCGACAGATTCGCCGCATGGACAGCGAAGCGGGGCGGTTTTCGTTGATTTTCATGGCCCCCGAGGGACAGGAAGAGTGTCCGGTGGAACTGACCTACAATTGGGACGGCGACGAGGGCCTGCCCTCAGACAGCCGCCATTTTGGCCATCTGGCCTATGAAGTCGAAGATATTTATGCGCTTTGTCAGACACTTATGGACAATGGCGTGGTGATCAACCGACCGCCGCGCGACGGGCACATGGCCTTTGTGCGCTCACCGGACAATATTTCGATCGAGCTTTTGCAAAAAGGCGAAGCCCTTGCTCCGAAAGAGCCTTGGGCGTCGATGGAAAGTGTTGGGCATTGGTAAAAACCGCCCTCCTCAGCGCGATTTTCGCCGCGTTTTTGACGGCAGGATCGGCGCAGGCCGAGACCTGCCGACAGGCTTTGGCGCTGGGGCTGGATGTGTCTGGCTCGGTCGATGCTCGTGAGTGGCAATTGCAGATCGAAGGTCTCGCCCGCGCCTTGGCCTCCCCCGAGGTGACGCGGGCGTTTTTGGCTGTCGAGGGCGCGCCGGTTTGGATCACCATCTACGAGTGGGCGGGTGACGCCTCGCCGCGCGATTTGGTGCCTTGGGTGGCCATCCGCAGCCAAGACGACCTGCAAGACGTGCAACGCAAATTGCGCAGCTTAACGCGGGTGCCACATGGGCCGGGCACGGCCATGGGCGAAGGCATTCGGTTTGGTGGAGCACGGTTGAGCGAACGTCCCGGCTGTTGGCGCTATACGTTGGATATTTCCGCCGATGGCCGCTCCAACATGGGGCCTCGTCCAGAGCGGGTGCGGTTTGAACCGAACCTCAGTGACGTGACGATCAACGGATTGATTGTCTCGACCGGATCGGACACCGCCGACGCGGCGGCGGTCACCCGCGAGCTTGATGGTTTGGAACGTTATTTCAGAGGGGCGGTGATCAAAGGTTATGGTGCTTTTGTCGAACGCGCCGAGTCGTATCACGACTATGATCGCGCGATGACGCGCAAACTTTTGAAAGAATTACAAACACTTACAATCGGCTGGTTGGACATTCCGCCCGATCAAAACGGTCAAAATTGACCTGTCTGACGACTCCCGTTCAGTAGATATAGCGAATCTGATCGGCCCAATACCGTTCAACGCGGCGCAAAGAGGTGTTGATGTCTTCGATTCCCGCAGAGGAAATCACCCCTTTGCCCTGCAACCCCTCGGCATGACGTGAAAACAACTCCGCCACGGTGACGCGGACATGATCGCCCTTGGCGGTCAGTTTCACCCGCACCGAGCGGCGGTCAATTTCACAGCGCTGATGGTGCATATAGCCCATATCCACCAGCTTTTTGAGGTTATAGGAGACGTTTGAGCCTGATAATACCCGCGGGTTTTCAATTCCCCGGCGGTCACCTCGTTTTCACCGACGTTGAACAGCAAAAGCGCCTGAACCGCGTTGATTTCCAAAATGCCGACCCGTTCGAATTCATCCTTGATCACATCCAGAAGCAGGCGATGCAGCCGCTCCACCAGTGACAATGCCTCAAGGTACTGAGACATAAAGGGGGTTTCGATTGGTTTTACGAATGCTGAATGCATGCTCATCTGTGACTCCGCCAAAGGCTATTTGAAGGACAGATTGACCGGAATTTCCCAAAATTCAGTTAAACAGCATAAATTTTTCCAATCTCGACAAATTGGCGGAAAAATAGCGTAGACTGGGCGTGGGTTTAGGAAAGGATTTGGTAACCTTTTAGCCCATAAGACCCCAAGAGGGATGATCCGCATCCGCAATCACTCGCTCCAACATGGATTTGAGATGATCCGGCACGGGTTTAAGCCCGGTCGCATAGGATAGCAAATCCTGATCATGCTCATCCATCAGCGTCTCAAACTCGTCCAAAGCCGCCGCGTCCATGTCTGCCAAATGCGCATCCGCATAGCCGCCGATCAAAAGATCCATCTCTTTGATCCCGCGCCGCCACGCCCGGATTTTGAGCCGCTTCCGACGGATTTCAATGCTCTCACCCACCGGCTTGACTGCGTTTTTGGGGCTGAACTGAGGCATGGCGATCTCCAACTCTGTGACGTTTTGTGCACCCATATCAAGATTATCGCACCCATACCAAGATTATCGTCAAGCGACGCTTGGCGCGCGGCCCTTTTTGGCGCTATCACTAGGCCAAACCCTTAGCACAATGGACACTTTCCCATGCCTTTCCTCTCCGAGACTCTGTCGCGTGTCAAACCGTCTCCCACCATCGCCGTGACCAACAAGGCGCGTGAATTGAAAGCCGCGGGCAAGGACGTGATCGGCCTTGGTGCGGGTGAGCCGGATTTTGACACGCCCGAGCACATCAAAGCGGCGGGCATTCGCGCCATCGAAGAGGGCAAAACCAAATACACCGCCGTGGATGGCATCCCGGAACTCAAAGAGGCAATCTGCGCCAAGTTCAAACGGGACAACGGGTTGGACTATACCCCCGCGCAGGTCTCTGTGTCGGGCGGCGGCAAACAGGTGTTGTACAACGCGCTGGTGGCAACCTTGAACCCCGGTGACGAGGTGATCATCCCGGCGCCCTATTGGGTGTCCTACCCGGACATGGTGCTTTTGGCGGGCGGCGTGCCCGTGGCGATCGAAGGCAAGCTCGATCATGATTTCAAAATCACCGCAGCCCAGCTTGAGGCCGCGATCACGCCCAAAACCAAATGGCTGATCTTCAACTCACCGTCCAATCCCACGGGTGCTGGCTATTCCAAAGCCGAGCTCAAAGAACTGACGGACGTGTTGATGCGCCACCCGCATGTGTGGGTGATGTCGGACGATATGTACGAACATCTGGCCTTTGACGGCTTTGAATTCTGCACACCCGCCGAAATCGAACCCGGCCTGTATGAGCGCACATTGACGGTCAATGGCGTGTCCAAAGCCTATTGCATGACCGGTTGGCGGATCGGCTATGCGGCGGGGCCGGTGGAGTTGATCAATGCGATGCGCAAGGTGCAATCGCAATCGACCTCGAACCCTTGTTCGATCTCGCAATATGCCGCTGTCGAGGCCCTGAACGGCCCGCATGAGTTCATCGCGGTCCACAACGAAGCCTTCGTGCGCCGCCGCAATATGGTGGTCGACATGCTCAACGCCGCCTCCGGCATCACGTGCCCGACCCCGGAAGGCGCGTTCTATGTCTATCCCGACATCGCCGGATGCCTGAACAAAACCTCCGCAGGCGGGGCCAAAATCACCAATGACGAAGAGTTCGCCACAGCGTTATTGGAAGAAACCGGTGTGGCCGTGGTGTTTGGTGCGGCCTTTGGCCTGTCGCCCAATTTCCGCGTCTCTTACGCCACCTCGGACGCCGCCCTCAAAGAGGCCTGCACCCGGATTCAGAACTTTTGCGCGGGGCTTTCATGAGCGTCGCTCTTCCCCAGTATTATTTCCGTATCCGCGAGAACGGTGCCTTCGTCTTTCGCGTGGATACGGAAAACCGTCAACGCCGGATCGAGATGGATCACATCGCGGCGGTCAACATCAAGAATGGCGAAATCAAACCGCAAGGCGGGCGGGAGCTGTCTCCCGAGGACAAGCGCATCATCGAAGAGTGGATGGCCGAGCGGGTTGCGCTTTTGGCAAAGCGCGATATTGACGACATACACCGGGCGATTGATTACCTCAACCTGACCGCGCATTGGGCACAAACGCGTGCGACCGACGATCAGTTGGAGAATGTCACAGATGCGCTTTTGCTGGCGATGCATGACCTGCGCACGGTCTTGGTGCGCAAAAAGGCGGATCGGCTGTTGCAAGACCGCGGCGAGGGCTAAGCGCTTTAGGCCTCGCGCGAAATCCGCGATTTTTGCACCCAAAAGCGGTAGCTCATCAACAGGCAGGCCGAGGTCAGGCCAAAGACAAAGCCCATCCAAACGCCCTCTGCGCCCCAGCCGATGACAAAGCCGAACAGGTAGGCCACGGGCAATCCGATGACCCAATAGCTGATCGTTGCCAATACCATCGGTACGGCGGTGTCATGCACCCCGCGCAGCAAGGAGAGCGCCACAACCTGCCCCCCATCCGAGAATTGCACCATCGCGGCGAAGACGATCAGAACGCCGCCAATGGCCAAAACATCCGCGCGCGCTGGTTCATCGGGGGCAATGAACAAGCCGATGAGAAAATCCGGGAACAATAAGAACAAAGACGACGACACGGCGGCCATCATCAGTGACATCACCACAACCACCCGCGCCCCTTTGCGCAGATCCGCCTCATCGCCACGCCCCATGGCGTTGCCGGCACGAATGGTTCCGGCCTGTGACAGGCCGATCTGGGTCATAAACGCAATGGCGGTGAGTTGCAGCACAATCCCATGCGCTGCCAAAGTCGCCGTACCGATCCAGCCCATCATCAAGGCGGCCGCATTGAACAACCCGACCTCCGCCAGCGAGGTCAGTCCGATGGGCACACCCATGCGAAACACGGTACTGAACATCGCCCAATCGGGTTTGAACGGGTTGCGGAACAAATCATTTTCGGGCGTTGCTATTTTGGCATACACCGCCAGCGCCACCATCATCAATGTCGAGACGATGAGCGAGGCGATGGCCGAGCCCAACACGCCGAGTTCCGGCATCCCAAATCCGCCAAAGATCAACATATAATTGAGCAGCGCGTTCAGACCGACCGCGCAGATCACCGCGATCAACACCACTCGGGTGCGCTCCAGCGCCGAGAAATACGACCGGAACACCGCGACCACCAGGGCCGGGATCATTTCAAACCCCGCGACCGCCAGATAGGGTTTGGCCATGACGGCGATATGCGGTTGTTGCCCGAGTGCGATCAAAACCTCGTCGGAAAATCCAAACACCGGATAGATCACCACGGCGGCAATGATGGACAGCCAAATCGCCATCCGCGTGGCCCGCCGCACCATGGTCACATCCCCGCGCCCCGCCGCCGTGGCGACCAAGGGCATCACGGCAAAGGCAAACCCTGCCAAGAGGATGAACAACACGAACCAAAAGCCCGAAGCCAAGACCAGTGCGGCCAGTTCGTCCAAACCGTACCAACCCATCATGATCACATCGGTCATATGCACGGCAAATTGCGCAAGCTGACTGCCCGCCAATGGCAGACCCAGCACCAAAACCCGGCGCGCATGCTCCATATATGTCCGCTCAATCATCATGCAGGGGGCTATAAGCGGGATTTTTCAAACCGCCTAGTCAAAAATCCTGCGGACCCCCATCAGCAAATGCGAAGGGTCAGGGTTTCAAGACCTGCCGCCAACCGTGTTTGGGCGCAAACCCCAACAGCCGCTTGGCCTTCTCGTTGGAATAAAAACTCTCATCGTCGCCCATCTCGCGCAGAAACCGCACATTCGGATAAAACCGTTCGGCAATCTCGCGCGTGCGCAGGTTCACCGAATGATCATCATTGGCGGCGTTGAATATCTCAAACCCCAACCCGTCTTTCGCCAACATCAAATCGACCATCTGCCCCAAATCGCGCGCGTCGATATAGGCAAAAATGTTACGCTCCCGCATGGCCGGGCGTTCGAAATAGGTCGGGAAATTGCGCTCATATTCATCCGGTTCGATCACATTGTTGATGCGAATGCCGTAAATGTCGATGCCAGAGCGGCGCTGAAACGACCGCGCGGTCACCTCATTGGCAACCTTGGACATGGCATAGCTGTCCTCGGGCACAACCGGGTGATCCTCATCCACCGGAAGATATTCGGGCCGGCGTGTCCCATCGGCAAAACAGACGCCGTATGTGGTCTCGGAAGAGGCAAAAATCACCTTTTTAATGCCAAGCTTCACCGCCGCCTCAAGCACATTATAAGTGCTCATCACATTGACGCGGTAGGTTTCATTGTCCGGTTTCAAAAGGATGCGCGGCACGGCGGCGAAATGCACCACCGCGTCACATTTTGGCACCCCTGTTCCGGGCTCCAATTCATCGAAATTTGCGTAGGATGTCAGGGCGTTAAATACTTGGCCACTGTCGGTCACATCGACCGTCAGATTGTCCACCCCTGGTGCATCCAGAGGCACCAGATCAGCGTTCAGCACCCGATGTCCACGCGCCACCAGATAAGGCACGACATGACGCCCGGCCTTGCCTGAGCCGCCTGTAAACAAAATCCGCATCTTTGTCCCTCCTTGAGGTCTATTTGCGCCGCGCCGGTCGCAGCCGGGTCACGTCATAGCCGTTCCACGCCAAAATCTCATGCACCGCGCGCTGCCGATCCGGCGGCAGGCTCATCTCGCGCGACAACACATGCGCCGCCCCCAAAGGCGACCCAATAACGGCCACATGATATTCGGCATCGACCCAAAACACCCAAATCTCGTCGCCCTCAAAGGCAAAGCGCCCCGGCCCGATCCGTTTGGCCAGCCCCTGACGCGGCGCGCCATCGGCACAGGGGCCTTCGGTCACCATCAGATCGCCGGATGTTTGCCGGGTAAACGTCACCGCGCCGATGACGCAGGATTTGCCGTCGGGCACAAACGCCTCAACCTCATACCAGCGGCCAGAGAATTTCAGCGTATCCAACGTGGCCAAAGAGGCCATCGCCACCTCGGGATTGCGTGTGCCGGTGGGTTTGAAGGCCGAGCCGGGAGTCACGCATCCCGCAAGCAGGGGCAGAGCAACAGCACCAAACAAGAGGTTTCGCACATGAAAATTGCACAAATCGCGCAACCCGCGGTTTTGGATCACTCCACGCATAATGTCACCCGCCGCCCTTCCGCATCCAGCAGCTCGTTACAGCCAAACAGCGGCTCGATCGGGCTGCAGCTTTGCGAGCGCGCCAGACAATTGCCGGTGCTGCACTCCGAGGATGTGGAACAGAATTTCCCTGCATCTTTCGGCGTCATGAAACAGGCCAAAGCCCCGGACGCCCCGCCCGGTTTGAACGCCCCACCGCGACCCTCGCAGGCTGCCTTTTGCGATGTGGCACCCGGATCATACCCCGCAAGCCCATAGCCCCCGCCCGCCTCCGGCGCATCCGATTGGCAAGCCGTAAGGGCAAATGTGGCAAGCGCAATCCAAAGAGCAGCCCGCATGATGTGATCTCCTGAAGCGCCTCACTTAGTAAGGCATGGGATGGGCTTTATAGACCGCTTCGATGTCTTTGAGCAGCTCTTTTGACAGCGTCACATCGCGTGCATCCAAAGACTTTTCCAACTGTTCCACAGAGGTCGCGCCGATGATCGGCATGGTGTCAAACGGACGGGTCAGGGTCCAGGCCACAGCCATCGTCGCCGGGTCGATTCCGTGTTTTTTCGCGATCTCGACATAGGCGTCCACCGCAGGCCAGGCGCGCGGGCTGACCCGACCGCCCAGATCGCCATTCAGATCAAGACGCGATCCTTTCGGCACCACAGAGCCGCCCTTGTATTTATCGGTCAAAAGCCCGGCGGCCAACGGCGAATAGGCCAAAAGCGTCACCTCTTCATGCACCGCCAATTCGCCCAAATCGAGGTCATAATGGCGGCACATCAGCGAATATTCGTTCTGGATCGACTGCATCCGCGGCGCGCCCATTTCCTCGGCCAAGCGCAACCATTGCGCCATGCCCCATGCGCTTTCATTCGAGGTGCCAAATTCGCGCACCTTGCCAGCCTTCTGCAGCTCCGTCATCTTTGCAAGAACGGCCCGCATGTTGTCCAAAACCTGATCTTTCGGTGGCTGCGACGAGGGGTCAAATGCCCAGTTTTGGCGGAAATGGTAAGAGCCGCGATCGGGCCAATGGAATTGGTAGAGATCGACGTAATCGGTCTTGAGCCGTTTGAGCGAGGCATCAAGGCGCGCCTCAAGATTTTCGGCGGTGATGCCCTCTTTATTGACACTGCCGGTGCCGGCAATTTTGCTCGCGATGATCCAGTCCGCGCGCCCACCGCGCGCCGCAAGATATTCGCCAATGATCACCTCGGTATCGCCCGCCGTTTCCACCCGGACCGGGTTGACCGGGTACATTTCTGCCGTGTCGATAAAATTGACACCAACCTCTTTGGCGCGATCAATCTGGGCGTGGCCCTCTTCCATCGTATTCTGTGTGCCCCAAGTCATTGTCCCGAGACAAATCTCAGACACCATCAGATCGCTCTTGCCAATTTTGCGCAGTTTCATCGCATCATGTCCCTTATCTCTGTCCGGCCTATACTCAGTCAGGCCGCCAACCCCGTTTGCGCGCAACCTAACGTACTCGCGCCTGAGGGCAATCAATCATCGCGCCCTTGGCCTGAGAGATTTCGCCAAGGCGCTTTGCATCCCTTTGATCACGTCGGTTTTGCGACATATCCATGCGCAATGGCGCGAAAACCCGCGAACAGGCGCTGCCCTCTGGCCCTTTCGCCGCAGCCGCGCTAGAGAGGCTAAAGACTTTGCAACGGACAGACCGGACGACGCACATGGCACGCACGCTCATCACCTCAGCCTTGCCCTATATCAATGGGATCAAGCACCTCGGCAACCTTGTCGGCTCGCAATTGCCCGCCGACCTTTACGCCCGCTATCGGCGCGCGCGGGGCGACGAGGTTTTGTTCCTCTGCGCCACCGACGAACACGGCACCCCGGCCGAGATCGCCGCCCAAAAGGCGGGCAAACCCGTGGCCGAGTATTGCGCCGAGATGCATGATATTCAGGCCGAGATCGCTGCGGGGTTCCGTCTGTCCTTTGACCATTTTGGCCGTTCGTCGAGCGAGCAAAACAAAATCCTGACCCAACATCTGGCCTCCAAACTGGCCGAAAGCGGGTTGATTGAGGTGATCGAAGAAACCCAGGTCTATTCCGTCACCGACGGGCGTTTTTTGCCTGATCGCTACATTGAAGGCACCTGCCCCAACTGCGGCTACGACTCTGCACGCGGCGACCAATGCGACAATTGCACCAAACAGTTGGACCCGACCGATCTGATCAACCCGCATTCAACCATTTCGGGCGCAACCGATCTTGAGACTCGTGCGACCAAGCACCTCTATCTCAAACAATCGAACATGCGCGGCGCATTGAGCGAGTGGATTGAGAGCAAAACCGATTGGCCCGTGCTCACCACCTCGATTGCCAAAAAATGGCTCAACGATGGCGACGGCTTGCAAGACCGGGGCATCACCCGTGATCTGAGCTGGGGCGTTCCCGTGCAATATGAGGGCGCGCCTTGGACCGGGATGGATGGCAAAGTGTTCTACGTCTGGTTTGATGCGCCGATCGAATACATCGCCTGTGGCGCCGAATGGGCGGCCAAACAAGGGCTTGATGACGCGGCTTGGGAGCGCTGGTGGCGCACCGACAAAGGCGCTGATGATGTGCGATATGTGCAATTCATGGGCAAGGACAATGTGCCGTTTCATACCCTGTCCTTCCCCGTCACCATGCTGGGGTCGGATGAGCCGTGGAAGATGGTCGATTACATCAAATCGTTCAACTATCTGAACTATGATGGCGGGCAATTCTCCACCTCGCGCGGACGCGGCGTGTTCATGGATCAGGCGCTGTCGATCCTGCCGTCGGATTACTGGCGCTGGTGGCTGTTGTCCCATGCGCCCGAAAGCTCTGATTCCGAATTCACCTGGGAAAATTTCCAATCCAGTGTGAACAAAGACTTGGCCGATGTGCTGGGCAATTTCGTGTCGCGCATCACCAAATTCTGTCGCTCCAAATTTGGCGAAGAGGTGCCTATGGGCGGAGACTACGGCGATCAAGAGCGCGCCTTGATTGCCGATTTGACCGAAAAAGTCACTGACTATCAAACCCATATGGACGCCATTGATGTACGTAAAGGCGCCAATGCGCTGCGTGCGATCTGGGTGGCGGGCAACGAATATCTGCAATCCGCAGCCCCTTGGTCGACCTTTAAGGAAGACCCGGAATTGGCCGCGATGCAGGTGCGCATGGGGCTTAACCTGATCGGGCTTTACGCGCGCCTCTCGTCACCCTTCATCCCGGACACGTCGGGAAAATTGCACACGGCTCTGGCGCTTGACGCGCTTGATTGGCCCGAAGATGTCGCAGGCTGCCTATCCTCCCTGACACCCGGCCATACATTCGTTGTCCCCGACAATTTGTTTGCCAAAATCTCCGATGAAGACCGCGAAGACTGGCAGGAGAAATTTGCCGGGACGCGGAGCTAACACTCAGCGCCTTAAATGTTCGATTTGTACCTACCGCGTCCAGATTCACGCATGATCTGGACGCAGTATTTTGCACATCCGTGTCGGGAAATGGACTGTATCAAAGTCGCGTTTTCTGACATGGTGTCCCGGAGCAAAGACAAGCAACACAGGGCCTGACGCATGACGTTCGATGATCTGGACATCGCAATTTTTTCCTATAACCGCGCGGCCTATTTGCAAAACTGTGTCATGTCAGTTCAACGGCATTGCCCCGGCGCGCGCCTCACCATTTTCGATGATGCCTCCACGGACCCCGACACTCTGGCCTATCTCGCAAGCCTGCCCGAAGGCATGGTAGTTCAACCCGGATCGCAAGATGCAGCGGGACGCCACGGCGGGCTGTACTACAATATGCAGCGCGCTTTGGACCGCGCAGATCGGACCCTTCTTTTGACCTTGCAAGATGACACGCAGGTCGTGCGTTCATTGGATCAATCCGATTGGGACACTATCCTATCCGCGTTTGAAACAGATCCGCAGCGCGCTTTTCTTTCCGTTTTGTTCATCAAATCCGTTCGCGAAACCCGTTACAAACGCCTGTTACGCCCTGTTCCCGAACAGTCCCTCTATGATCTGCGTAACGATCTCTCGGCCCAAAATCACGCCAAAAGGATGGCCTATTTCGACATCAGCCTCATGCATGTTGATCGCTTGCACGCCGCCCATTGGCAGATGCAAAATAGCGAGGCCGCCAATGTCGAACAGGCCCGTAGGCTTTTCGCCCCGATGCCAACAATGGCCCATCCTTTTGTGTTTTTCTGCCCCGAAGTGCCGTTTTTTCGCAATCGCGGCCAATCCCTTGCGGCCAAGCTCGCCCTGCGTGTGGTGGGCAGGGATGTGAAAACCCTTAAAGACATGACGCCGGCCCAGATCAAAGCGATGAAAACGCGTGACATGTCCACCTATCCGGTCGCCGAAACCTTTTTGGAGGCAGACAACCCCAAGGTGCGCAAACCCTTTGTCTATAAGGACGTCAAAGCGCGGTGGTGGCTCAGCGCGTTGCACAAAATTGAACAAGCCCTCAAAGGGCGGCGTTAACCCGCAGAACCCCATCCAAAAACGTCTGAAACTCATAGGTTTCACAGAGATAGGTTGCACAGGCCTCAAAGGTTTCGCGCGCCTGTGTCTCATCAAATTCGGCGCCCAATTTAAAGTAATGCTGCCCCGCAACCAACCCCGATGCAAGCGGCTCAGACACCATGACTTTTCCCGCGCGCATGGCGGACAATAGGCGCGGTGCTTCGGTATAAGTGCCTGCATCAAAATGCAGGTTTAAGACTCCGGCATAGGGTCGCAACGCCGTGAGCAGATCCTCATTAAAATATTGACCGTCAAGACCACAGGCCCGCTCTGCGTATCCATCCAATGCGGCTTTGCGCCGCGCATTGAGCGCGCCGAAAAAAATCAAACGCGGGTCGGAGGCCGGACAAAATTCAGGGGGGACAGTTGGAAAAATATGCGGCCCATAGATGATCTTATTCGCCAAATCAGGGGCATATTCTTGATAAAATCTTTCATTGGAGGCGGAGAGATCCAACAAAACATCGCACCGTTTCAACGCCGAAAGCACCGCCTTGCAAAACCTGCGGTTGCGGGACGCCCAAAGCGGATGGCCGGACTCGTCGTAAAACTGCTCGGTTTGAACTGCTATTTTCAAACCACGACGCATCCATTCTGCCCCAAACCGCTTGTGAACCCCCATGTAGACCCAAACTGGCCCTTGATCCCCCTGTACATTTGACGGCACCAATCCCGCGACAATATCAGCACAGATTTGATCCAGGATCGGCTTTTTCGAGAGGAACTGAAGCGCACCGACGCCCCGGCGGAGTGTTTTGGAAAAGGGAGGGAAGAGGTGGCGCATCACATTTGATTCCTACAGGTCTCATCTCTTGCGGCCTGCTGCCCTGGGGCAGGCCCTCCCACAAACACGAAAATGTCTTGGTGCCCGCGGCCGGACTCGAACCGGCACGGCCATTCGGCCGGGAGATTTTAAGTCTCATGTGTCTACCATTCCACCACGCGGGCACGCGGGGCTGTGATGGCAGACCATACTGCCGGCGCGGGCAGTGTAAAGAGGGAAGCGGCGCTTGAGAGCAACGAAAGCACGTGCGAAAAGTCTTCCACACAGGTTTTGGCAAAACGCTGTGCAACATTGCGATACTGGCTTTTAACACGTCCGCCCTGCCGCAAATGAATTGCCAAAGGCTTTCATTCTCGATCAAAGTGGCGGCATGTTTCCAATTCGCGACCACAACCCTTCCCGCCGCCCCGCGCTTGTCACCTATGCGTTGATCGCGCTCAACGCGGCGGTGTTCATGGCCATGCTGCCCTCATATGGCGATGATCGGGCCTTGCTTGGCCTCTATTCCACCTGGGCGATGGTGCCCGCACGGATTTCCATGGGGGATGGGTATTACACTATGCTCACCTCCATGTTCATGCACGGCAGCGTCCTGCATATTGCCGGTAACATGCTGTTTTTGTGGATCTTTGGCGATAACCTTGAGGATGAGATGGGGCATCTGCGCTATCTTGGATTTTACCTGTTCTGTGGTCTGGCCGCCGGGCTGGCGCAATATATGGCCGCCCCGGATGCGCGTGTGCCGATGGTCGGGGCCTCTGGCGCGATTGCCGGGGTTTTAGGCGGCTATATGCTTTTGTTCCCAAAGGCGCGTGTCGATGTCTTTCTCTTTTTCATCATCTTTTTCAAAGTCATCCCTCTGCCTGCATGGTTGATGCTTGGGCTTTGGTTTGCCTTTCAAATTGTCGGCGAAGTTGGCGCGAGCGGCAACGGGGGCGTGGCCTATCTGGCCCATATCGGCGGGTTTATCGCCGGAATTCTTGCCACCTATCCGCTTTGGCGGCGCCTCGGCGGGCGGGCGTTTTGGGATCGCACAGACGGCGCACCGCCCCACTCTGAGGCCCGCTATCGGTTCCAACCCACATCCGTACCCAAAGTCAGAAGGCGCAAATGACCCAAGATTTCAGTACCCCCGTGACCGTGACCTGCCATTGCGGTGGGGTCGAACTCAACGTTCAGCTTTTGGACGGGTTAAACACCGCACGACGGTGCGATTGTTCGCTCTGTCGGCGGCGCGGGGCCATTATGGTGACGGCAGCCTTGGGGGGGATCGAGGTCGTAAGAGGCGAGAGTCTCAGCCTCTACCAATTTGGAACAATGACGGCGAAACATTATTTTTGCAGCATATGTGGCATCTACACCCATCATCAACGCCGCTCGAACCCGCAGCAATACGGGGTCAACGCCGGGGCAATTGTGGGGGTGAACCCGTCCGATCTCTCAGACGTGCCGTGGATGGATGGCGTGCATCATCCCGCGGATCGGTAATTCACAACGTAAGGGATAGCCGTGGATCAGCCCGTCACAATTGATCAGTTCGTCACAATTGAAATGGCTGACAAGGTCGTGTCGATATTCGCCGCAGACACATCCATACCCTTATAAATAAGTGCAATAATCGGGATCGCCAACCCGATGATCGCCGATACCAAAACAACCCAATCAACGGTCACCGCACCGTTTTCGTCGGCCACATAGTGCCGGATAGACTTAAGAATTCGACGTGTCACGGTTTTATCCCTCCAATGATCCGTTCGATTTCCCATGAAAAAACGACGAAAATTGGGCGGATACCGGGCAATTCACAGCCTATCCGGTGAAAAACGGACCTTACCCAAGGCATTGTTCACGCCACGACGGGTAAAAGCCTAATTAAATGTAAATTGTACAGAAACGCCGTAAACACGCGCGACCCGACTCTGGCTCAGGCGGCCCGGATCACGTCGGCAAAGCGGTTGAACAACGCCTCATTGGCGCAAATCACTTCACCATCCTCAAGCGCATTGCCTTCGGGGTGCAGCGGTTCGACGATACCACCGGCCTCTTTCACCAACAAAAGCCCCGCCGCCATGTCCCAGGAATTCAAACGGCGCTCCCAGAACCCGTCATAGCGCCCCGCCGCCACATAGGCGAGATCAAGCGCGGCCGCGCCCCAACGGCGCACACCGGCACAGGCCGGCAACACCCGCGCCAAATCGCGCAGGGTTTCGGGCAAATCGGCCCGACCGCCAAAGGGCAGGCCGGTGGCAAAAATCGCCTCGATCATTTTCGAACGACCAGACACGCGCAGACGCATGTCATTCATCCAGGCACCATTGCCCTTTTCGGCCCAGAACAATTCGCCCTTGGCCGGGTCAAACACCACGGCGGATACAATCTCACCCTTATGCTCAAGCGCAATCGACACCGCCCAATGCGGCAGGCCGTGCAGAAAATTTGTCGTGCCATCAAGCGGATCGACGATCCAGCGACGGGTCGGATCCTTGCCCTCAACGGGTTTGCTTTCTTCGCCCACCCACCCATAGGTCGGTCGTGCCTCCATCAACATTTCGCGGATGATCTGCTCGGCGGTGATATCGGCTTTGGACACAAAATCGCCCGCGCCCTTGGACGAGACCTGAAGGTTCTCGACTTCGCGGAAGTCTTTCACAAGAGAGCGCCCCGCGCTACGTGCGGCTTTGATCATAACGTTGAGATTGGCACTGCCTTGCATGGTCCGGGCTCCGGGTCAGAGATGTCGAGAGATGTTCAAACCGGGCGTATACGCCGCGAAACCCGCGCTGCCAAGGGTTTGTGGGCAAAGAATTGGTCTCCTTTCAGCTTTTACATGGTAACATACCCGCATTTTCTCCCATTCCCCATAAATGAGGTTTTGAATGTCCTACTTTCAGATCGCGATCATTCCCGTACCAACAGCACAGAAAGAGGCCTATCTGCGCGTTTCCACCGGCATGGCACCTTTTTTCAAAGAATTCGGCGCATTGCAGGTGTTTGAGGGATGGGGCGCATTTGTACCGCCGGGCGAGGTCACGTCCCTACCCATGGCGGTTCAACTTGGCCCGGATGAGACAGTCGTGACATCCTTTATCGAATGGCCTGACATGGCATCGGCTGAGGCCTGTATGACGGCGATGGAAACAGATGAACGGATCGCCGCCTTGGGTGACATGCCCTTTGACGGCAAACGCATGATTTTCGGCACATTTGAGACCCTGCTCAAAGCCTGATCATCCCCGTTGCAATTTCACCGCTTCGGTTTTGGCGATGCGCAGGACATGGGCCATATAGGGTTTGGTCGCGTCATCGACGCGCACCCCGGCATACATCCGCCGTGTCACGCCTGTGGCGGTCAGCGGGCGTACGGCATAATCCGGGTGGCTGCGTATGTCGCGCATCACCCAATCGGGCAGCACCGAAATCCCCCGCCCCGCCGCGACCAGCATCAGGATCACATCGGTCAATTCGACCTGACGCACCGTGGCGGGTTCAACCCCCGCAGGCGTCAGCAACTCTTTGAACACATCCAACCGTGCCCGATCCATCGGGTAGGTGATCAGGGTTTGATCACGAAAATCCTCGGCATCGACATAGGGCTTGGCCGCGAGCGGGTGTTTTGCCGCCATCACGCACATCGGCGCATAATCAAACAGCGGCACAAAGGTCACGCCCGCGATCGTGTCCGGGTCGGAGGAAATCACCAGATCGACCTCTTCGCGCTCCAAAGCCGGCAGCGCACCAAAGGCCAGACGTTGCCGGATATCGACGTCAATCTCCGGCCAGGCCTTGCGGAACTGATTGAGCACCGGAAACAGCCAATCGAAACAGGCGTGGCATTCCATCGCGATATGCAGCCGCCCGGATGTGCCGTCCTCAATGCCGCGAAATTCGGCCTCAAGCGCCTCAACGCGGGGCAAGACCTCTTCGGCCAGCGCCAAAAGCCGCATCCCCGCCGCCGACAGCTTCAGCGGCTTTGAACGGCGCACAAACAACTCGACTCCGGCCTGATCCTCAAGCCCTTTGACCTGATGCGACAGAGCCGATTGGGTGATGTGAAGCCGGTCGGCGGCCCGCGCCAAACCGCCTTCTTCATAAATCGCTTTGATGGTACGCAGGTGGCGAAATTCGAGATGCATTGTGAATGACACTCATGTTGATCTTGAGAATTATGAATTTGTCTCACATCAACGGCTGTGAGACAAGGGCCGCCGATTGATAAGGACACAACGATGACCCAAGCGCCCAACATCTCTTTTGAATTCTTCCCGCCGAAGAACATCGAAGCCTGTTTCAGCCTGTTTGAAACGGTGCAGGCGCTTGAACACATGCAGCCGGGCTTTGTCTCCGTGACCTATGGCGCGGGCGGCACCACGCGCGAATTGACCCATGACGCCGTGGCATTGCTGAACCGCAAATACGGCTGGAACGTCGCCGCGCATTTGACCTGTGTGAACGCAACCCGCGAAGAAACGCTTGAAATTGCAAAGAGTTACAAATCCGTAGGGGTCAATGAAATTGTCGCGCTGCGAGGCGATCCGCCGAAAGGTGCGGGCCAGTTCACCCCCGCTCCGGGCGGCTTTGCCAACTCCGTCGAGTTGATCGAAGCCTTGGCCGCGACCGGCAATTTCAAAATTCGCGTCGGTGCCTACCCCGATCCGCATCCCGATGCCGCCGATGACAGCGCCGACATCATCTGGCTCAAGGAAAAGTTCAAAGCCGGGGCAGATTCGGCCATCACCCAGTTCTTTTTCGACGCCGATACGTTTTTCCGCTTTCGCGACCGCTGCGCCAAGGAGGGCATCACCGGCACAATCATCCCCGGCATCCTCCCGATCACAAGCTGGAAAGGTGTGCAAAAATTCGCCGCCGCCTGTGGCACCCCCCTGCCCGCGCAATACGCCAAGGCGTTTGAAACGGCAGAAGATCAACAGGCGGTCTCAATCGAGCTGTGCACCAAGCTGTGCGAAACGCTGACCCAAGGCGGTGTCGAGGATTTGCATTTCTATACGCTCAACCGCCCGACCCTGACCAAGGCCGTTTGCGCCAATTTGGGCGTGAACGGTTAAGCGCGAATCGACGGGTGCAGGACCTCTGACGGGTCCTGTTTCACCATGCGTTTTTGCCTGAGCCAAAAGAATTTGCCCCAGCCCCGGTTCATGCCCACGGACGGCCCATGCGGGTCCGCCAGATAGCGCATCCGCCAGTCTTTCGGCAACTCCAGCCCCGCCGCCTCGGCCTTGTCCAACATCCAAACCAAGGTGCTGTTCGACAGTCTGCGCTCCGGGTTGTTACCGGAAAGCTGCCCGCCGATGTCACCATGCGTGCCACGAAACCACATTTGCCGCAGTACTTGCCCCTTGGCCTCCGGGTTGGTTTCAAACAACACAGGCGCATAGGCGCGGCGGCGTTCGTGATAGGCCAGCGCGTGATAGACATGTTTGACGCAGCCTGCCGGCATTTGGGTGTGGAATTCGTGAAACACTGAGGAATAGCGCCAAACAAGCGGCATATGCAGGCCCACCGCCGCTACCGTATCCCAGACCCCGAGAAAGGCAATCTCGATAGGCTCGTGGCAATGCGCCTTGGTAAACTCCTGCGCCGCGCGCGTGTGCGGCGCGGTTTGATAATGGCGATAGGCGGTGCGGATGTTGCGCTCTGTGGCCTGATCGGCACGCAGCAATCCGAGCATATCAATCAACCCGGACAGCGAGCGCACCGCATAGGCGCCACGCGAATAGCCAAACAGAAAAATCCGATCTCCGGGGCGATAGCGCGACGCCAAAGCGCCATACACGCGCCGGATCTGTTGATTGATGCCGCGCCCTTCGATCACGCCCATCGTGTCGCGCCAATTGCGCCATTGAATACCCGCCTCATAGCGCACCAACATATTCGCGCCCTGCGCCGCCTCCGAACACAACCGATAGGTCAGCCCGGCGTTGGTCTCAAATCCCGGCTCCAGGGACGACAGCGTTCCGTCCATGATGATCACATGGGTGATCGGACCACGGCCATGCACGCCACCCGAAGTCCGCACCTTTTGGCGGAACTTGAACAATAGGCCTAAGTTGCCAAAAATCCCTTTGCGCTCTGACACTTGGTCCTCACAAAATTACCCCGCCCCTTATAGATAGCGGCGGGGCGGGGTGTGTAAAGAACCGTTTGAGACGTGGGCCGCCGGTTCAGCGGTGGGTTTGGACGGTTTCCAAAGTGATCTGACCAAAGCCATTGAATTTGGTCGCTGTCGCCACCGAATAGGCCCCCATGCCGTAAAACATCACATGGTCCTCTTCTTCCATATCTGCCGGAAAGGCCAAGTCAGACGGCAGTTTGTCGAGGCTGTCGCAGGTCGGACCAAACACCGTGCGCATGACCGATGTACCTGTCCGCGGAGTGGCAAAGGGGCCAAACACGCCGATGCGGTCGATCACGCCGACCAAGTGCAACTCGGACAGTGCGCCATACACGCCATCGTTGAGAAACACATGCGCGTCATCGCGGATCGCTTTCACCCGTGTCGCCAAACTGTAGCTTTCGGCCACAAGCCCCCGACCCGGTTCGCACACAAGTTTGGGGGCGTCGGGGCCAAAGGCCTCTTTGGTCACGCGCGCGATGAGATCAAAAGTGGCTTCCAACTGTGGCATCACCTCGTTCAAGCGATGCGACGGGAAACCGCCGCCAACGTTCAAACGGGCAATTTTCACCCCTGCGGCCTTGGCAATATCAGCCGCCGCGCGGATGTAGCTGTCCCAGGCGCGCGGGTCGGTGCATTGTGTGCCCGGGTGGAAGGTCAGCGAGGGGGTAAAGCCAAGCTGTTCCGTCAAGGTGAGCAAATCGACCGCCTTCTCAACACTAGCACCGAATTTCGCGCCAAAATTATAGGCCGCCCCTTCGACCGGCAAGGTGAAGCGCACCGAAATTTCAACGCCGTTGGCGGGCACAAGCTCGCCGAGTTTGACCAGTTCGGAATGGCTGTCGACGGAATAGGAGGCCACGCCCATCGCCACCGCATGGCGGATTTCAGAGCGCGATCGCACCGGGTTGTTGTAATGCAAATGCGCCCCAGGCGCGATACGCGCGATGGTGTCCATTTCGACGGGCGAGGCCACATCAAAGCCTTTGACGCCTGCGGCGACCAAATTGGCCAACACGGTTTCATCCGGGTTGGATTTGACCGCATAGGTCACAAGCCCTGGAAATCCTTTGATAAACCGGCGCGCGGTCGCCTGCAGGATGGCGGGGGAGAAAAACAACACCGGATGGTCCGGGCTGTGATGACGCAGATATTCGGTGGGCGTGGCCCAGATGGTTTTTGAGAGCCCCATTGGTCTGTCCTTTACCAATAGAGCGCAGCCACTCTCTTGCCCGGGATGTCCGGTTGGGATCGCACTTACGCGGTTTCCAAACCAGGCCAGGTACAGGATTTGGGGACGCTTGGCCTCCCGTTTCTGCCCTTGTTCCTGAAACTCAGTGGCCGTTATATGCATGTTGATTTGTTCGATAGAAAGAATAAAAACGTGCATAACTCCGGTCAATTTAACGATATGATCGGTTAAATTGACACTACGCATTGCGTGAAATGCCAGCACGGCGCAAAGGGCGCGCGCCATCGCAAAGGAGGTCGGCTTGGACGATCTGGATCAAAAGATATTGATGGCGCTGGCCGCCGATTCCTCAACCTCGGTGTCGCGGCTGGCCCGGCGGTTCAAAGTCGCCCGGTCCACCGTGCAAGCCCGGCTGGAACGTATGGAAACCAACGGCACGATCGCGGGCTACACGATCAAACTGGGGGATGTCGCGCTCTCACGGCGGATCAAAGCCACTGTGTTGATTCAGGTCGCGCCGCGCACATCTGCAGGCATCGTGATCAAACTCAAGGCCATTCCAGAGGTGGAAATGGTCGCAACCTCCACCGGGCGTATTGATTTGATTGCCCAAATCGCCTGCGACAGCACCGAAGACATTGACGCAACTCTGGATCAGATCAACGCGATCACCGGAGTGCAAGACATTGAGAGCCTGATCCATCTCTCGACCAAATTCGACCGATCCATCTGAGTTCGGGCGCATCGCATTATCGGGCTGGAGGGGACCCCACAAGAGCCGCACCACGCCGATGCGCACCATCTTCGCGCCCGCCGTAAGCGACATCTTCGATCATCTTGATTGATGCAATTACAGATCGCGCGGGGTCCAAAAGTTGATTGACCGTGCCCGCAATATAGACCCCTGCCTCCGGCGCATAAAGGCAGATGGTGCCGCCCAACCCCATATGGCCCAAACTGCGCGGTGCCGATTTGAAAAACCGCGATGGCGGTGCATTCAACCGATGCGGCAGTGACATCCACCACGGCACTTTGATTTGCATCAGGCCGACCCCGTACTCCGTGGGAAAATACATCGGTCGCCAATGATAGAGTCGCGGTAAAATACGTTTGTCGAATAAATAGCCTTCGAAAAAACCACGGATAAAAATCAACGCCTCACGCGAGGTGGTGACAATACCACCATCCGCCTGAAACGAGGCCATGGTGCGCGGCACCCGCACTTCGCGGTCCTTCGACATAAAATTGATCGGACGCGTATCAGACGGATCGCAATACAGATAGGTGGAGGTCAGGCCCAAACGGTCAATCACCCGACGCCGCAGCACCTCGCCAAAATTTTCGCCCTCAATGGCCTCAATAACCCGCCCAAGCATGTGAAAATTCGTGTCGGTATACAGCGCCTTGCGGCTTTGTCCGGGCACGGCAACAGCGCCGTGCGACCGGCTCCGCTGCACCACCTCATCGAAACTCCATGCCGTATCCACCCCGGCACCAATGGCATGTTTGAGCGTACGCGCCTGATATTTATAGAGGAAGAAATCGCCGAACCCCGAGGTGTGCGACATCAAATGACGGATGGTCACCCGATCCGTATAATCCACCCCTTCTCTGACCAACAATTCCTCATATTGCTTATCGTGGCCCAGATAGGTCAAAAACGGATCGTCCAACCCGATTTTGCCCTCTTCGATCAACTGGAGGAGAATGGCCGTAGTGTAAAGTTTGGTTGTCCCGGTCGCGAAATAGGGCGTGCGACTGTCCAGCGCGCCTGAGCCCACATGGTACTCCCGCCCGGTGCTCCGATCATAGAGAGACATCGCGACACCGTTGTGCCACGACGTCCGCGTTAACCGATCTGCAATGATTTGAAGACGCTTCGGGGCTCGCCCCATGGTTCTTCTCCTTTCGGGTTCCGCCCTACTGAATGCACAAGAAGCCTTAACAGCAGGTCAATACGCCCGCTTTCGAGTGAAAATGAACGGGGTTTCTCCCTTTTCCTCGCGCCCCCCGCGCGGTAAACAACGGCAAAGCGAAGTCGGGGACTGCGCGAAAAGGAACTGGGCGAAGAAAACATGGCAATGGAAAAGACATTTGACGCGCGTGACGCAGAAGCGCGGATTTACGAGGCCTGGGACAAGGCCGGAGCATTCAAAGCCGGGGCCAATAAGTCCCGCGACGAGACCTTCACCATTATGATCCCGCCGCCCAACGTGACGGGCGCGTTGCATGTGGGCCATGCCTTTAACAACACCATCCAAGACATCTTGATCCGTTGGCACCGGATGCGGGGCTTTGACACGCTCTGGCAACCCGGCCAAGACCACGCGGGCATTGCGACCCAGTTGATGGTGGAAAAAGAACTGGCGAAATCCGGTAAAAAACGCACGGATTTCACCCGCCCCGAGTTTTTGGAAAAGGTCTGGGAGTGGAAGGGCCAATATGGCGCGACCATCATCAACCAACTCAAACGTCTGGGCTCGACCTGTGACTGGTCGCGCAACGCCTTTACCATGTCCGGCGCGCCCGGCGCCCCCGCAGGCGAAGAGGGCAATTTCCATGACGCCGTGATCAAAGTCTTTGTCGACATGTACGACAAAGGCCTGATTTATCGTGGCAAACGCCTGGTCAACTGGGACCCACATTTTGAGACCGCGATTTCCGACCTCGAAGTCGAGAACGTTGAAACGCCGGGCCATATGTGGCATTTCAAATACCCGCTGGCAGGCGGCGAGACCTACACCTATGTCGAAAAAGACGAGGACGGCACCGTCACTTTCACCGAGGAACGCGATTACATTTCCATCGCCACCACCCGGCCCGAAACCATGCTGGGCGATGGCGCGGTTGCCGTTCACCCGGATGACGCGCGCTATGCGCCGATTGTGGGCAAGCTTTGCGAAATTCCGGTCGGACCGAAAGAACACCGCCGCCTGATTCCGATCATCACCGACGACTACCCGGATATGAACTTCGGCTCGGGCGCTGTGAAAATCACCGGCGCGCATGATTTCAACGACTACCAAGTCGCCAAACGCGGCGGCTTGCCGATGTACCGATTGATGGACACCCGTGGCGCAATGCGCGACGATGGCCTGTCTTACACGGACAGCGCGCTTTTGGCGGCGGAGATTTTGGCCGGCAAAACGTTCACCGAGGCCGAAGTGGATGCCGTCAACCTTGTGCCCGATCACCTGCGCGGATTGGACCGGTTCGAGGCGCGCAAAGCCGTGGTCGCCGAGATCAACGCCGAAGGCCTCGCCGTGATGACCCGTGTCACGCGCAAAGTCAAAGACGACGAAGGTGTGGAGTCCGAGATCACTGAGACTGTGCCCTACGTCGAAGACAAACCGATCATGCAGCCCTTTGGCGACCGCTCCAAAGTCGTCATCGAGCCGATGCTGACCGATCAATGGTATGTCGACGCCGAAAAAATCGTTGGCCCGGCGTTGGATGCGGTGCGCGATGGGCGCACCAAAATCATGCCCGAGTCCGGTGAGAAAGTGTATTTCCACTGGCTTGAAAACATCGAACCCTGGTGCATTTCGCGTCAGCTCTGGTGGGGGCATCAGATCCCGGTGTGGTACGGTTTGGACCTCTCCGCGCCGAATTTCAAAGACGATGAGGGCGATGGCGCCTTGGACGAGGTGGAATTGTTCCGCCTGTTGACCGAAGGCGGCATGTTGCATCTTGGTGATGTGCATCACTGCGCCGCCGAATTTGACGGCGTGATCGCCGCGTTTGAGGGCGAATTGGCCGATGTGCCGACCCCCATCAACCATGCGCGGATCGTCGAAGTCGACAGCCGCCAAGCCGCGATCGAAGCCTTCGCCGAAAGCCTCGCCGCCTATAATGTCAGTCAAGATCCGACCAAACTGGTCTACCCGGTCTGGCGCGACCCCGATGTGCTCGACACTTGGTTCTCATCGGGCCTTTGGCCAATTGGGACGCTGGGCTGGCCCGAGTGGGATGAGAGCACGTCGAAATATTTCCCGACCGATGTTTTGGTCACTGGCCAAGACATCCTGTTCTTCTGGGTCGCCCGGATGATGATGATGCAACTCGCCGTGGTCGACGAAGTGCCGTTCCACACCATCTACCTGCACCAACTCGTCCGTGACGAGAAGGGCAAGAAGATGTCAAAAACCACTGGCAACGTCATCGACCCGCTTGAGATCATTGATGAATACGGTGCCGATGCGCTGCGGTTCACCAATGCCTCAATGGCCTCCATCGGCGGCGTGTTGAAACTCTCGGTGGATCGGATCAAAGGCTACCGCAACTTCGGCACCAAGATCTGGAACGCCGCGCGCTTTGCCGAGATGAACGAGGTGTTCGAAAACTACGACCCTGCCGTGATCCCGACACCCTCTGCGACCGTGAACAAATGGATCATCGGCGAGACTGCGAAAGTCCTCAAAGAGGTCGATACTGCCTTTGCGGAATACCGGTTCAACGATGGGGCAAACGCGCTCTATGCCTTTGTCTGGGGCAAATTCTGTGACTGGTATGTCGAATTGGCGAAACCGTTGTTCTACGATGGAGACGCCGCCACCTTGGCCGAAACCCGCCAAACCATGGGCTGGGTCTTGGATCAGGCCCTGACCATGCTGCACCCGATCATGCCGTTCATCACCGAAGAGCTCTGGGGCACGGTCAAACCGGGGCGCAGATTGTTGGCGATCTCCGATTGGCCGGAACTGTCGCTTGATCTGGTCGATGCCGAGGCCGACCGCGAGTTGAACTGGGTGATTGATCTGATCGAAACGATCCGCTCCTCGCGCGCCGAAGTGCATGTGCCTGCGGGGCTTAAAATCCCGATGATTCAGGTCGAGTTGGACGAGGCGGGCAAAACCGCTTGGGCCAACAACGAGGCGTTGATCATGAAACTCGCGCGTCTTGACAGCCTGACCCCCGGCCCGATGCCGAAGGGCGCGATCACCATCACGGTTGGCGGCGGCACATTCGCCCTGCCGCTCGAAGGGGTGATCGACATTGCCGAGGAAAAAGCCCGGCTTGAAAAGGTCTTGGGCAAGCTGTCCAAGGAGCTTGGCGGTCTGCGCGGACGGTTGAAAAACCCGAACTTCGTCGCCTCCGCCCCCGAAGAGGTCGTGGCCGAGGCACAAGAGAATCTGGCCGCGCGCGAAGAGGAAGAGGGCAAGATCAAAGCCGCTCTCGCCCGCCTCGCTGAAATCGGTTAAACCTTTGACACCATTAAAAAAGGCCCGTCATCTGGCGGGCCTTTGTTTTGAGTATTTGGGCTGCAATGAAGGCTTATTCGTATTTGGCCGCGCGCTTTTGCATCTGCGCCATGACGCTTTCCATTTGATCCTTGGTGCCAATCAAGGCGCGCTGTTCGCGGCTTTCTTCCATCAAGATATGCGCGCGCGGATTTGGGCTTTCGGCCACATCAATCAACCGCTTGGCGGCCTGAATGGCTGAGGGGCTTTTGCCCGCGATCATCGTGGCAATCTCAAGCGCGCGGGCGTGGGCGTCTTCGGCAATGTGGGTGACAAGGCCGTAGGCCAAGGCGCGGTCCGCCAGGACGACCTCATGGGTATAGGTCAAAAGCCGCAACACATCCGAGCGCAGCACCCGCGGGAACAGAACCATCCCACCCATATCGGGCACCAACCCCCATTTCATCTCCATGACCGACAGCTGCGCGTCAAAGGCGGCAATGCGAATATCGGCGGCGATCGCCAATTGCAGACCCGCACCAAAACAGGGGCCATGGAGGGCGGCAATCACCGGGATCGGTAGATCATAAAGCGCCAGAGAAAAGGCCTGAAACGCGTTGCCATCGCCATGGGTGCGCCGCATCACCAGATCGTCCAAATCCTCTGACATGAAGCGTTGGAAATTCGAGGTATCAAGCCCGGCACAAAATGCCTTGCCCGCCCCCGAGAGCAGTACCACACGCGCATCCGAACCCACGATTTCGGTCACCGCGGACAAAAGATCGGTGACCAAAGCCTCTGACACTGCGTTCAATTTATCCGGGCGGTTGAGCGTCAGATGGGCAATGTGATCTTTGATCTCAAGCGTGACAGTCTTGGGGGTTGCGGGCATGGTGGCTCCTCCTGTTGCCACTACGCTATCAAGGAGATGGCATAAGGTCAGGTCTGACGTTGCGACGCTTGCGCAAGGCATCAAGTTGAGGCAGGAAAAGCGCCATGACAGATATGACAGACCCACGCCAAACAGCGCTCGCCCAAACCCTGCACGCCACCGTGCCCTTCGTGGCCCCGGAACGGATGGAGGAGCTGCGCGGCGCGCCGTTTGATGCCCGATTGGGCGCGAATGAATTGTCCTTTGGCCCATCCCCGAAAGCGCTGGAGGCCATGACGGCCAGCCTAAGCGGCGTGTGGACATACGGTGAGCCGGAGAACCGCGATCTGCGTCTGGCGATAGCCGCGCGTCACGGCATCACGCCAGAAAGCGTCACCGTGGGCGAAGGCATCGACGGGCTTTTGGGCAATCTCGTGCGGCTTTATGTCGGACCCGGCGAAACAGTTGTGACCTCGGCGGGCTCCTATCCGACCTTCAATTACCATGTCGCGGGGTTTGGCGGCGCGTTGCATACGGTGCCCTATAAAAATGATCACGAAGACCCGGAGGCGTTGATTTCCAAGGCGCGCGAAGTGGGGGCCAAGCTCGTGTACTTGTCCAATCCAAACAATCCGATGGGATCGGTGCATTCGGCGCAAACTGTGCAAGACATGATAGAGGCGGTGCCCGAAGGATGTTTGATGATCCTGGACGAAGCCTATAGCGAATTTGCCCCCGAAAGCACCCGACCCGCGATTGATGTCACTGACCGCCGCGTTATTCGGTTCCGTACCTTTTCAAAGGCCTATGGCATGGCGGGCGCGCGGATTGGCTATGGCATTGCGCATCCGGTTGTGGCCACTGCTTTTGACAAAATTCGCAACCATTTTGGCGTCAATCGCATAGCGCAGGCCGGGGCTTTGGCGGCGTTTGAGGATCGGGATTACCTGTCTGAAACCCTTGGAAAGGTCGCGCTGGGTCGCGCTAAAATTATACAAATCGCGCAAGACAACGGTTTGACGTCCCTGCCCTCCGCCACCAATTTTGTCGCCGTCGATTGTGGCCAAGACGGGACCTTTGCCCGCGCGATTTTGACCGCTTTGGCGGCGCGTGGCGTGTTTGTGCGGATGCCGGGGATCGCGCCGCTGGACCGCTGCATCCGTATTTCGGTGGGCCGTCCAGAGGAGCTTGAGGTGTTGGCCGCGCGCCTGCCGCTGGCTTTGGCGGACGCACGCGCGGCTGTGGCCTAAGCGGGTTATACCCGCGAGGCCAAGAGCTTGGCCGCCGCCACCGACCCGCCGCTTTGGTGCGGAATATCGAGCGCGACAAAGGCGGTTTCGATCGCACCGATGATGCCAAGCACCATATGGGCGTTGATGTGGCCCATGTGGCCGATGCGGAAATAGCCATCGGATTCGGCCGAGCCAATGTCGCCAAAACCCAAGGAAATCCCCAGCGTGATACCGAGATGTTCGGTCAGCCAAGTCCGCAACTGCGTGGCCGCGGGGGCTGCGAGGCCCAAGGTCGTGACCGCATGAGAGCGCGCCGCAGGGTCCGCGATGTTGAAATGCAACGGTGCCCCCCACTGATCCACAGCGGCCCAATAGGCCCGCGCCAAGATTTCATGCCGGGCATAGACGTTGTCCAAGCCCTCTTCCAAAATCATATCAACGGCTTGGCGCAGACCATAGAGATGATGGGTTGGCGGCGTGCCGTCGAAATATTCATAAAGATGCACCGGATTGGCGCGCGTTTCCCACGCCCAATAAGGCGTGCGCAGATCGACATTGCGCCCCGCCTCAAGTGCCTTATCTGAGAACCAGACAAAGCCCAGACCCGGAGGCGTCATCAGGCCCTTTTGCGAGGCGGCGATCATCACATCGACGCCCCAAGCGTCCATCTCAAACCGCTCACAGCCCAACGAGGCAATCGCATCAACGGCGTAAATCGCGGGGTGGCCGGCGGCATCAATGGCTTGGCGCGCCAGAGCAATATCATTGCGCACCGAGGTGGCGGTGTCGACATGGGTGACCAAAACCGCTTTGATCTCATGTGCCGTGTCGGCCCGCAGGGCGGCTTCCAAACGGGCGGGATCAATCGGGGCTTGTTTGCCAAACTCGATCACCTCAACCTTGGCCCCCAAACGGGCCGCAACATCCGCCCAGCCATGACCAAAATTGCCCGTCGCACAGACCAAAACTTTGTCGCCGCGCGAGATCATATTGGTGAGCGAGGCTTCCCAAAGCCCATGGCCGTTGGAAATATAAAACGCCATGTTATGCGCGGTGCCCACGATCTTGTTGAGATCGGGCACGAGACTACGGGTCAAATCGACCAATTCGCCGGTGTAAATATTCGGCGCCGGGCGATGCATGGCCTGAAGCACCGGATCGGGGATCACGGAAGGACCGGGAATGGCTAAGTAATGGCGACCGTTGGCAAGTGTCATGGGCTGTCCTCAAACTCATATCAGGCCCAAGCGGTATCTCTCCAAAGCGGCCCCGTCAATTGTCGCTCCTGTCACAGAGGGGTGCGCAGGTTTGGAGGAACCCCTCCGGCACAGAGGCACGCGCGCGCCTTGCTTGCCCCGGCGGGCAAAGGGCGATAAAGAGGCGCGATGATTTTGCAATCGGAGCCCTGATGTTCAAGACGCTAAAAAGAGGGTTCAAAAGGTTTGAGCGCGGTGAGGTCGGCCAGTTTGGCAATGACGTGTCCACACCACGCACCCGCAGGCTTGCGATGTGGCATTTCCACCTGTTTGACCATGCGTTTTTGCGCGGAATTTGGACCAACCTGTATGAGATCGCGCCCTGCGTGTGGCGGTCCAATCAGCCTTCGCCTGCGCGGATCAAACGCTATGCTCGAATGGGGATCAAAACCATCCTGAGCCTGCGTGGCGACAAAGACCTGTCGTTCATGTTGTTGGAAAAACAAGCCTGTGCCGAACATGGGATCACATTGATCACCACCAACAAAGCCGCCGCACGCGGAGCCCTCTCAGGCAAAGACTACGTTGAGCTGATCGACCTTTTGGCCTCGATCCCGAAACCGTTTTTGATCCATTGCAAATCCGGCGCAGACCGGGCGGGGCTGGCCTCGGCGCTCTATCTGTTGCACTGTGAAGGGGCCTCAATCAAAGAGGCCAAAAAGATGTTGAGCCTGCGGTTCATGCATCTCAAAAGTACGAAAACCGGCATTTTGGATCATATCCTTGATCTCTATGAGGCCGATCTCAAAGCCGATGGCCCGATCCCGATCCGGGACTGGTTTGAGACCCGCTATGACATTGAAAAGGCTCGCACCTTCAAAACCATGCGGTCCTTCCCCTAAGAAAGCGCCCCGATGAGCACGCCCGCCCCCATCATCCCGGACACCGGTTCACGCATCTTGATCGCGTGGCTTTGGCGCGATTATTTGCGCCGCTATGTAGTGTTGGTGGCGGTGGCTTTGGTGTTTATGGCCCTCGAAGGCGCGATGTTGGGGGCGCTGTCCTATCTGATCAAACCGATGTTCGACCGGGTCTTGGTAGCGCAAAACGGCGATGCCATTATTTGGGTGGCGCTTGCCGTTTTTGGCGTCTTCACTGCCCGTGCGATCGCGTCCTTCAGTCACCGCGTCATCATGGCCGTGGTCGGCCAAAAAGTGTCCGCGACCCTTCAGGCCCGGCTTGTCGCTCATATGCTGACCCTCGATGGTCGTTTTTTCCAGGACCACCCCCCCGGCACCCTGATCGAACGCACCCGTGGCGACAGCGCCGCCGTCTCAGGCGTCTGGGGTACGGTGCTTGCGGCCTTTGGCCGGGATTTCATTTCGCTCTTGTCACTGCTGACCGTGGCGATTTTGGTCGATTGGCGCTGGACGTTGATTGCTGTGGCGGGGGCTCCCCTGTTGGCCGTTCCGGTGACGGTTTTGCAAAACCTCGTGCGCCGGACCACGCGTAGCGCGCGTCAGGCCTCGGCCCGCGTGTCGACCCGGTTGGACGAGATTTTCCACGGCGCAACCACGATCAAACTCTCGGGCACGGAAGCCCGCGAGGCAGATCGCTTTCATGGCGAAATCAATCACTTCGTCGCCTCGCAAATCAAATCCGAAGCGGGACAAGCGGGCATTCCGGCGCTGATGGACATCGTTGCGGGCTTGGGCTTTTTCGGCGTGTTGCTTTACGGCGGCCACCAGATCATCGACGGCACCAAAACCGTCGGCGAATTCATGTCGTTTTTCACCGCCATGGCCTTGGTGTTTGAACCGTTGCGGCGTTTGGGCAATGTCTCCGGCGTCTGGCAGGCGGCGCGGGCGTCGTTGGAGCGCATTCATGCGATCTTTGCCGAGCGGCCCGAAATCACCTCGCCAGCAACGCCCAAAGCCCTGCCCATCGCCGCCAAAGACGCCGACATCCGGTTTGAAAACGTGCATTTCGCCTATGCTGACGCCCCCGTGTTAAACGGCACGACCTTCACCGCAGAGGCCGGTAAAACCACCGCTTTGGTCGGCGCCTCCGGGGCCGGAAAATCCACCGTGTTCAACCTGATGACACGGCTCGCGGACCCACAGGCCGGCACCATTTCCATCGGCGGGGTCGCCACGATGGATCTGTCCCTGCCCGATTTGCGCGGTCTCTATTCCGTGGTGTCGCAAGACGCACTGTTGTTTGACGAAAGTCTGCGCGACAATGTCTTGATGGGGGCGAAAGCGGATGAGGTCAAACTCACTGCCGCTCTCAAAGCCGCCCATGTCGATGATTTCATCCCCAAACTCGACCATGGCCTCGATACCCAGGTCGGCCCGCGCGGATCGGGGCTTTCGGGTGGACAACGGCAACGGGTGGCGATTGCCCGCGCCGTGCTGCGCGACCGTCCGGTGTTGTTGCTCGATGAGGCGACCTCTGCCCTTGATGCGCAATCGGAAAAGGTGGTTCAAACCGCGCTTGAGACCCTCTCCAAGGACCGCACCACTTTGGTCATTGCCCACCGCCTCTCGACCATTCGCAACGCGCATAAGATTGTGGTGATGGACAAGGGGCAGGTCGTGGACGAGGGCACCCATGATGAACTCTTGGCGCGCGGCGGGCTTTATGCCGACCTCTATCGCCTGCAATATGCCGATGGCCGCACCGTCAGCGACGGTAAGACTGGGCGAGCTTTGAAGGGGCCGCGCCCAGCCGGTAGCGCAGAAGACGGACAAGGTTCCGGCCTCCTTGCCGCAACCAGCCGTGTGTTTGGTAATGTGCTGGGTCTGTTTGGACGCGCAAAGGACTAAGCACGATCCTACCCTTGAGCTTGCGCGCCATGGCCACGTCTTCCATCAGTGGAATGTCGTCAAAGCCACCGATCTCATCATACATGTCGCGCGAGATCAAAAGCGCCTGATCGCCATAGGGCAGATCAAACCATTTGCTCCGCAGATTGGCCCAGCCTGCGGTCCATTTGGCGCGCATCCCCGTGGTGCCGCGAAACGCCAGAGAATACACCATCGCCTTGTCATAGCCATGCGCCAGATGGATCACCGTCGCCTCGGCCCAGCCTTCGGGCAACCATGTGTCGGCATGCAGGAACAACAACCAATCGCCCTGAGCCACCTCCGCCCCGCGTTTGAGTTGCCCCCCCCTTGAGGGTGCGCCGACGATCAACTCGGCACCGACAAAATCGGCCATTTTCTCAACCCCATCGGTCGAGCCGCCATCGGTCAGGATCAACTCCCGCACCAATCCCGCATCCAAGCCCTCCATCAAAGACAGCATGGTATCGCGCAGCTTCGGCGTGGCGTTCAGGGTCGGGATGATGACAGAGATCGGCGCGCGCATGTGTTTCCCGCTTTTCGTGGCTCTTTTCCTTCCTATATGAAGAGTGGAAAAAGGGGAATGAGCATGACAGACACATCCGCACGCAGCGTCATTGAGATCACAGGCGAGGACCGCATCCATTTCCTGCAAGGGTTGGTGTCCAACGATATGCGCCACTTGGAACATGGGCCCGTCTATGCCGCGCTTTTGTCGCCACAGGGCAAATTCATCGTCGATTTCTTTTTGGTGCCCGAAGGCGAGGCCGTGCTGTTGGATGTGGCGCAGTCCGAGGCGGAGGCGCTTTTGAAACGTCTGACCATGTATAAGCTGCGCTCCAAGGTGACCTTGAGACTGAGTGAGCGCACCGTGTCTCGCGGGCTTGGGGACGCGCCCGAGGGGGCAATCCAAGACCCCCGCACCCCCGACATGGGATGGCGCGCCTATGATGGACGGCCCTCGCAAGAGGTCGATTGGGATGCAATCCGGGTGGCCCATTGCGTGCCTGAAACCGGGATAGAGCTGACCCCGGACACCTTTATCTTAGAGGCCGGATTTGAGCGTCTGAACGGGGTCGATTTCAAAAAGGGCTGTTATGTCGGCCAAGAAGTCACCGCCCGGATGAAACACAAAACCGATCTGCGCAAAGGCCTTGCGCGTGTGACCATCACTGGCTCCGCCCCCGTCGGCACCGAGATCACCACAGCGGATGGGAAGTTGGCAGGCGTGTTATTCACCCAATCCGGGGGCCACGCCATCGCCTATCTGCGCTTTGATCGCGCAACGGGCCCGCTGCGCGCCGGGGATGCGGAAATTTCCATGTAAGCGACAGCAAAGTCTTAACTTTTCAAATCTACCCTGCTCAGGCATGATCATCATATATGATGTCAGGGAGGACAAACGTGCGGGCCAATTCTTTCAAACGGTGGGGCAGCCGATGACCACACCCTGTATCATTTGTGTTGCGATCACCGGCTCTTTGCCAACCAAAGCCGACAATCCAGCGGTGCCAATCACCGTGGCGGAGCAAATCGAATCCACCCATGAGGCCTATGAGGCCGGGGCCAGCATCGCCCATTGCCATGTCCGCGATGACGAAGGCAAACCCACCTCCGATCCCGAACGGTTCGCGCGGCTCAAAGAGGGCATTCAAACCCATTGCCCCGGCATGATCGTGCAACTGTCGACCGGCGGTCGATCCGGGGCGGGCAAAACCCGTGGCGGTATGTTGTCCCTGCGCCCGCCGATGGCCTCCCTCTCCGTTGGCTCCAACAATTTCCCGACTCGCGTCTATGAAAATCCGCCCGACCTTGTCGATTGGCTGGCCGCAGAAATGATCACCTACGGTATCAAACCCGAAATTGAAGCTTTTGATCTTTCGCATATTTATCAGGCCAAACTGATGGCGGATCGAGGCCAGATCAAAGGCACGCCCTATGTGCAATTCGTCATGGGCGTCAAAAATGCCATGCCTGCCGACAAGCGCGTGTTTGATTTCTACGTCGAGACCGTGAAACACCTGTTTGGCGAAAACACACCATGGTGTGCTGCCGGTGTGGGGCGTCATCAGCTTGAACTCAACGAATGGTCTGCCGCAGCAGGCGGTCACCTGCGCACCGGGCTTGAGGACAACATCCGTATTGATCGCGACACCTTGGCCCCGTCCAATGCCGCCTTGGTCGAACTGGCTGTCCTTGCCGCCCAACGTCACAAACGCCCCGTCGCCACACCTGCGCAAGCGCGGGCCATCCTTGGATTGCGAAAGGGCTAATCGTTCGCGCTGTCAGCGCGTTAAACATCGCGGCGATCAGATGATGATCGTCGCGCATTCCAAGGCACATCCCGCCACGCACAACATATCGCCATTGCAGCCGCGCGAACATTCCTTAAGGCAGTTGGCCGCATGTTCGGGCGTGCGCAATTTCGGGTCCAAAATCGTTAAATCGGGAACGCCCTCCGCACTCATCGTGACGCGCGCGACCTCTTCGTCATCATCGGCAAACAGGATGGTGATCTCCGTTGGGCTGTCGATGCGCGCGCGCAGCCCCTGACCCGTATCCGGGTTGATGGCAGTCAAAGTATAGGCAAGACGGCTTTTCGCGAGACTGGCTTCTGTCATGGCATCCTCCTGTGACAACTGAGCAAAGTTTCCCCCCGTTGCCTCATGCCTGCAATGATCTGAGCCTGTGCAAAAACGCATAAAAAACGGCCCATAAAGGGCCGCCTTTTGTCCGTTTGCTCTAAACTGCTTAGGCGCGTTCAGAATATTCCATCGTCTCGGTGTTCACCACGATGTCCTCGTCCTGGCCCACAAACGGCGGCACCATCACGCGCACACCATTGTCCAGGATCGCAGGCTTAAACGAGTTCGCGGCAGTCTGTCCTTTGACCACCGGCTCGGTTTCCACAATCTTGCAGATCACCTTTTGCGGCAGCGTCGCGTTCAGCGCCTCAGAGTCATGGAATTCCACCACGATTGTCATGCCATCTTGCAAAAACGGACGGCGATCGCCCAGAATATCGGCGGGCATCTCAACCTGATCGTAGGTTTCCATATCCATGATGGTCAACATGCCATCGCTCTCATAGAGGAACTGCATGTCCTTTTGCTCCAACCGCACACGCTCGACCTTATCGGCGGAGCGGAACCGTTCGTTGAGCTTGCGCCCGTCACGCAGGTTCTTCATCTCGACCTGAGCAAAGGCGCCGCCCTTGCCGGGTTTGACGTGATCGACTTTTACAGCGGCCCACAGGCCCCCGTCATGTTCCAGCACGTTGCCGGGGCGGATTTCGTTACCGTTGATTTTGGGCATATGTCTAACCGTGGCCGTTGGTTGAAGAATGAGTTTCGCACCCTATATCCGTCCAAGGGCAGGCTGACAAGGCAGTCCTCTGGCGGCAACTGCGCGGGATTTGATCCGTTTGAGAAAATGTTAGCGCCTGAACTTATGCACAAAATGCATAGGCGCCATGCAAATGCGTCGTATCCGAATCGACACAAACCTGTCATAAGGGCCCGCACGCCAGAAAGACAAGAGCAATAAAACAAGGAAAAACCATGGCTGAGTTCGTTGATGGCACCGCATTCAACTATGAGCAAGGACAACGCGCCCGCAAACTTTTTGCGGCTGTTGTGTTGGCTGCACTCGATGATGCGATCGCCGATGATAAGAAATACGGCAACGGCCCGGAACAAATCGCCCGTTGGGCACGCTCCCGTGATGGGCGCGAAGTTTTGTCCTGTGCCGGGATCGACCCATGCGAACGCGTGGTCTCCGGCCTGATGGAATTTGTGTCGAAAGGCATTCGTACCTCTGTCGCGCTGTCACGCGAAGAAAGCGAACGTCGCAACGCACAGGCGGAAGCTGCCTAAGCTCTCCGATCCCGCTGCTATTTCTGAAGAAGACGCGCCATGCTGCTCGCTGGCGCGTCTTTTCTTTTGCCGCCATGCCGTCATACTGCGCGCACCCTTGGTTCAACCTGATGGAGCCCGCGCATGCCCAAAAAAAAGAAAATCGACGTCCCCTCACTCCCCGCCAAAATCGGCACGCTCTATCCCCCGCCTTACCACACAAACACCCGCGCCCGTGTCAAACGCGCGCTTGGGGACACGGCGGGACTGACGCAATTTGGCGTCAACATGACCACGCTCCCCCCCGGCACATGGTCCGCCCTGCCCCATTGGCACGAAAAAGAAGACGAGTTCGTCTATATCGTTTCGGGCCATCCGACGCTGGTCTATGGCGACACCGAAGAACAGCTCGCTCCCGGTGATTGCGCCGGCTTCAAGGCCGGTGAAGAGATCGGCCATTGCCTGCAAAACCGCACCGACAGCGATGTGATCGTGTTAGAGGTCGGGTCGCGCATCGCCGGCGAACGCGCCTATTATCCGGGGCTCGATCTGATGGCGGACACCGCGTCCGACGCCTTCTACCACCACCTCGACGGCACCCCCTACGCAGACATCAAACGCCGCGGCCCTGATGACGACTGAGATTCCGCGCATTTGGCTTTCGTCTTCAACGCAGTTCAAATACTCCTCTTAAAACCGAAAGAAGAGGGACAGCGGCGTGACCAAAGCGATCATGATCCAAGGCGCGGGTTCGAACGTGGGCAAATCCATGTTGGTCGCGGGCATCGCGCGCGCCATGAGCCGCAGAGGCCTCAAAGTCGCGCCGTTCAAGCCGCAAAACATGTCCAACAACGCCGCCGTCACCGAAGATGGCGGTGAAATTGGCCGGGCGCAGGCGCTTCAGGCCCGCGCTTGTGGCCTACGACCGCACTCCGACATGAACCCCGTTTTGCTCAAACCCGAAACCGACGTCGGCGCGCAGATCGTGGTACAGGGGCAACGGATCGACACCCTCAAAGCCCGCGATTACGGCTCAATGAAAGCCACTTTGATGCCCGCGGTTATGGAGAGTTTTCACCGCCTTGCCAAAGGCGTCGATCTTGTCGTGATCGAAGGCGCGGGCAGCCCGGCGGAGATCAACCTGCGCGCCGGAGACATTGCCAATATGGGCTTTGCCGAGACGGCGAATGTGCCCGTGGTGCTGATCGGCGATATTGATCGCGGTGGCGTCATTGCACAACTCGTCGGCACTTATACGGTCCTGCCCAAGGCCGACCGTGACCGGATCAAAGCCTTTGCCATCAACAAGTTTCGCGGCGACGTCAGCCTGTTTGCGGGCGGAACACGCGCCATTATCGAGGCCACAGGCTGGGCCGATCTGGGCACCCTGCCATGGTTTGATCAGGCCCATCGCCTGCCCGCAGAGGACGTGATGGACATCACCTCACGCGGCACTGGCGAGATCAAAATCGCCGTGCCAAAACTGTCGCGCATCGCCAATTTCGATGATCTCGACCCGCTGGCCGCTGAGCCGAATGTGACCGTTCAGATTGTCGAACCCGGCCACGCTCTGCCGGGAGACGCCGATCTCGTTTTGATCCCCGGATCAAAATCGACCATCGGCGATCTGGCATTTTTCCGCAGCCAAGGCTGGGACATCGACCTATTGGCCCATGTCCGTCGTGGCGGCCATGTGATGGGAATTTGCGGCGGGTATCAGATGCTTGGCCAATGGATCGACGACCCGGACGGGATCGAAGGTCACGCCGGGCGGCATCCCGGACTTGGGCTTTTACAGGTGGCGACGCTGATGTCCGCCGACAAACGGCTGGCCGAAGTCACCGCAACCGAGCGTGCCACCGGCGCGCGTGTCACCGCTTATGAAATTCACATCGGTCGCACGGAGGGGGCCGATTGCGCGCGGGCGTGGCTGTCTCTGGACGCCCCAGACGGCGCGCGGTCCGAGGGCGCGATGTCGGCGGATGGGAGGATCATGGGCTGTTATTTGCACGGGCTGTTTGCCAGCGACAGGTTTCGCAACGGCTATCTGGCGCGGTTTGGCCTGAGCGATGGAATGTCCGATTTTGACGGTGGGGTCGAAGCAACCCTTGAGGCGCTCGCAGATCACATCGAGGCCCATTTGGACCTCGATACGCTCTACGCCCTCAGTTCGGAGATCTGACTATTCGAATTCGCGCAGGGTCAGCGCGCGCTGCACTTCTCGGCGCACCAGACGGCGGACGTTGCGCGTGATGCGCTCGCCCATTGCGCCTTGTAATTCCTCGCGGATCACCTGCGCCACCAATTCGCGCAGAGCCTCCTCGTCCATCATGTCTTCGTCGGCATAGCCGGCCAAAGCCAACTCTTCCTCAAGTCTCGGATCGGGATCGGCCGCCACCTCTTCAGCCGCAGCCATGTCTTCGACCTCTGCCTCTTGCGCTGGTGGAAAATCATCAATCGCGGGGTCCGTGGACGCGGCGGGGGTTTCCTCGATCACTTCGGCGTCGTCAATGTGATCACGGCCTTGGTCAGACGGGCTCATCGCGGGGTCATCCTCCTGCGGGACACGGAAATGAAGCACACGGGCTCCGGGTTCGGCAAAGGCACGCGGCATAGACCGCGGAATTTCCGCCTCAAGATCCTCAGATCCATCCGGCTCCCACTCATAGGACTGCGCCCCCACGGCCGTTTCAAGTTCGGCAATCCGCTGTTCCAAACTCAGCCGCGACACATGGGCCGCAGCTTCAACATCTGGGGTGTCGTCGAACCCGGCGGCCCAATCGACCTCCTGCGCTGTGCCTTCGACGTCGGCGGCACCAACCTCTTGCGCCACCAAGGTCTCAAGTGCGTCGTTCGGCGCTTGCGCCTCGGTCAAATCTTCCTCGGGGGGCCTTTGTGCATCCTCAGGCAGCGAAACCACCTGATCCATCGAAAGAATCAACGGCTGGATGTCTGCCTTCGTCCCGGCCACGTCCTCGATCTCAGGGGCAACCTCATCGGCAGAAGCATCCACGCCCTGCGGCTCAGCAGGGTCTTGCGCCACGCGGAAATCAGGGGTCAGGATCAAAGCGGCCGGAGCCTGAGAGCGAACAGGCGGCTCATCCCGCGACGCAGGTTGAGCGCCACCAGAGGGACCACCATGATGACTATGGGTCTCAGCCACCAAACGCCGGATCGACGCAAGCACGTCCTCCGCATCCATATTCGTCATCGGATCAGACATCCCGACTCCCTCACTCACTACAGTTTATGGTAGCCAGCTTCGGCGTTACACACAAGGGATCGCAGAAAGCAGAAAACCCCCGCCGAACGGTGATCTGGGCAAGATGCCGCAAAACCGTCAGACGGGGGCTGTCAAAAAACTGCGTTTATTTGCGCATCAAACCTTCGAGGACACGATCCAATTTGTCGCCTTGCGGGCTGACATAACGGGTCGGTGCGTTTTTCACCGCATTGTAATAGGCGGCGGGATCATAGACCGGGACGTTGAGTTTCAACTGATCCACAGTGAGCATGCCAAGCGATTGCAGCACCGCATAGGATTGCGATTCGCGGGCAATGCGCGCCTGAATGGCCGACACCTGCGCGTCGAGCAAGTCTTGTTCCGCGCTCAGCACATCCAAAGTGGTCGAAGCGCCCAAATCGGCCTCTTCTTTGACGCCATCATAGGCCACGCGTTGAGCACGAACATAGGCGTTGGAGGCTTCTTCAGAGGCGGCATAAACCGACAACATCGCCCAGTTGGTGCGCACGCCTTGCTCAACTTCGCGCGCGGTTTGTAACAGCTCGGCACGAGAGGCATCGCGGTTGGCGATGCTTTCACGGATCGCCGAAGACACGGCCCCGCCGGAATAGATCGGGCCAGAGACACCAAGGCTCAAACTCGTGACGCCGTTATTGATGGTCAAGTCATCTTTGTAGGATTGCGAGACCTGCCCCTCGACCGTGGGAAACAAATTGCGTTCCGCGATGTCCACCGCAATATCCTGCGCCGCCGCTTGGTGTTGCAACGCAATGATCCCTGGGTGGGTTTGCTTGGCAACCGTCACAGCCGCCTCAAGCGTTTTCGCCGGAAGCGGGATGCTGGGCGGATTTGACAGGTTGCTCGGATAATGGCCGATCGCGACCTTATAGGTCTCGCGCGCGGCGGACAGGCTGCCCTGAGAGGCGGCAAGGCTTGCACGGGCAGAGGCCAGTTGCGCCTCATATTGCGACACTTGTGTACGGGTGATTTCACCCACCTCAAACCGATCTTGCGAGGCTTTGAGGTTTTGCTGGTTCAACCGCACCGCACTTTGGCGCAGGTTCACCAAGGCCTGAGCTTCGCGCACACCCTGATAGGCGGAAACCGCATTGGCCAAAACCTGTTGTTCCACATTCACGAGGCCCGCACGCGTCGCCAAAACCACCTCTTTTTGCAGATCGACAGACAGTTTGTTACGACCAAACGTGTAGATATCCATCGACGCAATAAAGCTGAGCGTCTCGGACCAATCTTCTAGGACATTGCCATCGGAGCCAAACGACTTTGAACCCGAATATTTGTAGGCGATGGTCGGACGCAGATTGGACAGCGCACCGGCCACCCCTTCGTCCGCGGCACGCAGGGTGGCGCGATTTTGCTCCAGAAGACCGGAGTTTTTATAGGCAGACGCCAAAGCATCGCCAAGCGTCTCAGCGGCCGCCGCAAAAGGCACCGCCATCAAACTCAGCACAGCCGCGCCAGAAAAAAGTACCTTTTTAAATCCTGTGGTCTTGCTCATTGGCCTCAGCCCCTTTGTTATCTTACGAACGCCGGGGCCGACCCGGCCTATCGAACGTTCTGCGTCAAAGCGCGAACTCTGCGTGTTTTTCAAATCCGGACAGTACAGGTGCCGTGGCGTTGAACACCATGCGCCATGTGACCTCACCCTCTAATTTGTATCCGATACGGACGATACCAAGAGCTCCGTCGAGAAAAATCGCGCAGATACGCCCTTTTTCCTTCAACTGGGCCAAAATGCCACTCGGCAATTCTTCAACACCGCCTTGCAAGATTATCACATCATAGGGTCCGTGCTGCGGCGCACCGGCGTTGATTGGCCCGGTTTCGACAATCACATTGTCCGATCCATTGTCGGACAGCGCACTGGCCGCCTCTTTGGCCATGTCTTCGTCTTCTTCCACGGCCACGACCGCCTGTGCCATCCGCGCCATCACGGCCGAGGAATAGCCCAAGCCGCAGCCCAGATCGAGCACCAGCTCATCGTTTTGAATGTTGAGCGCATCGAGCATCTTGGCCAAAACCCGCGGATCCAACACAACGCGCCCGCCCCCGAGATCCACATGCTCGCCAACATAGGCACCATCACGTTTGGACGCAGGCACGAAATTTTCGCGCGGCGTGGTGAGCATCGCTTCGATGATCGGGAATTTGGTCACATCAGACGGACGCACCTGTGTGTCGACCATCGTTGTACGGAGCTGGGCAAAGTCTGGCATAAGCTGAACTCTTTCGTTCATTGTCTTTGACCGTGTTTTGCCACAAGCCGCCCGCCTGAGCAACACGTCAATGCACATACAAACGGACGCAACCGCACGCACCCCTGTGCAAAATCCTATCAAATGGCGTCTTGCACAGAAATTATCCTTGCTGTAGACAGCCCCTCACCATTTCGGCGAGTTGGCGGAGTGGTTACGCAGCGGATTGCAAATCCGTGTACACCAGTTCGATTCTGGTACTCGCCTCCAATACTTTTAATGACATAGCTGGTTCCTCTTATTAGGGGTATCATTGCGAGTGTAGCAGCGTTTTAGCTTTCGGACAGAGTGACTACACCTTTCGGACGAAAATTTTCGGCGAACCCGTTTTTGGGTGAGGGGCCTTAATCAGGTGAATCGAGCTGATCGGATGAAATCACGGCACATACTTCTCGGCACGAACCGTTACGGTGCCAGCAGCTGGATGTATGGCTTCGACTGTCTCATTTTTGAGCATCAGACGGGTAGTGTTTGCACCAGACACGAACCCGGTTAGCGTTAGCCCGCTCTGCATCTGGTCAAAACCGACCGACAAAACGTCGCCGGGAGACGCGCCATTTACTGTGATGGTCGTCGTGACGTATCCGCCAGCAGCGATGTTGCCCGGATTCCAAGTTGCGCTTGCACGTACAGATGGTGCGAGCGTGTCTGTGCACGTTGCCTGAATGAGCACCTTTTTCGGCTCAGAACCACCTTCTGTCACAAGCGCATCACTCAATCGCAACCCATGGCAGTTCAAAAGGTCTACAGGTTGCAGTGTCGATGCATGGTTGTCCCCAACATATCCGGGACCGATAGAGCCAGACACGTTGTTCAGCCGCATGCCGACATGAGATGCGCTGTCGTCCTGATTATAATCACGCAAATTCACTGACCCGATTGCGACACCTGTGCAATTCAGACCGACCAAACCTGTTTCACCGGCACTAATTGAGGTGATGTTCCCTCTAATCCCGCTTACGTTCCCCAGATAAACTCCCTGGCCACCCGCGTCTTGCGAGAATATCTGCAGGTCAACGTCCGTTGGTCCGGTCACATCGCCCGCCACTTGGATGCCTCGGTTCGGACCACCGTAAGAACTTACGGAACCAACAATGCTCTCAGTGTTGTTGCCAATATCGATCGACGGCTGAATTGGATCGGCACTGTGCGCGCAGTTGTAGGAGATGACTTCAACATGAGGCCGAATGTTACCATGCGTTTCAGGTGCATTGTTGGGACCGCCGCCCAAATCTTTTACAACCTTGAAACCAGACGACGCACAATTGAATGCGCGACCACGCAATGCACTGTCAATTGACCCGACCAAAACACCTCCGCGTTCAAAGCTGGAAACTACGGTAAAATCCAGATGTCCGCACCGCTCATTTGCGGCCCCGCGCGCGGTGTATCCGACGACCGACACGCCATCATCGCCAGTATTAATCGTGCGAGAACCGATGGTGTAGACATCGACGCATGGCCCATATGTCAGGTCGTTATAGATACCAAACCCGTCGGCGAGAGTATTTCTAGCCACCCCATGATAAGCACGAGAATTCTGGCAGCCTGAGAACATCAAACCACCTCCGAATGTGCTGAGGATATGCGGTTCGTACACCTGCGCATCTTCGCACCCGATCAACTTAATCCCCGGACGTGCGCGCCTTGTGGTCGGCGCAGTAGTAGACCGGACGAAAGGCCTGATAAGTCGCAAAGATGTCGCGCCGGTGATCTCCAGATAGGGGTGGTCGGTTGAGCCGTCGCTGTCATAAATAATAGCATACCCCTCAGCGAATTCGATCGTCGTGCCGACTTGAATAGCACCAGAAAGCAATTGGCCGAGGCTATTGACGCCCGGCAGATGAATATCCGTATCGATGAAAAGGTGCTTTTCGCGGGTTTCCAACAAACCGATAAATTCAGGCCAAAGCGTCGTTGCATCTTCGCCAAAGTTGAACAATCGCGCTGCTATGCGCCCGCTTTCATCTTTCACGGCGGAGACCCCAAGGCCGTTTAAATGCAGGTACGGCACAGACAGATCCTCGCTGTATTTAAATCGACCGTCTTTGGTTTTGTGTACTTTATTCTGGCCGCCCGAATTCTGGCCGCCCGACGTGGCGGTAGCCTGCATTTCGTCAAGCGTCTCATATTCGAACTTCGCCCCATCGACGGATTTCGACAGCGGATCAGTTCGCGCCATCTGTTTGGCGAAATCACCAACCGTCTGAGGCGCCGTGCCATCCTCAGTGTTTACAATCACACTCTGGGCTAAATAAGTCGGGTCGAGGTCACTTGTCTTAACACCATTTGCCATGTGTCGTGCTCCTATATGATGGTGATTTCAAATGGCCCCGTCAGGGGGCCAGACAGGCCATCCGCGTTTTTCGGTTCTATCCAGATGTAGTGGGTGCCTTGGGTCAGACAACCCGAGGTTTCGAGGTAGGCGACAACGTCATCGAGCATGTCGTTGCCGCTAACGGCCTGAATGCGGTCGCTGTAGGTGCCGTCTGCGATGATAGCTGTGCCAGGGCGATCCGAGCCGCCCGTCAGGCGCGGGGTCAGGCTTCCGGCAGTGATGCCAGAGACCGTGTAGCCGAGGCGGTAGTATTTGCCCGCCGTGGTTTCAAAGGCTGGCTGATCGCATCCGCTGCGCCCGTCGTATGGGTCGCCACGCCGCCTGCAACGGCCCATCCTGCGTCCAGCGTCCAAGTGGCGGGGTTCTCCATGGAGCCGCCCGCAATGAGGTTCTCGCGGGTGGTGTCGCCTAGCGTGGTCGAATAGCTGGACTGTGGCACAACGATGATCGTCACGGTCACAGTAAAGGGGCCATAAACGCCCGTCGCACTGATCCCGCGTGCCCGGATTTCGACGGTGTCGCCACTACCATAGGGTATCGAAAATCGAATGCGGCTGTTCGTTCTTTCCCCTCTTAAGTTTGAACCAGAGGTTAAAATGAAGGGAAATTCTGATTGTCCAACGACCCAAATCCTATTGTGATGGCTTGACCACCCCCTCACGCCGCAACACCTCCTCCAGCCAATCCATGAACGCTCTGAGCCGAGGGGCGAGATGGCGCCTGCGCGCATAGAGGATCGAGATCGGAACTGGAGAGGGTCGAAACTCGGACAGTACCTCGACGAGCCGTCCGGCTGCAATGTCATCGGCGACGTCATAGGCGGGAACCTGAATCAGCCCGTGCCCGTGCAGTCCCCCCGCAACATAACTCTCCGCGTTGTCGACGCAGAGATGGCTTTGCATGGCAACGGTGATCTCACGCCCGTCCTTGAGCCCATCCCAGCCCGACGAGAGGGCGGGCATGCGCAGCGCGTAGTTGACCAGATGATGTTTCGCAAGATCGGCAGGCGTCTGTGGCACCCCGAATTCCGCGAGATACTCCGCCCCGGCGCAGGTCAGCATCGCCACATCACCGATCTTGCGGCAGATCAGTTCGCTGTCCTCCAAAACGGCCAGACGCACCACCGCGTCGATCCCTTCCGAGACCAGATCAATCATTCGGTCGGTGGCGCTGATCTCCAGCGTCACCGCCGGGTATCGGGCGCGAAAGTCCTGCAGGTGCGGAATGACAAGACGCCGTGCGATCCGGCTTGGCATGTCGATCCGCAAGCGCCCCGAAATGTCATCGGGACGGAGACGAAACTGTCCTTCGGCCTGCCCGAACGCATCGACCAGATCACGGGCGGCGTCCGCGAACTGCAACCCTTCCTGTGTCGGACGCACCACGCGGGTGGTGCGCTGCAAAATCTGCACGCCGAGGCGGTCCTCCAGCGCCTGCACCGTGCTGGACACGGTCGAGCGCGGCAGGCCGAGTACCTCCGCGGCGCGGGTGAAGTTCCCGCTGTCCACGACCTGAATGAACACCTGCATCTGTTGAATTCGATCCATGCCTATTGTTCGTCATTTCTGGCAGGTAATGTCAAGAATGGCCTGATTATCTGAATGGGGTGACAGACTATCTTCCTCGCAAGGCATCGATCTGAAAGGCGCGCTCAAATGCGGAAAGGAAATGACATGTCGAGAAACAGCATCGAGGGAAAAGTGGTTCTGATCGCCGGCGGCGCGAAGAACCTGGGCGGGCTGCTCGCACGCGAGTTCGCCCAATCCGGCGCGAAAGCCGTTGCCATCCATTACAACAGCGACGCCACTAAGGCGGCGGCGGAGGAAACCGTCGCGGCGATCAAAGCCGCAGGCGCAGAAGCGGTGGCCTTCCAAGCCGACCTGACCTCGGCAGCGGCGATGGAAAAGCTGTTCACCGACACGGTCGCGGCGGTGGGGCGTCCCGACATCGCGATCAACACCGTCGGTATGGTGGTGAAGAAGCCAATGGCCGAGGTGACCGAAGAGGTTTTCGACCAGTCCTGCGCGGTCAACGTCAAATCCGCCTTCTTCTTCCTGAAAGAGGCCGGCAAACACGTCAACGACAATGGCAAGATCTGCACCATCGTCACCTCGCTATTGGGCGCCTATACGCCTTTCTATGCAGCCTATGAGGGCTTGAAGGCACCGGTGGAGCACTTCACGCGTGCGGCGTCGAAGGAGCTCGGCGAGCGCGGCATCTCGGTGACCGCGATCGGGCCGGGGCCGATGGACACCTCGTTCTTCTACCCGGCGGAGGAAAAAGAGGCCGTTGAATATCACAAGACCGCCGCAGCGCTCTCGCCCTTCTCGAAAACCGGCCTGACCGACATCGAGGATATCGCCCCCTGGATCACCTTCATGGTCTCCGACGGGTGGTGGATGACGGGCCAGACGATCCTCGTGAACGGCGGCTACACAACCAAGTAACCACGACGGCGGCGGAGCATCGGCTCCGCCCCCTTTTTCGGTTCAAAGAGACGCGAGCACAGCGAAGGGATTTCAAATGACAGCTTCAGACATCGTCCTCAAAACCAGCCTGGGTGTGCGCCGGAAACCGCGGCGCATTCTCTCCATCGTCTCGAACACCGCCGAACTCAAAGGGTTTCCGGTGGGCTTTTTCGCCGAGGAAATGACGCGAGCCTTCCTGATGTTCACGGAGGCGGGACATCGCGTCGACCTCGTGTCGCCGAAAGGCGGCGAGGTGATGTTCGACACGCACAGTGATCCGCGCACCCCGAACGGCGCCTATGCGGACGATCTGATCAGTCTCGGCTTCGCCCATCATGCGCAGTTTGGCGCGATGCTGGAGGATACGCCGCCGATCAGTTCGGTGTCGGTAGATGAGTACGATGCGGTCTGGGTCGCCGGTGGGGGCGGACCGTTGCTGACCTTCAAGGACGATACCGCGCTGCATGCGTTGATCGCAGATTTTTACGAGACGGGCAAAATCGTCTCGCTCATTTGTCATGGTTCTTCCCTGCTACTCTGGACACGCCTGTCGAACGGGAAGCTGCTGGCCGAGGGCAAGAAATGGACCGGCTTCACGGATGCAGAGGAAGAGGCGGTCAATACGGCCTTCGGCATGATCCTGAACGACTACACGATCGAGGCCACAGCGAAGGACATTCCCGGAACGGAGTTTCTGTGCCGGGATGCCAATGAGCCATTCGCCATCCGCGACGGTCGCCTGATCACCGGGCAGCAGCAGTACAGCAGCGGTCTGACGGCGGAGCTTGTCCTCGAGGCGCTGGAAGACGCCGAATGAGCGACGGCGACAGGTCCGAACATGGAGATGGCGATATGAGCAATGCGTTTCAGACGATCTTTGACGGCCAGAAAGCGGCGTTCCTCAGCGACCGCACGGAATCGCGCGGCTGGCGATTGGATCAACTCGCCAGAATGGAGCGAATGCTGCTCGACCATCGCGACCGCTGGCGCGCGGCGTTGCATCAGGATTTCGGCAAGCCCCCCTTTGAACAGCAGTTCGAGATCACGGTGCCGATGGGCAATATCGCCTACTATCGGGACAATCTGGACCGGCTGATGGCCCTTGAAGATATCGAAATTCCCGAAGGCCTTGCCAAACTCGGCCAGCGTGGGGTGATCCGGCGCGAACCTTATGGTGTGACTCTGGTCATCGGACCGTTTAACGCGCCGATCCTGTTGTTGCTCGATCCAGCCATCGCCGCGCTGGCGGCAGGCAATCCTGTGATCCTGAAACCGGCCAACACCACGCCGGCCACGGCGGCGCTTTTTGCAGAACTGGTGCCGCAATACTTCGAACCGGAAGACGTTTCTGTGGTTACCGGCGGACGAGAAGAAATCTCGGCGTTGCTGGAGCTGCCGTTCGACTTCGTCTTTTTCACCGGCAGTTCGGCAGTGGGCAAAGTGGTCATGCGTGCTGCGGCCGAACACCTGACGCCAGTGATCCTGGAACTGGGCGGACAGAACCCGACCATCGTGGACGCGACGGCGGACCTCGATCGCGCCGCTCAGGCCATCGCTTGGGGACATAACGCCATCTCGGGTCAGTGGTGCATCGCTCCGGGGTTCGTCTGCGTGCATGACAGCGTCGCCGATACCTTTGTCGAGAAACTGAAAGCTGCGGTCATACGCATGTACGGGACCGATCCGTCACAGAGCCCTGACTTCGCGCGCATGATCAGCGAAAAGGACACTCAGCGTGTTGCGTCCTACATCCTGCCGGACAAGGTCGTTCTGGGCGGCAGTTCCGACGTATCCGCCCGCTACGTCGAGCCGACGCTGCTCTACCCCTCCGACTGGTCAGATCCAGCGATGCAGCAGGAGGTGTTCGGCCCGGTTCTGCCGATCCTGCGCTATGACGACATCAGCACCGTGATCCAAACGCTTAAGACACGGGACAAGCCGCTCGCTGCCTATATCTTCAGCCGGGACGATGCGATGATCGAGCGCTTTCTGCAATCCCTGTCCTTCGGCGGCGGCTGCGTGAACCTGACCAATCTGCATTGCTGGGTCGGGTCGCTGCCCTTCGGCGGAGTTGGTCATTCGGGGATGGGCAAGTATTACGGTAAAGCCGGGTTCGATGCGCTCAGCAATGTTAAGTCACTTCTGATCTCGCCCGCCGAGAGGACCGTCGATGTCTATCCGCCCTATGCGGACAAGGACATCAACGCGATGCTCGCGCCATTTGCCTGACGCCCGGAGGTCTCACATGCATACTGTTCTCGTGATCCTTGGCGGCCTTGTCCTGATGGCAGTCATCTATGGCGTTGCGCTCTGGCGCGGCGCTTCCCTGCGCGGTGCTTTTCCCCTGTTTGCCGTCCTCTGGGCGGCAACCGCCGCGATCAATCTTTGGGTCGGCGTGGCCCATGCGGGATACGGCTTGGCCGAAGAATTGCCGATCTTCGCCGTGGTCTTCGGCGTCCCTTGTTTTGTCGCCTGGCTTCTGGCGCGGCGGTCGGCATGACGGATCCCCGGATCGGCGAGGTGATCGCCTGGTGGCAAGACGCGGTCGAGGAATGGTTCTCCCAATCGCCCGCCTTCGACGCCGCCGTTCGCAGAGGCTTCGCACCCCTGCATGAGGCCGCTATGGTAGGCGAACTTGCGGCATGGCGAGACACGCCGGAGGGCTGTCTCGCCCTGTTGATCCTTCATGATCAGTATCCACGCAATGCGTTCCGTGGCACCAGGGAGATGTATCGCACAGACCCCCAGGCCCTGTCGGTGGCGCGTCATGCCTGGCGGCAGGGTTTTATCGACCGAGTGCCGCAGGACCTGCGCCTGTTCATGCTGCTGCCCTTCGCGCATTCCGAGACGTTGGAAGATCAGAACCAATCGGTCGCGCTGCATCGCCGCGACCTGCCCTCGGGGCTTCATCGGGCCAGACGCCATCGTGACATCATCGCCCGCTTCGGTCGGTTTCCCCACAGGCAACCGATTTTCGAGCGCGCACTGACCCCGAAAGAAATCCGGTATTTGAACACAGGCGGATTTCAGGGATAGTCAAGAAAATCTAACAGGAAGCTTTCATGTCCAACCTATTCCACCGTCTTGTTCCGACGAACGCCCTACGGGCGCTCCGCCCCGAAGACACGCCCCGCGTCACGACGATGGAGCTGTTCTTCGATCTCGTCTATGTCTTCACCATCATCCAGCTTTCCCATTACCTCCTCGAACATGCCAGTTGGCTTGGGGCGCTGGAATATGTGACGCTGTTTGCCGCTGTCTGGTGGGCGTGGAATTATACCGCATGGGCGGCCAACTGGGTCAACCCCGACCACCCGAGCGGGCGCGGGCTGATGATCGTGCTGATGGGCTGCGCGCTTCTGATGGCCGTGGCGGCACCACAAGCGTTCAGCGACCGCGCTGGGTTGTTCGCTTTTGCCTATGTGGCCATGGCCCTGATCCGGGCGGGCTATATGGCCTTTGTGTTTCGCGGTCAGGTCATGGGGCGCAACTATACCCAACTCGGTGCATGGAGTGCGATTTCCGGTCTCTTCTGGATATTGGGGGCCTTCATCGCACCCGCGCGTCTGGAGCTTTGGATTCTCGCCGTTTTGATCGACTATGCCGCGCCCTACGTCGGTTTTTGGCTGCCCGGCAAAGGCGCGACGCCGATGTCGAGTTGGACATTGAAGGGCTTGCATCTCTTCGAGCGCAACCAATTGATCTTTATCATCGCGCTTGGGGAATCCATCCTGCTGCTGGGCGGCTATCTGGTCAGTCACGAGATCCACTTGGACACGGGTGCCGCTGCGCTGATCGGCTTCCTGCTGATCGTGACATTGTGGTGGATTTACTTCGTCGATCTGTCGGAGCCGGGCGAGCATCGCTTCGAACATGCGACGGACCATACCAGCCTTGCCCGCGCCGGTCTGGCCTACGCACATGGGGTCGCAGTCTGTGGTGCCATCGTGACCGCTGTCGCCATTGAGATGATCGTGGCTCATCCACATGACGCGATCCATGCCGAGACCGCGATCATCGCCTTTGCCGGGCCGTCGCTGTTTCTGCTTGGGTGCACGATCTTTCACCGCGTCACGGCGGAACGGCTGCGTGGGCTGTACCTTCTGGCCGTAGCGGCGCTGGCGGGCTGGGGCTGGCTGGCCCTGAGCCTGCACCTGAACGGGCTGTGGCTCGGCGCGGGTGTCCTGTTGATCATGGTAGCCATGGCGGCACTCAGTCACCGGAAGGCGGCCTGAGATGCTGTCGCTCCCCACGGCCCGCAATCAGGTTGTCGCCAATGCCAGCTTTCTGGCGGCAATCCTGATCCACAACCTGACCTATCCGCTGTCGGCGGCGGGTGGGCTATGGCCTGCCCTGTTCTACGGCTTCTACGCGGCAATCTTTGTGGTGGCGACATGGGCGCTCACGGATAACCAGACCTTGCGTGCCCTCGTTGGAGGCGCAGGGTTTGCCGTATTTATCGCGGGCCTCTTGAACTCCTATGCCCCTTCGAAGGAGGCAGCGCTGGCCGTTTACCTGACCTCCATCGCCTATCATCTCGGCATGATCGTTGTTCTGGCACGCTACACCTTCGGGGCCAAGACCGTGATGACCGATGTGCTGATCTCTGCAACCTCGCTTTATCTTGTCATCGGATCGGGTTTCGCCGCCGTACTTGCCTTCATCGAATGGTGCGTGCCGGGGTCGTTCGTGGCAAGCTCCGGCGCGGCAATCGACTGGCAGCAGATGGTCTATTTCAGCTACGTCACACTGACCACGCTGGGTTATGGTGACATAACTCCGGTTGGCTTTTACGCCCAGTCTTTCGTCAGCTTTGAGGCGATCGGCGGGACGCTCTATACCGTGATCCTTCTCTCGCGACTGGTCGGGCTACACGCCAGTCGGGGGTAGGTGGAACATTTCCACTGCCCTGCACAATGAGCTTGCTGTAGCAAGCCATGTCGTTTTGTCGGCCTTTTCGACGCGTTCGGTAACTACGAACTTGCTGGTACGGCCGATTACGACAAAGAGATATGGTTTGCCTTTAGCCGTCCGTATCTCGGCAATACCCATGTGAAAGAAACTGATGGGATCGCGCTTGAAGCGTTGCCGCTTGGGCTTATCTCCTTGTATCGCAGGCAGGCATGAGATTCCATGACGCTGAAGGCACCGATACAGCGCTGACCGGCTCAGGTGTGGGATAATGGGCTGAAGGGCATAGAGGCAATCATCAAGTGGTCACGACATGTGCCGCCGGAAAGCAACGACCGTCGCCTCTTTGTCTTCGCTGAGAACGGAGGGGCGCGGTTCCTTCGGCCCCGTCTTGCGAACTTCCACCGTCTCGCGCTTTCGCCACTTCGCGACCGCCTTCGGGTTGGCGCCGAACTCCCTGCTCAACTCTACAGTTGAAGCGCATTGTTTGCCGCGTGGTCACCTCCTCGGTTTAATCGGTGCCGTGTCGTTTTCCTTGATGATGCTGAAACTGGACTGACGCCGCACAAAGCAGCGAAGCCGGCTTCGGATTTGAGCCGTTCAGGATTGTCGCCTGCGCACAGCAACAATTGAGCCGCGCTGTTAAACCCGACCCCGTTGCGGGTGAGATGGCGGGGGATGCGACGCTTGGACTCGTCGGGACCTTCGCGCTCAACGACGATGTGGCGTTTTGGCCGTGATCGACAATCTGTCCGATAAACCCTATGCGACATGCCTAAGTCGCTCAAACACCTTTGACACATCGGTCGAAAAGGTCAATGAACCGGGTCGCAACGTCTATGTTGCCGTGCAGATGCAATTCTGACCCTTGCGTTTCGGGCGTGCCGCCTGTGTGGCGCGGCCTCTTTGTTGAAAGGACATCACCATGGATGCTGAAAAACTGGGATTTCTGATCGCGGGCGGTCCCGCCATTTGGGCGATCTCTGCGGTGTCCGTGATGACCGTCGCTTTGATCCTGTGGAAATGTTGGGATTTTATCCGATCTGGCCTCTGGGCCGGCGGGCATGTCACCGAACAGGCCGTGCAGCTTTGGCAAGCGGGTGACAGAGACCAGGCCCGTGCCGCCCTGGCCCATCGCCACAGCGTGCGCGCCCGTCTGGCCTATCGCGCGATGCAGGTCCAAGCCGCCGAGCATTTGCCCGACGCTTTGGCACGCGAAGAGGTCGAACGCACCGCGCGCGGGCTGTTGAAACGGGCGGCTACGGGGCTGCGCGGTCTGGAACTTGCCGCCACCATCGGCCCGCTTTTGGGACTTTTGGGCACTGTGATGGGTATGATCGCCGCGTTTCAGGCGCTGCAAACCGCGGGGGCGCGCGCCGATCCGGCGCAGCTTGCGGGCGGGATTTGGGAGGCACTGCTCACCACGGCCGCCGGTATGGCCGTGGCGATCCCGGCGCAGATCGCGCTGACATGGTTCGACACCGCGATTGACGGTGTGCGCCATGATTTGGAAGACATCGCAACGCGCATCTTCGTGCCGCTCCCCAAAGGGGCAATCGCCCCTGATGAGACCCGGCCATGAACACCTTTGCCTTTGCCCACCCACGCCGCACGCGTCGTCCTGATCTGACACCGATGATTGATGTCGTGTTCTTGCTTTTGGTGTTTTTCATGTTGGTGTCGCGCTTTGGCACCCAAGGCGTCTTGCCCCTGACCCCCACAGGGGGTGCGGCAACCGCGTCTTGGGAGGGTCCGCCGCGTGTGGTCGATCTCTATGCCAATGGCGACATCCGGCTCAACGGCAAGGCGGTCTTTGCCGAACATTTGTCCGGTTCGCTCCAGCCCCTGATGCCCAGCCCGGACTCGGCGGTGATCATCCGCACCCATGACGCCGATTTGCAGCGGCTTGTGGACACCGTTGATCACCTCTCAGAGGCCGGGATCACCCGTCTGATCGTGATGGAGTAAGCCGTGAACCTGTCTGCCCCGCCAAGAAAACGCGTCACGACCGGGCTTTTGCCCATGATCAATGTCGTCTTTCTGTTGCTGATTTTCTTCCTGATTGCGGGCGAAATGCAGCCGCCGGAGCCATTTGACATCACCCCGCCCGAGATTGCCGAAGCGCAGGAGGCCGAAGGGGTGTTTTCGCTGTTCCTCGATCCATCGGGCCAAATGGCCTATCGTGATCTGATCACCTCTTTCGAGACCCGCCAAGCCATTCTGAGCGCGATTGACACCGAACGGCGCGCCGGATGTGACGGTGACCTGTGCGACACCGTGTTGCTGATCCATGCTGACAAAAACACCCCGGCGCATTTCGTGGCGCAACTGCTGCCACACCTGAGTGCGCTTGGGTTTGAACAGATCAATCTGGTCACGTCGGGTCTTGCGCCCTCCAAAGGTGAGCGGCCATGACACGCGCGGCTGAGGCTTTGCTTTGTGTTGCCCTGTCGCTTGGGGCGCATGTTGCCCTGATGGGGATAACGCCGCGCATGGGCGGGGCCGAAGCACAGGGCGACGCCGGCACACAGCTTGTGAGCATGGCCGCCTCAACCGCAGCACTTGAGACCCTTGTAGAGCAATGGGATGGTTTTGCGCCACCGGAGAGCCTGACCGAGATCACGCCGCCCGCGAGTCCGACAGAGGCTTTGGAGGCGCCACCGATGGCGATAACAAACCTCAGCCGACCTGAGCCGCAAAGCCTCGATGTCGTGCCTCCCGAGGCCCCAAAGCCGCCCGATCCGCCTGCGCCCCTTCCCCCGGATGTGCCAAAATCCACACCTGCGACGCCTGCACCATCTCAGCCGGTGAAACGCCCAAGTGCGACCCAATCCGAGGCTCAAAAAGCGGCAGGAACAGGTGGGCAAACCGCGCGGGGCACCAAAGGCGCATCGCAGGAGGCCACCTTGGACGCCGGTCAGATCAAACACGATCTCAGCGCCTGGGGCGGCGGCATCCGCGCCGCGATTGAGCGCAAAAAACGCTATCCCTCCGCCGCGCGAGGGGCCAAAGGCAAGGTGGTTTTGCAGATTTCCGTGGCCCGCTCCGGTGCGTTGAGAAGCGTGTCCGTTGCGCGATCCTCGGGCAATGCCGTGCTGGATCAGGCCGCGCTCTCTGCCGTTCAAAGCATTGGCCAATTCAAACCCGCGCCGAACTCACTCACGCAGAATTCCTATTCTTTCAGCCTGCAAATCAACTTTGCACCGCGCTGAAGCCCGACGTCCAACAAGGGTTTCAACGCCGCCAATCTTAATCTTGACAAAAATAGTCGCTTTAAATACTTAAACGCAACAGACGCAAGCTCCCCTCTGGCAGCCAGCATTTCCAGGCACCTTGAGGGGATACGTATGACCACGCACACAAGCCTGCGGGCTCTTGTGACGGCTTTGGCTGTCACGCCCGCATTCGCCCTGCCGAGCTTTGCACAAGACGGCACAGGCACACCCACCGATTCAACCATCGATTCAACCTATGGCGCATTCATCGGAACGGTCACGCTGGGCGAAAGCCTGCGCGGCATTCAGACCGACACCGCCACCACAGAGACCGAAATCTCGCAAGAGGAATTGGATGCGCGACAGGCCTCCACCTTGGCCGAATTGCTTGGCACCATTCCCGGCGTGACCCTGTCCAACGCCGCCAGCCCGCAAGGCTCATCCATCAACATCCGTGGCCTTGGCGCCGATGCGGGCACCTACGGCTCCAACACCAAAGTGTCCGTCGTGATCGACGGCGTGTCCAAGGGCCAAGAGGAGCTCTACCGCCAAGGCAGCCTTTTGACGATGGAACCGGAACTGTTCAAATCGGTGCGCGTCGTGCGTGGACCGGGCGAGAGTTTTCGGTTTTCCTCAGGGGCCATCGGCGGCACAGTCGAAGCCGCAACCAAGGATGCCGCGGATTTTCTCGACGATGGCGATACATTCGCGCTGCGCCAGAAACTATCCTATGAAAGCAATGGCGGCGGGGCGCTGAGCAGCACCATTCTGGCCTGGGCACCGGATGATAAACTCGATGTGTTGGCCTTTTACGGCTACCGCAAGAACGGCGATTACACCGACGGCACCGGCACAAAGCAGGCCGATACGGGGTTTGAACTGCCCTCCGCGATGGTAAAGCTCAAGTATCATGCGACGGATGAGTTGAGTTTCACCGCCTCGATTTCCAAATCGCAAAACCGCCTCAAAGACGTCAGCTACGATTACATCGGCTCTCTGTTTCCCGTGCGTGTCGATGCCGACATCGAGGACACCACGGCCCTTTTGGCGCTTGGCTACAATCCGTTCTCGACCGACCTCGTGAACCTGACGGCGAAATTGACCTATTCGGACGAGTTGATTTCAAACGTCTCGGATACAACGTCTTCGGACATTTACAACGCGGACAACCGCACCAAAGGCTTGGCGTTTACCGTTGAAAACACAGCACTCTTTGCAACAGGCGCGGTCGATCATTCGGTTCTGACCGGGATCGAGATCGGCAAACGAACCCGCAGCTCGATCAGTGACACCGGCACCAACGCTGGGTCCACCCCCGGAGGCACGGACGAATATGTGGCGCTTTATGCCACGGATGAGATGACCTTTGGTGCACTGACCTTAACCCCGCAATTGCGGTACGAACATCAGACCCTGACCTCTCGCGACAACGAAGCCCCCTATCGCGGCGTCCCTGGCCCGGCCGATGGCACCAGCTTCAAAAAAGACGCTTTGGTTGGCGCGTTTTCTGCCCGCTATGCCGTCACCGACCGTTTCGCAGTCTTCGGCACGCTTGCCTATAACGAAAACCTGCCGATTTTGGACGATCTGCGCTCCGACCTGATCACCACCTCGGAAAAGGCCACAACTGTCGAAATCGGTGTCTCCTATGATGCCTCCGATGTCTTTGGCGCGGGTGATCGGCTGCGGGCGAAACTGACCGGGTTCAAAACCCATGTCTGGGACAACACCACCTACACCATGGCCAGTGGCAGTTATGGCGATGTGATTGATCTCAAAGGGCTGGAGTTTGAGGCCTCCTATGCCACCGCCGCCTATTACGTCGATTTCAACGCCTCGATGACCCGCGGCGAATGGGACAATGGCGAGGATTTCAACAACGCCCCGGCGGACACCGCACAATTGACCTTGGGCAAACGCGTGTTTGACAACCAACTCAATCTCTCCACTGAAATCCTGCACGGGTGGAGCAACTCCCGCACCACAGGCACAGACGGGGCCACAGCCCCAAGCGACGGCTACACAACCGTGGGTCTAAGTGCCGCCTATATCCCCAACAACGGCTGGGCCGATGGTGTCGAATTCCGCGCCTCCGTCGATAACCTCTTTGATGAGGACTACCGCCCCTATCTGAGCAGCCGCACAGCACCGGGGCGCAATGTCACGCTGTCCCTGACCAAAACCTTCTGATCCCTCGCGCGTGCACAGTCTGACGACCTGCGCGCGCGGCACACGCACATTTAGGATATCCCCATGACCGAACACCTGCCCAACCCCCTGACCGCCCCTCTGACCGCCTCAGCCATTCGCAGCGCCAAAACCGACGCCACCAAAATCCGGGACCGCGATCTGGCCGAAAAACTTGGCATTTCCGAGGCCCAATTGGTGGCCGCCTTCGCGGGCACCCATGGCGCGCATCGCGTCACCCGTATCGCACATCACCCCGACGAGGTCCTGCCCCGCGTCAAAGAGCTTGGCGAAGTGATGGCGCTGACCCGGAATGCGTCCTGTGTTCACGAACGGGTCGGCACATTTCTCGATTACCGCGCCGGACCACATGCCTCGATGGTGCTTGGCCCGGACATCGACACGCGCATCTTTCCCAAACATTGGGCGTTTGGGTATGCCATCGAAGTGCCCACGGAAAGCGGTACGCGCAAATCGCTTCAGTTTTTCGATCACGCGGGCGATGCGTTGCAAAAAATCTATCTGCGCGAGAACTCGAACCATGCGGCATGGGCCCCGCTCGTCTCCGATCTTGCACTAGAAGATCAAAGCGACACGCTCACCGTCAGCCCCCGCGCGCGCGCCCAAGGCGCAAAGATGAACATGGACAAGCGGGACGTTTTGCTCAGCGAATGGGCCAAGATGAGCGACACGCATCAGTTCAACCGGATCACCGCCAAACTCGGCATGAACCGCCTTGGTGCCTATCGCGCGGCTCTTGGTGAGCCGTGGGTACGCCCGGTTGCACCGGACAGTGTCGAACCCTTCATGACCGCGGTGTCCAAGGCGGCTCAAAAGGTGATCCTGTTCGTGGGCAATCCCGGCAATATTCAGATCCATTGGGGTAAGCTTGAGACGATCAAAGTGATGGGGCCCTGGCTCAATGTGCTGGACCCGATGTTCAACCTGCATCTGCGCGCCGATCATGTGGCCGAAGCCTATGTGGTTGAAAAACCGACCAAACGCGGCCCCGCTATTTCGCTCGAAGCCTTTGATGCCCAAGGCGATTTGATCTTCCAATGTTTCGGTCAGCGCGATGGTGACACCGATGATCTTGCCACATGGCACGGCATTCTGGCCGATCTTCCGACCCGTGAGGAGGCCTTGGTATGAGGTCTGCGTTTTTTGCCCTCGCGCTCGCGCTCCCCACAGGGGCCGTCGCACAAAACTATCCCGACGCACAGGCCATTGTTGCCATTGGCGGGCCGGTGACCGAAACCATTTTCGCCCTTGGCGCAGGCGCGCGGGTCATCGCCCGCGACACCACCTCGCTCTACCCCGAGGCCGTGACTGCGCTGCTGGATATCGGCTACATGCGCCAATTGTCGGCGGAGGGGGTGCTGTCTGTTGGTCCCGACCTGATCGTCACCCGCGACACGGCGGGACCGCCCGAAACGCTGGACCAATTGCGCGCGGCCTCAATCCCGGTGGTCAGCATCCATGACAGTTTCACCAAAGAGGCGGTTTTGGACAATATTACCGCCATCGGTGCCGCAATTGGCGCAGAAGAGGCGGCGGCGACCCTGCACGCCAAAATTGCCGCGCAATTCGCGGAACTTGACGCATCCCTCGCGGAGCAAACAGACAAGCCACGCGTCTTGTTTATCCTCTCGAACCAAGCCGGACGGCTCAACGTCGCTGGTGCACAGACCGGCGCAAACGGGATCATCGAGATGGCGGGCGGAGATAACGTCATGGCCCCTGCGTTCAACGGCTACAAGATCATGGGCGACGAAGCCCTGATCGAAGCCGCCCCCGATGTCATTGTGATGATGACGGGCGAGGCCGACCACGAAGGCCGCGCCAATGAAATCTTTGCCCTGCCCGCCTTGGCGCAAAGCCCCGCCGCCGCTCAGGGTCGGTTTGTCAAGGTTGACCCCGCCGCATTGGGGTTCGGCCCGCGCACCGCAGTTTTCGCGCAAGACCTGCATGAGGCGCTGGTCGGCACGGCCTCCACCGAAAGACTGGAGTGATCCATGGCATTCGTGACCTCGCGCCTCGCCCCACGCCGTCCCGCAGCGCTTGCCGGAGACCGCCAGATGCGGGCTTTGGCTCTGCGCATGGCGTTGGTCCTGGCTTTGATCGTGGTGATGTTGTTCAGCCTCGGATGGGGCGCGGCCTCGGGCATTGACGTGCCCGGCGCCTTGGCCGCGAAAGCCGGGATCGGGACGGCCAGCCTGCGCGACATGGCCATCGTTTGGGACATTCGGATGCCGCGCATGGTCACCGGCGCGCTTGTCGGCGCGGCCTTGGCGGTGTCTGGCACGGTCATGCAGGGGCTGTTTCGCAACCCTCTGGCCGATCCCGGTCTTGTCGGTGTCAGCGCAGGCGCGGGGTTTGGCGCGGTGGCCGCCATCGTTTTGGGCGGGTTCCTTCCCGTAGCGGTCCAAGCCGCCACCGGGGCTGCTCTCATCCCCTTGGCGGCGTTTTTGGGCGGTTGGGCCTCGACGCTTGTCCTCTATAAAATCGCCACACGCGGCGGGCACACCTCCGTGGCGACGATGCTTTTGGCGGGCATTGCCTTGGGCGCGCTCACCGGCGCGGTCACCGGATTCATCGTCTATCGCGCCAGTGATGATCAATTGCGCGACCTGACCTTTTGGGGCATGGGGTCAGTCGCAGGGGCCACTTGGGCCAAACTTCTGGCCGCCGGTCCGATCATTGTGCTGACCTTGATCAGCGCGCCGTTTCTGGCCCGCGCGCTGGATGCTTTGGCCTTGGGCGAACCCGTGGCCAACCATCTTGGCGTCGATGTCCAACGGATGAAACGCCTCGCCATTCTCAGCGTCGCGGCCTCGGTCGGGGCCTGTGTCGCGATCACCGGCGGCATTGGTTTTGTCGGTATCGTCGTGCCGCATCTGCTACGTTTGGTGCAAGGTCCGGTGCACCGTCTGCTCCTGCCCAATGCCGCCATTCTGGGCGCGATTGTGGTCCTTTTGGCCGACATGATCAGCCGCACGGTTGTGGCCCCCGCAGAGCTCCCCATCGGGATTGTAACTGCCGTGTTGGGGGGACCGTTCTTTTTGTGGATCTTGCTCAAAAACCGCGCGATTTTGGAGATGTAACCATGCTTGAGGCTCACAGTATCACCGTCACATACGGCAGCCGCCGGGTTTTGGACAGGGTGGATTTCACCGCCAAAGCCGGTGAGATGACTGCCATCGTCGGACCGAACGGATCGGGGAAAACCACCCTGCTCAAAGCCATCACCGGCGAGATCAACGCAGGCGGCGTGACCCGTCTGGATGGGCAAAACATTGCAAAGATGTCGTCGGCTGACTTGGCCACGCGCCGCGCGGTATTGCCACAATCGGGCCATGTCGCCTTTCCCTTTACCGTTCTGGAACTGGTGCGGCTGGGCCTGACACGGGGCTTCGCGACCTCTGCGACCTCCGGACAAGACACCCTGCCTCACCAAGCCCTCGCGCGGGTGGGATTAAGCGGATTTGAAGGCCGCTCGGTCCAGGAGCTGTCCGGCGGCGAGCGGCAGCGGGTGCAATTGGCACGGGTGTTATTGCAAATCTGGGAGCCGGTTTTGGACGATATGCCGCGATGGTTGTTTCTCGATGAACCTGTCTCGGCGCTTGATATTGGGCATCAGTTGGTGGTCATGCAAATCGCCCATGATTTCGCGCAAATGGGCGGCGGCGTTGTCGCCGTCATGCATGATCTGAACCTCACCGCGATGTTCGCGGATCGGGTCACACTTTTGGACCAAGGCCGGGTCCAAGGTGTTGGCACCCCCAAAGAGGTGTTCACCGATGCGCATCTGTCGGCCTGTTACGGCTGTACGCTGCGCACCAACACACCGCCGCCCTTTGGCGGGCCGTGGATTTTACCACAAGCGGCCTCGCATCACCCCAATCACATCCGCGCCTCCGCCCGCGCGCCCCACTCTTGATCTGATGGAGATGACATGTTCTTCCCGCCAAACCGTTTGATCCAAATGACCTGCACCTTTTGCCTGATTGCGGGCACCGCCACCGCTTTTGATGCGCCGGTCGTCGAGTTGAACACCGCCACAGCCGCACAAGACGCCTGTCGACTGACCTTTACCGTGACCGCCCCCACCGGTCTGAGCGCCCTTGAAACCCAGACGGTGTTGTTCGACCAAAAGGGCGGCGTGCGCAGCTTTACCCTGTTCGACTTTGGCACGGTGCCCGAGGGTGGGTTGCGGGTGCGGCAATTCGATGTGCCGCAAACCCGTTGTGACGATGTGGGCATGATCCTGTTCAACAACGTCGAGACCTGCGCCACGGCTGCGGGCAACGCCTGTATTGATGCCATTTCCTTCACCTCGCGCATGGACACGATGGAGGTGCAGCAATGATTTCCCAAGCTTTGCTCCGCCTGTCCGACCTCATTGATTTGGGCGGGCCGGTTGTCGCCCTTTTGATCGGGTTTTCCGTGTTGGCATTGGCCTGTATCCTGTGGAAGGCGCTGGTGTTTTACGCCAATGGCATCGGCGCGCAGGTGTCGCGTGGGTTTGGGCGTGACATTGTGGTTCAGAGCCAAATGGCGAAACGATCAGGGCGGGCCGAAGCCGATATTCGCGCCCGTGCAATCGCGCGAATGGAGCGGGATTTCGAACGGGTCGGGCGTGGTCTGCGCCTGTTGGATGTCATCGCGCAAGTGGCCCCCCTGCTTGGGCTTTTTGGCACCGTTATGGGCATGATCACCGCCTTTCAAACCTTGCAAACGGCGGGTGGCACAGCCGATCCTGCGGTGCTTGCAGGCGGGATTTGGGTCGCCTTGGTGACCACCGCGGCCGGGCTGATCGTGGCGATGCCGACTTCGATGGCGCTGTCGTGGTTTGATGGTTGTCTGGAGCGTCATGAGCGCGCGCTGCGCGATGCGCTTGAGGAGGTATTGGTGCCAAATCTGTTCAACGCCCCCACCACATCTGATCGCCCGTTGGAGCCGGTCCATGCCGGGTAATCCGCGCACCTCACGGGGGCGGCTGTCGCTCACTTCGCTGATCGACGTGATCTTTCTGCTGCTGTTGTTCTTTATGCTGTCCTCGACATTTTCAAAATTTGGCGAGGTGGAATTGACGGTCTCCGGTGGCGCGGCGTCCCCCGATTTTGATGACACCCCGGTGGTCTTTGCCCGGCTTGATGCTGACGGTGTCGTGATCAATGGCCACAGATCGGCACCGGCCGATATAGCTGCCGCCGTGGACCCGTTTCGCCGCGACGGCCACGCCCGCCTGTTGTTGTCAGTGTCACAAAACGCCGATGCGCAGGGGTTTGTCGAGGTGGTCCAAGTGTTGAGCGCCTTGCCCAACACAAGATTTGCCGTTCTGGAGTAAACCATGCGTCGCCTTTCCAACCGCCGGACCTCCCGCACAGAGCCGACATTGCCACTGATCAATGTCGTGTTTTTGATGCTGATCTTTTTCCTCGTGGCCGCACAGGTCGCCCGCCCCTTGCCCTCTGAGGTCACTTTGGTGCGCACCGACGATCCCAATGTGGTGCCGCCGCCCGATGCCTTGGTGCTGATGCAGGACGGCTCTTTGATGTGGCGCGGGGAAGTGACGACGGTCGAGGCCTTTGTGACGACAACCACCGCCGACACATCCGCGCCCACTGATGCCTTGCGCATTTTGCCCGACGCCCGCGTGCCCGCGCAGGCGCTGGTCGCATTGGCGCGCGAGATCGCCGTTGCGGGGGGCGGCACGCATGTCCGGGTGATGACAGAAAGGGCCTTGCGATGAAAAAAACGTGGTTCCTGGGCGCGCTTTGGGTCTCAGTCGGGGCGCATGTCTTTGCCGCCGGCTGGATGCCCGCCGCCCCCGCGCCCGTCTTGGACGGGGGTGTGGTGGCGGGTGAGGTGGCGCTCGGATTGGGGTTCGAGGATTTGGTTGCAGGCTCCGTGCACCCGGTGGTCCCGATGGAAACGCCGCCTGTTTCTGCGGTTCAAACGCCTGAAACCCCACCCACGGATATGCCCATCCCGACCGAGGCCCCCGTCCCGCCCAAGGCGCTTGTGCCAGACAGCCCGCAGGTGACGGCACAAGCCCCACAGGAGCGCATTGTGGCACACACACCACCGCCCAAACCCACGCCGCCAGAGGTCAAGAAACCCCCAAAACCGGCAACACAACCGCCGTCGCAATCCGGCAATGCGGACACAAACGCTAAGAAGGGCGCGGTAACGACCACGCCGGGTGACGCAGCGCAGCGGTCGCAAAAAACCGCCAAACCCACGGCATCGAACGCCGGAGACGGGGCCGTTCGCTCCTATCAAAGCCAGATTTTGCGCAAAATCGCGCGGGTGCCAAAACGCTCTGCGGGCGCACGGGGCAAGGCGATGGTGGGTTTGACCATCACCGCCTCGGGCGCGATTTCAAACGTGGCGATTGTGCAAAGCTCGGGCCATGCCGGGATCGACAAAATCGCGCTTGCCCAAGTGCAACGCGCCGGTCCGTTTACCCCGACACCGACGGGAAAGCCGATCAAACTTGTCGTTCGGTTTGAGAGCAAAGGCTGACGCGCACCCTTTTGATGCGCCCGCAATGGCGGGCCGCTACCAGACGTAGATCTCGATCTTGCTCGCCACGATCTCATAGCCAATCTCGGCGATCTCCGTCGATTGCAACCGCGCGTTCAGGCGGCCATAGACCCAGATCGCATCCCACAGCTTGTTTGATGGCCAAGGCGTCTGCGTGGTCACATAGACCAATTGATTTGGCGGCGGCGGCGGCACATGGATACAGGCCCCGGTATAGGGCACCAGGATAAACCCGGTCACGCCCTCGGCTCCGATTTCCATCGGAATGATATAGCCGGGCAATTTGACCGACGCGCCGTCCAGAGCCGTGTTCAACTTGGTCGCGTTCTCGTCAAAGATCGGTTTCCACGTGTCGTTTTGCTCATCAAGAGCGCCTTCACCGATGATCTCCGAATAGGGCACGCCGGGCGGGATCAGTTCCTCCCAGGTGAGTTCCTGAAACGGCATGGCGAGGGCCGCGCGCGGCAGGGCTGTGGTTGCGAGGGCAAGACAGCCGAACTGTCTGCGTGTGAGGGGAAGCTGTGCTTTCATATCCGCACCATCATGCCATCGGCGAGCGACAAGCGATAGGCCCTGAGCGCCGGAAAAAGGCTGGTGAGCGCTGCCGCGCCGATCACGAAACCAAGCGCCAAGGCGTCGCGCGGCGAAGGCGGCTCAATCGGCAACCAAATCCCAAAGGCGGCGTCCACCCAAGGCTGTCCAATCACGAGGCCGAGGTACAAAAACCCGAGGCCAAGCAAAGCCCCCGCCGCCGCCACCAGCATCGCTTCAAGCACCAAAAGGCCCAAAATGGTGCTGGGCCGCGCCCCCATCGCGCGCCAAATCGCCATCTCCCGCCTACGCTCATTGAGGCTTGAGAAAATCATCGCCATCATGCCAATCAGCGCCGTCACCACCACCATCGCGGACACGCCGATCAAGGCGGTTTCGGCCACTCCGACGATCTGCCAAAGCTCCTGAAGCGCCACCCCCGGCAGAATGGCCAACACGGGCTCCTCGGGATAGTCGTTGATCCAGCGTTGCAGGCCAAAAACCTGCAACCGCGACTTGACCCCGACCAGTGCCGCCGTGATCGCGGTGGGCGTCAGGTCCATGTCGCGAATGACCTCGCGCGGCGTGATCTGGCCGGACTTCGCGCCACTTTGCCAATCGACATGGATGGCCTCAATCGCCTCGAGGCTGACGATCACTGTCCGGTCCACGGGCGTCCCGGTTTTGGCGATGATGCCCGCAATCCGAAATGGCTGATCGTCATGGGCGGTGAAGGAGGCAAGCCCATGCGACACCACGATCGGATCGCCCACGGCGTAGCCCAAAGTGGCGGCCACATCGGCACCGACGACCGCATCGTAAAGGTCCTCGAGCCCATGGCCTTCGGGGATCTCCAACGCTCGCCCGCCGCGATATTTGTAATGTTCAAAAAACCCCGATGTCGTCCCCATGACGCGAAACTGGCGATGGCTGTCGCCCAGTGAGATCGGCACGATCCAATCCACCTCGGGGCGGGATTTGATGTCCTGATAGCTGTCCCATGTCACGTTGTTGGTGGCGTTACCGATGCGAAAAACGGAATAGAGCAAAAGCTGCACCGACCCGGAACGCGCCCCGACAATCAGGTCCGTGCCTGAAATCGTGTCGGCAAAACTGGCGCGTGCGCCGGTGCGGATTTTTTCCACACCCAGGAAAAGCGCGACCGAAAGCGCGATGGCCAGAATCGTCATGCCAACCGTCAGGGCGCGCGCGCATAATGACCCGATGGCCAGACGCAAGATCATGCTGCGCTCCTTTCGGTACTCACAATATCCGCAAGGCGGATGACCCGGTCGAACCGCGGGGCGAGCCTTTCGTCATGGCTGACCATCAACAGCGCAGACTGCACTTCATCTGTGCGATCAAACAACAGGCGCAGAAAACTGTCCTGTGTCTCGGCATCGAGCGCCGAGGTGGGTTCGTCCGCGACGATCAAAGGCGGCGCACCGATCAGGGCGCGCGCCACCGCGACGCGTTGTTGCTGACCCACGCTCAGCCGCCCCGCCTGCCTGCTCAAAACCTCATCCGGCAGGCCAAGTCCGGCGCAAAGCCGCGCGGCTTCTGTCACGGCACCCCCCGCGCGGGCCCGCCGATGCGGCGCAAAGCGCAGCGGCAAAAGGATATTGTCGATGACCTTCGCATAGGGCAGCAAATTGAACTGTTGAAAAATCACGCCGATCTGTTCGGCCCGGAACCGGTCGCGCCCGCCCGCGCTCAGCGTGCCAAGATCGGTGCCGCCGACCGAGACCCGTCCCCGCGTGGCAGGAACGATGCCGCAGATCAACGACAGAAGCGTGGATTTCCCCGATCCGCTGGCCCCAATCAGCAGCACCCGTTCACCGGGCGCCATCTGAAAGGCCGGACAGGACAGAGAAAACCCGCCCCGGCCCGGCCATGCAAAGGCAACATCATCAAGAGCAAGGACGGGTATCGTCATGGTCAGTCCAACGTCAGTTTCGCAACCGAGCGATTGATCTCCGCCGCGCCCGCGCCGGTTGCGGTGACATAATGCGCCTCGATTTCATGTGCGTTTTCAAAGCGTTCGAAGAAGGGGAAGCCAAGGGTGGTGAGCTCTTGCGGCTGGGCACAGGCAAAGATGTAGCGCGCGTGGAATTCGCTATGTGCGGCCCCCTCCGTATGGGCGTGATCGTCGCCGTCATCGTGGCTATGCGCCTCGGTCGCAGCGTCCTGATCATGATCGTCATCCTGATCGTCGTCGTGATCGTCGTCGTGATCACCGGCGTGAAGATGGGCCAGAACTTCGGTCAACCGGCACCCCGCAGCCTTTGGCAGCGCAATGACGTTTTCAGGCAGCAACAGCGTGCGGATCGCCGCCTCCACTTTGTCCTTATCCGCATCCGTGCTGGCGGCGTATTCGAAACCGACAAGATCCATGCCGGGCGACATAAGGTTCATCTCGATGATCTCCCCCTCGACGGCAAGCTCAAGCGTGCTGACGCCATGGACATGCGCGTCCATTTCGCGGGTCTCTTGCGCCCACAGCGGCGCGGCAGTGAGGGAGGCCAGAAGGGCAAAACGGATCGGTTTCATAAGGGGTCCTTTCGGTGTCATATAAGTCAAAGTTTGAGGGTCACTGCAACACAGACGCGATGTGGCGTTTGGGCAGAGTTGGGCATTGCACAATAAAACGCGCAACGCTGACAGATGCCGACAGGCGCTGAAGCGTGTCATGTGGTGCTGTCCTGATCTGTGAAACGAGCGGCGGCCTTGGGGGCAAAGGGAAAGGCCTTGTCGCGGGCGAGGGTCTTTTGTTCGGCGCGATCCAGGCGCGCCAATATCTGTGCAACGCCTTCGCCGCGCGCCTGCGCCCGCCGCAAGATTTTACGACAGGATGCGGGCGACCAAGGCAATGCGGCCTCTGACAACCATGCACGCACGGGGGCGGGCAAAGTGTCATAGGCGCGCATCGGGTCTTCGCTGCGGCGTTTGGGTTTGAGGCCCGTGGTGCCCCGGTTCGTCGCCCTCATCGTGCCGCCTCCGGGGCCTCTGGCCAATGGGGATGACAGCTCATGCCACCGCCGCTCGCCGCCAGACGGGAAACGGATCGGGCAGATCGGTCCGTGCATCGGGACCCACGGCCAGATGTTCGGGCACAAGACAGGCGTCCAGACGCGCCTTGAGCGCGGGCCAGTCAATCCCCGAGCCGATAAAGACGATCTCCTGCCTGCGGTCGCCCCAAGGCTCTGCCCAATGCGCGGCCATATAGTTGCGCGCACCCTCATGATCCGGCCAGCGGTCCTTTGGCACTGCGGCCCACCATGTGCCCAGCGGCTTGACCGAAGACAGAGCCCCCGCAAGCGAGAATTCCGCCACCCAATCGGGCTGTGTCGCGATCCAGAAATGCCCCTTGGCGCGGATGACACCACTCATTTCACCATTCAACACGGCCATGATTTTCTCTGGCTCAAACGGACGGCGGGCGCGGTAGACATGGCTGGTGACGCCGTATTCCTCAGTTTCGGGCACATGATCGGCAAAGCCGTATAGCTCCTTGGCCCACATCGGATGTTCATGCGCTTTGTCAAAATCGAACAGCCCGGTATCAAGGATCGCCTCCGTCGGCACCTCGCTGTGACTGGTCTCGATGACCCGCGCATCGGCGTTCAGGCTCCGGATGATCTTGCGTGCCGCGTCCACCTGATGCGGCTCGGCGTCACCGACCTTGTTGAGGATCACCACATCGGCGAATTCGATCTGTTCGACCAACAGATTGACCAACGTGCGCTCGTCTTCGTCGCCCAATGTCTCGCCCCGGTCACGCAGGAAATCATGGCTGGAATAATCCCGCAACAGGTTCACCGCATCAACCACGGTCACCATTGTGTCGAGGCGCGACACATCCGATAGGCTCTCACCCGCCTCGTCGCGGAAATCAAACGTCGCGGCCACGGGCAGAGGTTCAGAAATTCCGGTCGACTCGATCAGCAGATAATCAAACCGCCCATCCTCGGCCAGCCGCCGCACCTCTTGCAAAAGATCATCACGCAGGGTGCAGCAGATGCAGCCATTCGACATCTCAACCAAGGTCTCATCCGTGTGGCTGAGGTTCGCCCCACCCTCGCGCACCAGATCGGCGTCGATGTTGATCTCTGACATGTCGTTGACGATCACCGCCACACGCCGCCCCTCGCGGTTGTTCAACACGCGGTTCAAAAGCGTGGTCTTTCCCGCGCCCAAAAAGCCGGACAAAACAGTGACAGGAAGGCGGGTATCGGTCATGGGGTGACCTCCAAGGGTGTGACAAGATCGGGAAACAGCAGCGAGGCATGGCAGCCCGTGCCCGCCTGCGCGCCATCCGCAAGGGCGAAGTTGATATTGGGCATCGGGCGGGAAAGATCGCCTGCAGCAAACACGCCCGGCACGCTGGTCTGGGCCATCGCACCAACCTTGACGAACGACCCCGTCGGCCCGTCGGCCAAGGCGCAACCAAGCTGTTCTGCCGGGCTGGCCGCCAAGCTTGTCCGCGGGCCGACAAACAGCGCCGCAAAGCGCGCGGTGGCGCCGCCGCTCAGGCTGAGGTCTATGCCCGTGGCATCGGCGGTTGCGGTCTCCAGCGCTCTGGTCTCAATCTGAACCCCTGCTGTGGCCAGTGCGTCGAGGTCAAGCCCCTCCATCCCACCGGTGATCAGGGTGACCTGCGCGCTCCAATCGGCCCGCAACATCAAGGCCTGATGCGCGCTCATCGGATGTGTGGCGAGAACGGCCAGCGGTGCGCCCTTGACCTCATAGCCGTGGCAATAGGGACAGTGCAGCACGGTCTGCCCCCAAGCCTGTGCGAGACCGGGAATGTCCGGTAAAATATCGCGCACGCCATGAGCCAGAATGATGCGTTTTGCGGCACTTTTTTCGCCATCCGCAAGCGTCACCGAGAACGCGCCCTCTTCACCATGGATTGCTGTAACCGTACCGCTGCGCTGCGTGACGCTCGGATAGGCCCTCAGGTCGGCTCGGAACCGTTCAAGGATTGCACTGGGCGAGAGACCGTCCCACCCCGCCACACCATGCGCGCCGGATGAGTTTCGGTTGCGGGGCACCCCGGCGTCGATCACTGTGACGGATCGGCTGGCGCGCCCGAGTTGAAGCGTGGCGGTCAGCCCCGCGAAGCTGCCGCCAATGATAACTGCATCTTGCATTTGATACCTTTCGTCATGCGCGCCGCTGCTTTGACAGGGCGCGGTGGTTTTTGGGGAGGAGGTATAAGTATGTGATCACATTACATTACATTGCCCTACGGAGACAGATCAGCGCGGCATGTGGGCGAGACAGTGAGTCGGGGCATCGCTGATTCCATGTTACTTTATAACGCTCAACCTGATTATACAAAATGTAATAACATTACAATAGATGCTCAAGCGAAGGTGACTTTACCCCATCCGACCGGAATCGCGCACAAACGTCCCGCTTTGACGTTCAGAAATCGGGGCAACATGCTATGACTGCCAATCGCACCCGCGTCACAAATCGCCCCCCTGATGCGCGTTCTGTACAAGCCCTATGAAAAATGCTGGCGATCCACCAGCCAGTCCTGAGCGCCTTGAAGCGTGGCGCGATAGACGGTGGCCCCGATCGCTTCACCCACCGCCGTGTGCAGGCCAGCATAATCGTCGACCCCGACAGGTGCGGCGACCGCGATACAATCGGTGCCCGTGCCAGTGGCAAAGCCGGTGGCCGTGCCGCCAATGCTCTCAAGCGGCAAGGCAGCATCAAGAATGGCGGCGGTGCGGGCCTCGGCGATGATCGTGAGCGCCTCAATCAACCCAGCCTGCGACAGACCATGGCTCAGCCGCACCGCGATGTTGATCGTGCCCCAGGCATCGTGAGGCCGCAGCACGCGCATCCCCACACGCTCCGCATTGGACAGGCCAACCGTGGCAACGCAGGTGGCGCAAATGCCGTCCACCACCGCCTCGGTTTGTTGAAAACGCCGCACATCGCGCGAGGTCAAAAAGGCCACGGCCTCTTGCGCGTCAAGCCCGGCCAACTCGCCCAGCAACCAATCGCGCGCATTCAGCGTTTCGGTCAGATCGGCGTTGCGGACCTCACGCCATAGGATGCGCCGCGCGGCGACAAACCCCGGACGGTTCAGCGCCCAGCTGAGCACCTGCATCTCCTGCCCGAGATCGAAAGACAGCCAAGGCCGGTTCAGCGCGACAGTCATTCCAGCACCTCGAGCGGTTGGAAAACCGGGCCTTGAGGCGTGACCTCGAACCAAGCTGAAATGCCGAATGTATCGCGCAAAAGCGTGGGCGTCAGCACCGAGGCGGGCGCACCATCAGCGACAATACGGCCCTGATCCAATACGATCAGCCGCGTGCAATGGCGCACGCCAAGACCGAGATCATGCAGGGACACGATCACCGCCTGACCTTCGGCGGCAAGGGCTGAAAACGTGCGCATGGTCGAAATTTGATGCGCCGGGTCCAGCCCGGCAATCGGTTCATCAGCCATCAAAAGCGGCGCGTCTTGCGCCAGCGCACGTGCCATCAAAACGCGGGCCTGTTCGCCACCTGACAAGGCCGTGACGATGCGCTGACGGAACGCGGTCAACCCCATCCGCGCCAGCGCCCGGTCCACCGCCGCACGGTCCTCGGCACTGGCGCGTTGCCCCGGCGACAGATGCGGTGTGCGGCCCAGCGCCACCAGTGTTTCAACCGACACCGGCCAAGCAATCTCGCGCGATTGCGGCATCCACGCGGCGGCACGGCCGCGCGCCCGCGGCGGCAATTGCGCCAAAGACGAACGCCCGTGATGCGGCAAAATCCCCAAAATAGCCCGCATAAGCGTGGTCTTGCCCGCGCCATTTGGCCCGATCAACCCAACGACCTCGCCCTTGTCCACAGTCAGGGAGACGTCTTGCAACACCGCCCTGCCACCGAGCGAAACGGCGAGTCCTTCGACGGAAAGCAACGTCATAGCCCCCTCCGTGTGCGATAAATCAGATGCAGGAACAGCGGCGCGCGACCAGTGCCGTCACCACGCCAAGTTTCAGATCGCGCATGGGCAAAATCACCCGCACGACAATGTCCGCCGCCAGGAGCATCACCGCCCCCCCCAGAGCCGAAGCCCAGAGCAGCCGCCCCGGACGGGCGCCGACCCAGCCACGCAACATATGCGGCACCACGAGGCCGACAAACCCAATCGCCCCCGCCACGGCGGTGGAGGCACCGACCACGCAGGCCGTGCCAAACACCAACAACAGGCGCAGTTGGACAAGGTTGATCCCCATCGCCTGCGCCGCATCTTCGCCCAATGTCAACGCATCAAGCCCCCGGCGCATCAGCGCCAACATCCCCAACCCCACCACAATCAACGGCAGCGCAACCAGACATGGGTCATCGACCGATCCGCCAGCGAGCCCATCATCCAGAACACGATGTCATTGGCGGCAAAAGGATTGGAGGACAGATTCAAAACCAAAGAGGTCAAAGCCCCGGCAAGGGCCGAAATCGCGATGCCCGCGAGGATCAGCGTCAGCGACCCGCCACGCGGCCCCGCCAGTATCAGCACCAAGACCACCCCAATCAACGCGCCCGCCAGCGCCGACAACGGCAGCGCCAAAGTGGTAGTGGCCGCGATGCCGGTTTGGATCGCGATCACCGCGCCCAAAGCCGCCGAACCCGACACGCCGATCAGCCCCGGATCGGCCAATGGGTTGCGCAGATAGCCCTGCATCGCCGCCCCCGACATGCCAAGTGCCGCCCCGATCATCAGCGCCAAAAGCGCGCGTGGCAGGCGGATTTCGCGCATCACCAACGGGATGGGGCCATCGCCGCCAAAGATCAGCGCGCGCAGACTGTCCAGCGGCGCAATGCCTGCCGGGCCGATCATCAAGGCCACGCCAAACAGCGTCCCCATCAGGATCAAAAGGATCACATGGAGGCGCATCAATCTTCTCCGTTTGTCAGCGTATGGCGCAGGCTTACCATCTGCGCGACCGCGCGCAAAACATATGGCGTGCCGCAGACCCAATCGCTATCGGACACGCTGCCTTCTCTGCGGCTGTTTTGGGTGGCGCGCAGGGCAGGATGGCTCAGAATATCTTCGGCGCGCGAGCCGCCCGGATAGGGACGGCTGGTGATCACCGCTTCGGGGGCCTTCATCACCAACACCTCAAGAGGCATGTTCCCGCCCCAGGCATAGGCTGCCTCGTTGGCCAGGTTGGTGAACCCTGCCGTGGCTAAAATTTGCCCCGACAGGCTTTGCGCCCCTGGGGTATAGCCATTGGCCTCATAGAGCACGGCAGTGGGACTGCGCCCCCCCTCCTCCCGAAAGGCTTTCAAATCCGCGTCATAGGTCGCGATGACCTCTGCGGCTTTGTCCTGTTGGCCCAAAACGTCGCCCATCCGCGCGATCTGTGCGGGCACGTCGCCCAGTGCGGTGACAGGCGCGAAAATCTCGACCCGCACGCCCAAGCGTTGCAGTAAGGCGACGGTGGCGCGAGAGGTATACGCTCCGGCGACCACCAGATCGGGCTGCATCAGGTAAATCTCTTCGGCCTGACCGCGATTGGCGGGATAGGCTTTGGCCTCGTCCGCCATCGCGGAAGAGCGCGGATCGGAGGCCAAGAACGACACCGACCTCAATTGCCCCGGTGCCGCCAACATCATCGCAAGCTGATCGGTGCACAGGTTCAGCGAGACAACGCGCGCGGGGACCTCCGCGCGCGTCATGACGGGGGCACAGCAAAGCAACACCCCCGTCAGAGCAAAACCCAAAATGGACCTAGAACTGTGCATTGAGCCCGACATAAACCGCGCGGCCCCGCGTGGCATAGCCCCAGACCTCGGTGGCCTCCGCATCAAAGAGATTTTCGACCCGCCCGGTGAGTTGCACCCGGTCGGTCAGATCATAGTGCGCCGCCACATTGACGGTGGTGAAGCTGGGCAATTTGACCGTTTGATTGCTTCCCCAGTCGTAATTGCCCGCCACATGACGCAGATCGGCGGACACCGCACCGCGCCCACCAAAGGCGTCAAGCGTACCGCCAAGTGTCAATTCATGGCGCGGACGGCGGATTTCGACGCTGTTGTCGGGGTTTTTGGCCTCAAGATAGGTATAGCCAAGACGCAGAGACAGCGCGTCGGTGGCCTCAAGCGCGCCCGCGATCTCGACACCGCGCCGGTCGCTGTTCCCGGTCTGGTTGATATAGGTGTACCCCGGATCGGTGCTGACAGCGGTAATTTCATCCGTCAGGCGCTCCTTGAACAGGGTCACATCCACTGTCCCCCGGTCGCCAAAGATCGGCAGCTCGACACCGAGATCAAAGCTGAGATTGCGCTCCGGTTGCAGGTCCGGGTTTCCGGTGCCGCCATAGCTGTCATAGAGTTCGAAATAAGCGGGATTGACCACGCCCTCGCCCGCAGACCCATGCAGCCGCACGCCATTGTCCAAGAGGTAGGACAGGCCGAGGTTCCATGTTGTCGCATCCTTGAACACATCGTTGTCGTCGAACCGCGCCCCGGCCTGAACATCAAGCCCCGAAGCAAAGCTGCCGCGATATTCGAGTGCCACCGATGTCGCCGCGCGGCCATAGGCCGGGTCAAGAGTACTGTCATCCTCGCGATGTTCCAGCAGCAGATTCAGAAGCTGATCCGCCTGATCCACCGCGCCGTCAATGCCATAGCTGAGCCGGTATTTCACCGCATCTGTGGTGGTCTTGGTGGTGGCTCCGCCATTGTTTTTCAACCTGTTTTGGGTGGTTTCAACGGCCAGACGGTGGGTCAATCGCCCCTCCATCATGCTGTATTCGCCAAAGACGCCAGCAGTCAGCTCATCGCGATTGGCATACTGCGTGGGATCGTCCACGATATAAGACTCCGCATCCGTCGCCATCCAGTTGTCGCTGTCATATTCGTAGCGTTCCTCAGAGCGGCGCAGGGTAAAGCCCAGTTTCAGAGCATCTGTCGCCTGATAATCGCCCGACAGGATCGCGGTGGAGCGCGTCAGCCCGTCCTTTTCCCCACCATCGCCGGACAGATCAAAGCCCGGATCATCCATGTGCGACAGCGCCAAAGACACACCGCCGCGCGCGTCCCTACGCGCCACAAAGGTGCTCGCAGTGGTGCCGGAGCCAACCTCAAGACTGCCATTCAATGTCGTGCCCTCCGAGCCTTTGCGGGTGATGATGTTGATCACCCCGGCGGAGGCGTTTGAGCCGTAATAGACCGATTGCGGCCCGCGCAGCACTTCGATGCGCTCGATATTGGCGGTTTCCAGACCGCTGAAAATATATTCCCCGTCGCCCCCGGCGGCGGCGATGCCGTCGATCAGGACCAGCGTGTGGTTGCCTTCGCCACCGCGGATGCGGATTTGGGTGTCACTTGTGCCAGTGCCATTGACCGACACGCCGGGCAAGGCGCGCAGGGCGTCCTGCACCGTGGTGATGCCGCGCTCTTCGATGTCTTCTGCGGTGACGACACTGACGGCACGGCCATATTTTTCGGCAGCAATCGGGGACAACCCGCCGGTGACGATGATCTCGTCCAAAACGAATGTCTCCTGTGCGGCAACCGGCGCGGAGAGTGAGAGCAGGCCAGCGGATGCGGCCAAAACTGTAAAGCGGTTCATGTATAACCCTCGAAAACGACCCTTTATGGTCGCGGATGTGAACAATGTCAGTCGAGGGAAAGTGACCCCCCGCAGACGGTGAAATCACCACATGCGGAACGTCCGCAGCCCGGCACGCCCCACGCGTCCGAACAGGGTGAGCACCTTGGCAGGTCTCCTGACTCACGGGTCATCGCTGGGCCGAACCTTCCCGTCACCCAATGGGCGACAGTGGCATTTTCCGGCTTCGCTCTCCGCCTACAGTTGCGGGGGCAGTTGTGGACTTGGCACCCATTGGGTGAACCGAACCACATTCCCTTTTAACCGGACGGCGAACCGCCCGGACCAAAGCGGGTTTTTCCTAATGGGATTCCTCGGCGCTGTGAAGTCTAAAAACAACGGCGGCCCATCCCGGTCAGAGATCGCTCCCCTGCCCGTGGACGGGCGCGCATTCTTCGCCAATCGGAAAATCGCTCTTGGTTCAGCGCTCTTTTGACAAAGGATTGAAACAGGCAAAGGCGCGCCCGGTTTCATCGGTGGTCAGCGCCGGTTTCTCGGCGCGACACCGATCCGTTGCAAAGCCGCAGCGCTCGTTGAACGCACAGCCCAAAGGCGGCGACAACGGATCGGGCAATTCGGTGGCCGCGGTCTCGGGCGCCACAATGGGACGACCGACCTCGGGGGCACTTGCGGCCAGAAGCGCGGTGTAGGGGTGGCGTGCATTGGCAAAAATTTCGCGCGCGGACCCCACTTCGACAATCGCCCCGAAATACAAGACGGCGATGCGGTCGCTGACCGCTTCGACCACCGCCAAATCATGGCTGATGAACAGATAAGTCAGGCCGAACGTCTCCTTGAGGTCTGCCAACAGGTTCAAAACCTGCGCCTGCACCGATACGTCAAGCGCAGAGACCGGTTCGTCCAGAATCAAAATCCGCGCTTGGGCCGCCAAGGCGCGGGCAATGCCGATCCGTTGCGCCTGACCGCCGGAAAACTCATGCGGGTAGCGATCAAGAAACTCCTCACGCAGGTTCACGGCGGCGAAAATCTCGTGGATACGGGCGGCACGGGTGGCTTTGTCCATTTGGTGCAACCGCCGCAGGGGCACCTCCATGATCTGCCGAATGGTCTTGCGCGGATTGAGGCTGCTGATCGGATCTTGGAACACATATTGGATGCGCTTGCCAAAAAGCGCGGGGTCGGCATTGTCCAAAACCGCGCCTTCGATTTCAATCTGGCCGGTGCTGGGCGGCAAAAGACCCACAAGCATTTTTGCCAATGTGGATTTGCCACAGCCCGACTCGCCCACGATCCCCAAGGTTTCTCCGGTTGTCACTGTCAAATTCAGCGGCTGCACCGCATGAACCATCGCTTTGGGTGGCCCAAACAGGCGTTTGCCGACCGCAAAGGACTTTGACAGATCGGTCAGTCTCAGGGCCTCACTCATACGATGCGCTCCTGTTTGGTTTCGGGGAAAAGACAGCGAGTCTTGCGGCCCGCCCCCGTTGGCATGAGCGCTATCGCATCTGCGCGACAGGCGGGTTCGGCCTTGTCACAACGCTCGGCAAAAGCACAGCCCACGGGCAATCTGTCCACAACAGGCGGCAGCCCCGGAATCGCGGCCAGTTTGCGTTGCCCGCCGCCCAAGGTCGGCACACAATCGATCAGGCGGCTGGTGTAGGGGTGGTGCGGGTTGCGCAGAACCGCCTCGGTCGGACCTTCCTCAACGATCTGGCCTGCATACATCACGGCCACACGGTCGCACAATTGGCCGACGACACCGAAATCATGGGTGATGAAAATGATCGCCAGACCACGCGCGCGCCGCAGGTCGCTGAGCACCGACAGGATTTGCGCCTGCACGGTGACATCAAGCGCAGTGGTTGGTTCATCCGCGATGATCACGTCGGGGTCATTGGCCAGCGCCATGGCAATCCCAACCCTTTGGCGCATTCCGCCAGACATTTCATAGGGATAGCTGTCGATCCGGCTCTCCGCATTGGGGATACGCACCGATTTGAGCAGATCAATCGCGCGGGTACGGGCCGCCTCTTTTGACAGGGGGTCATGGGTCTGGATCGCTTCAATCAACTGATCGCCCACCCTATAAAGCGGATGCAATGTCGCCAAAGGGTCCTGAAAAATATAGGCCACGCGACGCCCACGCAGAGCGCGCAACACCTCATAAGGTGCACCGATAAGATCCGTGCCGTCGAAATGCACCGCACCGCCAGTGATCACACCCGGAGGCGAGGCGACAAGCCCCATCACGCTCAGGGCGGTCACCGATTTGCCCGACCCGCTTTCGCCGATGATGCCAAGGCATTCGCCCCGCTCAACATGCAGATCGACGCCACCCACAGCTTTATACACGCGATCACGCACCCGAAACTCCGTGCGCAACCCGGCGATATCCAAAAGACTGTCGGTCTGCGCGACTGGCACAGGACCGTGACGATCGACCGTGGTGGCAGGCATCGGGCGGCTCAGCGCGCCGGATTTCAACCGCGGATCAAGCGCATCGCGCACCCCGTCGCCCAACAGATTGATCCCCATCACAATGACCAAAATCATCGCGCCGGGCACAATCGAGGTGTGTGGATGGGTGATCAGCGCCGAACGGGCCTCGCCCAGCATCGAGCCAAGATCGGCTTGCGGAGGCTGCGAGCCGAGACCAAGGAACGACAGCCCCGCCGTCTCCAAAATCATCCAGCCCACGGTCGTCGACATGGCGATGACGATGACCGGCAAGACATTGGGCAACACTTCGCTGAGGATGATTTCGCGGTTGCGCATCCCCGACAGGCGCGCCGCATCGACAAACTCCTTATGGGCGATGCCAACGGTGATGCCGCGAATGTTACGGGCAAAAAACGGCACATTGACTGCGGCCACCGCGATCAGCGCATTCATCAGGCCCGGCCCAAGAGCGGCGACAATCGCCAGCGCCAGAAGAATATAAGGAAACCCCATCAGCATATCGACACCGCGCATGATCACATTATCGGTGCGCCCGCCGTAATAGCCCGCGATGATGCCAATGGCCGAGCCGATGGTCGCGGCAATCATCGCCGCGGCCAATCCCATGGCAAGACTCAGGCGGGTGCCCCAGAGCAACCGGCTGAGAAGATCGCGACCCAAATGGTCTGTGCCCAAAACCGCCCCGGCGCTGAACGGCGGTTGAAAGCGATTGGGCGTGTCGATCACATTCGGGTTGGCCAATGGCAAAAGCGGCGTGATCAGGGCCAAAAGCGCGACACAGCCGATCACGATCAGCCCGACAAGCGCCAATCGGTTGCGCGCCAGCAATGTCACAAAGCCCCTCATGTTTTGATCCTCGGGTCGAGCATGGCCTGCGCCACATCCACCATGATGTTGAACATCACATAACAGGCCGCGATGAACACCACCCCGCCCTGCACCAATAAAATATCCCGCTTCAGGATCGCATCGACCAACATCCGGCCCACGCCGGGCCATTGGAACACCATCTCGATATAGACCGCGCCAGACAGCACAAACCCGGCCTGAATGCCCAAGACCGGAATGATCGACACCATCGCGGCGCGCAACGCATGGCGCCAGATCACGCGCCGTTCGCGCACACCTTTGGCCCGCGCCGTGCGGATGAAATCCTGTCGCAGAACTTCCAGCATGGCCGAGCGCGCCAACCGCGCAATCACCCCGGTCGCCACCACCGCCAACGCGAGGGCAGGCATGAACAGGTGATTGAGCAACACCCACACCGTGCGATCGCCATAAATGGGCCACATGCCAGAGACCGGAAACCACCGCAATTGCACCGCAAAGATCAGGATCATCATCATACCGAGGAAAAACGACGGGATCGAAATGCCCAAAAGCACGACAAAGGTGATCGCCTTGTCGGCCCATCCATATTGACGCGCGGCGGACACCACGCCCGCCGCCACGCCCAGGAGCGAACACAACACAAAGGACGTGCCCGCAAGGATCAGCGTCGCCCCGAAACGGTCAAGCACCTCGTCCAACACCGGACGGTTGAGCGCAAAGCTGCGGCCGAAATCGCCTTGCACCATATGGCCGAGCCAAATGAAATAACGCGGCACCAAGCCCTGATCCAAGCCAAGATCACGGTTCAGCTTTTCGACGTTTTCAGGCGTGGCATAAGAGCCAAGGATCGCCGTCGCCGGATCGCCGGGGATCATCGCCATGATCAAGAACACGATCACGCTGATGCCCAAAAGCACCGGGATCGCCGAGACGAGCCGTTTGAGAATATATCCGGTCATGTGATCGCCCCCTCAATGTGGCGCGACCCCGCAAGAGATCGCGCCGCCTACCCTCAATTTTTGGTCACATCATCCAAAAGCAGGAAGAACGAAGGCTGCAACGAAAAGCCCTCAACGCGATCAGAGGTCACGGCGTTTTGTTTCCAGTTGGCCACGAACACCCAAGGTGCATCGTCTTGCACGATCACCTGCATCTCCTGATAGAGCCGCGCGCGTTCGTCCTGATCGGTCTCGACACGGGCCGCATCAAGCAAGGCGTCCACTTCGGGGTTGGAATAATAGCCGGAGTTGAAACCGCCCTTGTCTGGCCAGGCTTCGGTGCGCAACGCGAGGAAGGGCAGCGTGTCCGGGTCATTGGTCATCCACGCCATTTCCGCCATATCCGCCTTGCCTTCAAGCCCGGGGTTCACATTGCCCAAAAAGGTGTTCCACTCGTAGGTTTCGATTTTCACGTCGAGCCCCACGGCCTCCAGATCGGCCTGGATCGCGGTGCCCATGGCGACAGGGTCCAGCATGCCAGAACCGCCTTCGGTGACATAAAATGTCAGCTCCGCGCCTTCGGCCCCCGCCTCTTTGAGCAAGGCCCGCGCCGCGCGGGGTCATAGGGATAGGGATCGAGATCGGTATTATACGCCCAGGCAAATGCGGGCGGCGTTGGACCCGCGGCGACCTCTGCCGTGCCTTCAAGCACGTCATTGACGATCGCCTCTTTGTTGATCGCATAGTTCGCCGCCTGACGCACGCGCTTGTCGGCAAAGGGGCCTTCTTTGGCATTGAGGATCAGGAACCAGACATGCGGCCCCGCCTGTTCATAGACGGTATAGGCGTCGCTTTGAAACTCGCTCAGTGCCACGGGCGGCACTTCGACCATAAGATCAATCCCGCCTGCCAGCATCTCGGCCGAGCGGGTGTTGGCATCGGTGATCGGGCGGAACACCACGGTTTCAAGCTTGGGTGCGCCGTCCCAGTATTCGGGGTTGGCCTGCACCACGACGGCCTCGTTGCTGCGCCATTCGCCAAAGGAAAACGCCCCCGTGCCCGACGGATGCCGGCCGAAATCGGCACCATATTCCATGACCGCAGCGGGCGAGACAATCAGGCCGGTCGGATAGGCGAGGTTGGACAAAAATGGGGCGTAGGGGGCGTTGAGCGTAAAGGCCACCGTCAGGGGATCAATCACATCGACGCTCTCGACCGCCGAAAAGAAGAACGCCAGCGGGAACGGGCCGGTGTTGTGATAGGGGTGCGCCTCATCCAGCATTCGCTCAAAATTGAACTTCACGGCCTCTGCGTCAAAGGCGCTGCCATCATGGAACATCACGCCCTCCCGCAGGGTGAAGGTGTAGACCGTACCATCCTCGGAAATCGTCCAGTCGGTGGCCAAAGCGGGTTCAACCTCAAGCGTGCCGTCTTTGTAGCGCACCAGACCGTCATACATGTTCATCAGGATGCGGAAATCATTGACCGCCGTCACCGCCGCCGGGTCAAGCGCCTGCGGCTCCGCAATTTGACCGACGATCAGCACATTCTCGGGCGTTTGCGCCTGTGCGCCGCCCTGCGACAGCACCAGCGCCGTGGCCGCGGTCGCCGCAAGCAGGGCGCGGCGGGAAAGGGCTCGGAAAGTCATGGGATATCCTCTCTGTTGCATTCTATTTATAATGATTAATTGCATTTGGACAAATTCTCATGATAAATTCAAGGCAAATGTGTTAGAGGTCGCATCATGACATTTTCCATTCTCACATATGACGAAAAAACAGGCGTTTACGCTGGGGCCGCCGCGACAGGCAGCCTCTGCGTTGGCGGCTGGGTGTTGCGGGGTGACATCGAATCGGGGCTTTGCGCCTCTCAGGGCACCGCGCCCAGTACATTCTGGCGCGACGATGCCATGCGCCAATTATATGCCGGAGCGGTCGCCACCGATGTGGTCGCATCGCTGACAGCGGCGGACACAGGCCGCGATCACCGTCAACTCTCTGTGCTGGACCGCTCCGGCGGCACGGCGGGTTTCACCGGGGCTGAAAGCGTTGCCTTTGCCGATGTCATCGCCACCCCAAACCTGATTGTGGCCGGGAACATGATCCAATCACGCGCTGTCTTAGAGGCCATGGCCGAGAGGTTCCGAAACAGCACCGGCGCGCCCGCCTCCCGGCTTTTGTCCGCCCTGCGCGCAGCCGAATCCACAGGCAGCGACATACGCGGATTGCAATCCGCCGCCCTCTTGATCCTCAACCCAAAGGCCCCGCCAATCGACCTTAGGATTGACCAAAGCGACACGCCGCTGGACGATCTCGCGGCCCTTGCCAACAAGGTCAGCCAGCCGCCCTATGTGCATTGGTTGGGGGAAGTCCCGGTCACAACCGACCGCACGCGTGCGCCGGTCGGCCCCGTCGCGCCCGCGCCGATCACGTAGAAAACAGCCCTGAAGCGTTTCGCAAAAGACTTCAGGATGTTGGTGTTTCAGCCATAAACTCGCGGGTGATCCGCATTTCCTGGGCGTTCATCATCGTTTCAGCACCCTCCATATGCGACAGCATGATCGCACGCGCGCCCGGACCGTCGCCGCGCTCCAAGGCATCGACAAGCTCAATCTGGTGACGCCGCCCCCGCTCCCATAACTCCTTGTTGGGCGCGGCGTATAACCGTCGATAAACCGTCAAATCCGCCAAAATCCGCGCCATGAAAGCGATGACAAAGCCCAACAAGTCATTGTCCGAAGCCTCCGCAAGCCGCGCATGAAAGGCCAGCGAAGAGATGTGCTGTTGTTTTTCCTCTTCGGGCGAGCGCGCGGGCTCAGGTACTGATGCGCCATTGCGCGCAATTCCGCCAACGTGCTGTCATCCAAATGGCCCGCAAGATTGGCCACCATTTCCGGCTCCAACAATTTGCGGATTTGGTAGATGTCAGACAGGGACAAATCCTTAAAGTAAAAGTAATTGCCGAGCAAAGACATGGCGCGATCCTTGCTCACCTCGCCCACCGAACTGCCCCCGCCGGGACCGGTCTTGGTGACGATCAACCCCTGCGCTTCCAGGATGCGCATCGCTTCGCGCACCGTGCCTTTTGACACTTTGAATTGCGCGATCATTTCGGCCTCGTTGGGTAACTTGTCGCCTTTGCGCAAATCGCGTTCGACCACCCAGCGCTTGATCTGATCAGCGACCTGAACAGGACGCGACCGCTTAAGCGCGCGCGGTGCATCGGTGACTTTCGGATCGGTGACTTTCGGGCTGATCGGAGGGGCTGTATTTTTCATCATGATAATTTTCTAACCGAGGCGGTAGGGCTTGGGTAGAGCCTAATTCATCATAATAAATCTAAGCGCGCTCATGCGGGGGCCACTGGCCCAGCACCGACAGGGGCCTCGTTCAATTGCGCCTCTCACTCAGCCGCGCCCGTGACGTCGCGCCCATGAACTTCGCGCCCATGACGTCGCGCCTTTGCGTCCCAATAGGTCTTGAGCAGATATTTCGTCGTCGGCGCGTTCATTTTTTTGCGGGCATTAGACAGGTGCATGTCGACAGTGACGGGTTTGATCCCAAGCTCCATTGCAATCACCTTGATCCGCAATCCCGCGCTGAGAAGATCAAGACATTGGGTCTCGCGCGGACTCAGAACAACGGTCGGGCCATCTGTGGCGAGCCGACCACTCAGCCCAAACAGCACAGGCTTGATCTGTGCGAGATGCGCCCCCTTGATCGCCTCGACCTCATGCATCGACTGGCTGGAGCCAAGGTTCCAGCCTTCGGGTCTGCGCGTCGTGGGATAGCGTGTCGCCACAGAAAACCCGGCGTTGAACCCCGCATCGCCCGCCGCCGCGATCAGGTCTTTTTGCCGCCCGGTCAGATACGCGTATTGATTCATATGGGCTTTGCCGGTGTCAACCGGAACAGGCGAGGTCAGGCAATACTGTAAGAAGGGATCGTCCTGCGCGTAGCCATTGTCCACATAAAAGCTCTGAAACCCGTCCGGCATCGTTGTGCGCACACTGGGCCCGTCTGCCACGCCGTTCTGGGCAATGTAGATAACGCGATCGAATCCCAGATGGTCAAGATAACGCCGAGCGGCGCCCCAACAGGCCTCGGGACACGCACCTGTGGCAAGCAGATGGTAGATATCTTCGACATGCATCGCGAGACCTATGGAAAACCATACATTGAAATAAAGCGGCGGAGCGGCTCTGTTTCAAGGACATTTTGGTGTCACAAGTCACGAATCGTTCAAAGGACTTTAAAATGCGCACAGCGTTTAAGGGGCTGATGGCCGCCCTCTTCTTGTCGCTCCCGATGATGGCATCGGCCCAAGAATCGGCCCAGGACAGGGCCTCGGTGCTGATCCTGGATGCCTCAGGGTCGATGTGGTCGCAACTGGACGATGGCACCTCCCGGATCGAAGTGGCGCGCGACGTGTTGAGCGATTTCTTGGCGGCGCGCGATCCGGCACAACCTTTGGGCGTCATCGCCTATGGTCACACCCGCAAAGGCGATTGTACGGACATCGAAGTGCTGGCCCCGGTCGGGCGACAAGACCCTGCGGGATTGGGCGCCCGGCTGCGGACGCTGAACCCGCGCGGCAAGACGCCCTTGGCCGACGCCCTGCAACTGGCGGCGTCGCAAATCCCCGTCAACAGCGAAGAGGCGGATATCGTTCTGATCACGGACGGGTTGGAAACCTGTGGCGGCAATGTCTGCGCGGTCGCGTCCGGTTTGGCCGCGATGGGCATTCCTGTGCGCGCACATGTGGTGGGGTTTGGCCTCACTGAGACCGAAATGGCCCAGATCGCCTGTGTTGCCGACACCACGGGCGGGCTTGTTCTATCGACCCAGTCTGGCACCGAACTGGCCGACGCCTTGATCCGCACCACGGCGCCCGTTGTGGCCGATGACCTGCCCGCAGATCAGGCGACGCTCAATCTCACCATCCGCGCCGACAGTGCCGGACGTCCGGACCGGGTGCAATTCAGTGCCGAAAACCTGGCAACCGGGGCCATGAGCGCCCTTGGCACCTTGGATTTCACCCAAGCGGCGGCTCTGCGCGTGGACCTGATCGCCAGTGACTACCGGATCATCGCCGATGCGGGCGAGATGGGCCATGGCGAGATCGTGGTGCCCGTGGCCGCCGGGGACAGCCGCACCGTTTATGTGCCGTTTCAGGGCCTTTTGCCCACACTCGACATGCCCGCTCCGACAGGCGCGTTTCGGGTGGGGGTCAACGCATTGCTGCCCTACCGCGTGCGTCAGGAAGGCTTGGCCACTGGCGGCGGTGATTTCATCCTCTCCCTGTTGCCCTTGGATGCCGCCACCACAACGGATCGGCGTTCTGATTATGCGAGCCAAGACAGCACCCTTGGCGGCCATGTCGGGGCGTTTCGTGCGCCGCCGGAACCGGGCGATTATCTTTTGACCTTCAGTCGCAACGCCGAGCTGCCGATAGACGCGGTGATGAAAGCCTTTGTCGTGACCTTTGTGGAGCGCCCTGATGTAACGCTGACCGCCCCGCCCGCCGTGGAACCGGAGGCCGAGATTCCAGTGACCATCGCCGGCGGCATGGGCAGCGACGATTGGCTTGAAATTCGGCTGAACGATCAACGCGTCTCTTGGGACAACACCGTCCCGCTGGCCGAGTTTTTTGACAATCGCTATGGCCCTGCCAAGCCGCTTTTGGCACCAACACAGCCGGGGGAATATGAGCTGGTCTATATTTTTGGCGGCCTTGATGACGCACATCAGGTTGCGACCCGCCTGCCCTTGACGGTTGGCACCGTGCCCAGTTTTGACGAGGACGCGCGCGCCACAGGTGCCGATACAAACACACCCACACCGACGCCCCAACCGGCCGAAGCCGGGCGCTGTGATGACGACACCGGCTGCGGCATGGGCGAGGACGCGCCACACCCCGGATCGGGTGTGGTGCAGGTTGTGATTGCCGCCGACGGGGCGGAGGGTCAACCGATTGACTGGACGCTCATTCCCATCGGTCGCGAGGGCGAGCCCCCCATCGCATCGGGGGCTGCCATTGCCGGGCCGTGGACCACGGCGCTGGATGAAGGCATTTGGGGGGTCAACGGCTTGGCCGATGGGGTGACATATTTTGGCCAAATCACCGTCAACGCCAGCGGGCCGGTCTCTTTCGCGATCCCGCGTGACAGGGCCGTCGATATGGCCACCGACATCGAACCGCCCCTTTCAGATGACATCGGATTTATCTGTGACGATGCGGTCCAGTGCAGTTTCGAGGACCCCGAGGCACAGATCATCGGCGTCATTCCCGCAGGCTGGGTCACCGATGTTCCGACCCGCGAAGCCTATGTGGCAGGCAGGGATCGGGGGCTGGTCCGCATGAGTTTTTTCAACCCTGATGCGCCCGAGAACACCGTCATCCTGAACCCACGTCAGTGGCTCAAGACGAACGGGCCCTGCCTTGAGGTCCAGCCCGGCCTACTCTGTCACTTTGAGCCCGCCAGCGCAGAGACCCTGGCGACGTTTGACATGCTCAAACTGCTGTTGCGTGATACCGCGCCCCGTAACCTTCCCAGCCCGGCCGAGGCGATGGCGACTATCATCTCAGACATGACCAAAGAGGACCCCAATGCCGCGCGCGCGATGGAGGCCCTGACGGGAGCCGCAGCGGCGGGCGGCAACGGCGCGATGCCGGATATGGGGTATGTGCTGGGCACGCTGGCCACTGAAGCGTCACCCACTGCGTCATCCTATATGCCGGGTGAGGTCTTGCGGCGCTGTTCTTTAAAGGCCGCCTGCCCCTTTGAACAGCCCAATGTGCAGATCGCCGGCATCCTGCCGCCAAGCTGGTCCGTCGAGGTGATGACCCGTCGGCCAGACGGCACCGTTTCCACCTGGTTCACCGACAAAGACCCTGCGGGCAATGCCAAGCGGATCGGGCTGAACCAGAGCGGGGGAGACAGCTGTGTTGCGACCCGCGTCGGGACGCTATGCGCCTTCACGCCCTACATCGCAACCGATGAGATCGGGTTGATCGCCTCCACCTTGGTGCAGGGCAGCGCGGCGGATGTCCGCAACGCCATTGCCGACAAAGTCGATGCGCCAAAACCGATTACCAACCCCGCCGCGCTTGACGCGTTGTTGTCGCAACTGGAAGGAAACTGATCCATGCGTGCCCTTCTGACATGTCTTGCCGTGATGGCCGCCGCACCAGCCACGGCGCAAAGTTGCAATCCGCCGATCCTGACATTTCGCGGCGACACGCTGACCTATGAAACGCCTGCCACGGACGTCTATGCCAGCGGCGGCGTAGCGGGCATTGTCGATGAGTATGTCGAAGGCCATGCGGTTTTGATCGACGCAAATGACCGCACCACGCGCAACATCAATCTGGCCGAGGTGACGCTCGCCGAAGTACAGGTCTTGGTTGGGGCCGAGCGGATCGCCTTTATCGGCCCGGCCCGCTGTCGCCCAAATATGCCCGGCCTGCCCGAAGACCTGTTCCCCGAAGGTGAACCCGCCACGCCCAACACGCCCGTCGTTCTGTTCCCGGATGACCCAGAGGGGGGCGGCCCGCGCGATGGTCTTTGGCAGGCCAACATCGGTCCGACCCGCATGGAAGGCTGTCCGCCGATGGTGGCGCAAGCGTTCCCAAACTCGCCCGGCGCGCTACCGGGGATGACGGGGGACACGCGTCGGATGACCTTTTCCAAACCCTTCGACCCCAACACTTTAGAAATGTCGCACACGATGAATGCCGGGTGGACCCAAACCGGGAAAAACCGCTGGCAGACCGACGTGTCGCCCGAAGTTTTTGACCAAATTCCACAGGGCGCGGGAGGCGGATCGCGTTTGTCATTGGTGCTGGACGTAGTCCGTCCTGATCTGATCCGTTTTGACCATACGATCGAAATCATCTTGCCCGATGTCGCTGTTGCGATGTTGGGCGTGAGCCCCGATGGCTGTCGCGTCATTGGCCGCGACACCTGGCAACGGATCGGCGACTGACAGGGGGCTCCATGGACCTTCTGGGCGCGTTGCAACCTGTCTGTGCGCGCCCGGCTTTGCACACACCCCCCGCCCTCCAGCACCCGCACAACAACACTTCTGCGTTGATGACGGCGTCTGGACATAGCCGTGCAAATCACACCATAGTCCGGCGCAACTGCGTACAGAAATCTGGGGCAAACCCCTTATTCGTTTGATCAAAATATCACCGAATGCCCCGATAGGAGAATGTCATGAAATTCCGGTTTCCCATCGTCATCATCGACGAGGACTTTCGATCCGAAAACACCTCCGGCCTTGGCATCCGCGCCTTGGCGACGGCGATTGAAAGCGAGGGATTTGAGGTCTTGGGCGTCACCAGCTACGGCGATCTGTCGCAATTTGCCCAACAACAATCGCGCGCCAGTGCGTTTTTGTTGTCGATTGATGACGAAGAGTTCAGCCCCGGTCCCGATCTTGATCCGGCGGTGTTGAACCTGCGAAATTTCATCGAGGAAGTGCGGTGGAAAAACGCCGATGTGCCGATCTACGTTTACGGCGAAACCAAAACCTCGCGCCACCTGCCCAATGACATCCTGCGCGAATTGCACGGCTTCATTCACGCCTTTGAAGACACGCCGGAATTCGTTGCCCGCCACATCATCCGCGAGGCCAAACAGTACCTCGAAGGCATCCAACCGCCGTTTTTCAAGGCGCTGTTGGACTATGCCGAAGACGGGTCTTATTCATGGCACTGCCCCGGACATTCCGGCGGCGTGGCGTTTTTGAAATCACCCATCGGCCAGATGTATCACCAGTTCTACGGCGAAAACATGCTGCGCGCCGATGTGTGCAACGCGGTTGAGGAACTCGGTCAGTTGCTTGATCACAACGGGGCGATTGGCGCGTCTGAGCGCAACGCCGCGCGCATTTTCAACGCCGATCATTGCTTTTTCGTCACCAACGGCACCTCGACCTCGAACAAAATGGTCTGGCATCATACCGTGGCCCCCGGCGACGTGGTCGTCGTGGATCGCAATTGCCACAAATCCATCCTGCATTCGATCATCATGACCGGCGCCATTCCGGTGTTTTTGAAACCGACGCGCAACCATTACGGCATCATCGGCCCGATCCCGCAATCCGAGTTCGAACCCGAGGCGATCAAGGCCAAAATCCGCGCCAACCCGTTGCTTGCGGGCGTCGATGCCGATGCGGTCAAACCGCGGATCATGACGCTAACCCAGTCGACCTATGATGGCGTGTTGTACAACACCGAGACCATAAAAGACCTGCTCGATGGCTATGTCGAGAACCTGCATTTCGATGAGGCCTGGTTGCCGCACGCCGCCTTTCACCCGTTCTACAGCACTTATCACGCGATGGGCCGCAAACGTGACCGCAACCAGCATTCCGTGACCTATGCCACGCAATCCATTCACAAATTGCTGGCGGGCATTTCGCAGGCCAGTCAGGTCTTGGTGCAGGACTCCCTTGATACCAAACTGGATCGCCACCTGTTTAACGAAGCCTATTTGATGCACACCTCGACCAGTCCACAATATTCGATCATCGCGTCTTGCGATGTCGCGGCGGCGATGATGGAGCTCCGGGAGGCACCGCTTTGGTGGAGGAAAGCATCCTTGAGGCGCTCGATTTCCGCCGCGCCATGCGCAAGGTCGATGCCGAATTTGGTGAGGGCGAATGGTGGTTCGAGGTCTGGGGCCCCGATGAGATCGGCGACGAGGGCATGGGCGCGACCAAGGATTGGGTGCTCAAAAAGACCGACGCCGATGGCGTTCAACCGGTGGATGGCAAAGACGCATGGCACGGCTTTGGCGACATGGCGCCGGGTTTCAACATGCTCGACCCGATCAAAGCCACATTGATCACCCCCGGCCTGAATTTGGATGGGCGGTTTGAAGACACCGGGATTCCGGCCTCGATCGTGTCCAAATACCTGGCCGAACATGGGGTGGTTGTTGAGAAAACCGGGCTTTACAGCTTCTTCATCCTGTTCACCATCGGCATCACCAAAGGTCGTTGGAACACGCTTCTCGCCGCGCTCCAACAGTTCAAGGACGACTATGACCGCAACCAACCCCTGTGGCGGACCATGCCGGAATTTTGCGCCAAGCATCCGCGCTATGAACAAATGGGCCTGCGCGATCTGTGCCAACATGTGCACACGCTTTACGCCAAATATGACGTCGCGATCCTCTCAACCGACATCTATCTGAGCGATCACACCCCGGCGATGACGCCCTCTGATGCCTTCGCCCATATCGCCCAGCGCACCACGCAGCGGGTGCCGATTGACGACCTCGAAGGCCGCATCACCACCAGTCTGGTCACGCCCTACCCGCCGGGTATTCCGCTTTTGGTTCCGGGCGAGGTGTTCAACAAAAAGATCGTTGATTACCTCAAATTCAACCGCGAGTTCGCGCGCGAATGTCCGGGGTTTGAAACCGATATTCATGGTCTGGTGCATGAGATCGGCCCAGACGGCGTGTCGCATTACTTTGCCGATTGCGTGGCGCAGTAAGCGCTCTCACGATCACGCGCCCCTGACCTTGCTTAGGGGCGCGCTTTGCCTCGGACAGCTCTCAAGACCGCCAATTCTCAAGCCTGTGCGAGACAGATCCCGATCGCAACGCGCTTGCCAACTCTGCGCCTCCCGCGTAAGCCGGAGCGAACCCATCGCATCGACCAAACCCATAGCCATCGGGGGCTTTTTGCTGATCTATCGCCTTCTTCTGACCGCGCTCAGCCCGCTTTTCGCGCTGCTCATGCTGCGCCAACTGCTGCGTGGTCGCGAGCGCTTGTCGGATTTGGCGGAGCGCTTTGGGACGGACCTGTCCGCGCGCCCGACCTCCCGCGCGCCAATGCTATGGGTCCATGGGGCCTCAAATGGCGAACTCACCGGCGCGCGCGCCCTGATCGAAGAGGCCCTGCGCCGCGCCCCTGACCTTGAGATTCTGGTTACGACCAACACTGTCACGGCGCGTAAGATGGTCGGCGATTGGGCCTTGCCGCGCGTCACCGTCCGGCTCGCCCCTTTCGATCTGCGCCCGGTGTTGCGCCGCTTCATCCGCGCCACACAGCCCGCGGCCCTTGTGTCGATCGAAAACGAAATCTGGCCCAATCGCTTTGCCCTTTTGGCGCGCAACGCCATCCCGGTGATCGTGGCAGGGGCGCGCATGTCGGACCGCACCGCCCAGCGCTGGAAAAAATGGTGCCGATCTTTGGCGGCGTCATCCGCCCCACCATCGCCGCCATCACCCGCCTTGCCGCCCAAGACACCGCCTCGGAACAGCGCCTGTTGCAACTAGGCCTGCCGCCCGCCGCCCTTTTGCCGAAAATGAACCTCAAAAGTACGGTCGACATTGACATCGCGCCGCTGAAAAACGCCGACCCCATTGCGGCGCAGTTTGACCGAGTCACCACGGTTTTGGCCGCCTCGACCCATCCGGGCGAAGAGCGCCCCGTGCTTGAGGCATTTCACAGCCTGCGCCAAACCCACCCGCATGCGCGGCTGATTTTGGCCCCGCGTCATCCCGCCCGTGCCGACACAATTGCAACCGAATTGACCCGCGCCGGGTTTGCCTTTGCCCGCCGCTCCAAAGGCGATGCCCTTGGCGATGCGCCCGTCTATCTGGCGGATAGTTTGGGCGAAATGCCGCTGTGGTACGGGCTCGCAGGCATCAGTTTCATTGGTGGCTCTTTGATCAATCTCGGTGGTCACACCCCGTTTGAACCGGCCCAATGTGGCACCGCCATCCTGCATGGCCCCTTTGTCTCAAACCACCTCTCCGCTTACCGGGCGCTGGACACGGCGGGGGCTGCGCTTGAAATCACCGATGCGTCCTCTTTGGCCGAGGCCATGCGGAGCTTGATGAACGAGCCAGCCCGCGCGACAGCCATGGCAGAGGCCGCCCATGCCGCACTTGCGCCTTTGCGTGGGGCCGCAGCCCAGCAAGAAGCATTTTGGGCCGCTTTGGCCGATGTGCCCAAATTAAAAGCATTGTCATAAGAGATTTTTGCGGCTCATATCTTTGAGATGCGATTTTTCTTTCCGAGTGTCATATGGCTTTGGTACTGCTCGTCTACGCTGGGGTGTGATTGGGCTTGGGAGGGTCTGTTGCACTCAGCACGGGGCAGGAGAACCACGGACCTATGTCGATGATCAGAGCCAGACAGCATCCGGTCAAACTCGGGCGCAGCACCAAAGACAGCGTGCGCACCCAGTTTGGGGCGTTGGTGTGGCGCTATCGCAAAGACAAAGTTCAGGTTTTGTTGATCAAATCGCGCCGCCGTAAGCGCTGGATCATTCCCAAAGGCTGGCCGATGGATGGCCAGACCCCAGTGCAAGCTGCCGCCACCGAAGCGTGGGAAGAGGCGGGCATAAAAGGTCGCCCTGCGCCGATTTGCATCGGGCTGTATTCCTACCTGAAATATCCGCGCGATGGGCACCCCCCGATGCCCTGTGTCGTCGCCGTCTTTCCACTCAAAGCGCGCTGGGTGTTTGACAAATATCCCGAAGCCGATCAGCGTAAACGCAAATGGGTGACCCTCAAAAAGGCCGTGGAGATGGTCGATGACCCGGAATTGGCCCAAATCATCCGCCATTTCGATCCGCGTCACTACCGCCTCTGATCGCCGCGCTGTCAGTGCCTTGAGTTTTTGGCGCAATACCCCACATGATTGCCAAGCCCGGACACGGGCGATATATTTGAACCCTGCCCTGTCCCCATGATCGCCCCCCTATGATCCGTTACATGCTCAAATGCGACCAAGACCATCAGTTCGAAAGCTGGTTTCGTTCGGCTGACGCCTTTGACACACTTTGTGCACAGGCTCAGGTGAGCTGTCCGATCTGTGGCTCGGAGAAGGTCACCAAGGCGATGATGGCCCCGAGGGTGAGCACCACACGTGCCACCGGAGCCGCGCCCTCGGCCCAGCCAGACCCGGCCCCAGCTCAAATCACCTCACACACCGCGCCCCTTGCGCCGGATCACCCGACGCCTGAGCAAATCGAACGTGCCATGGCGAAACTGCGCGCCGAAGTGGAGCAAAATTCCGATTATGTCGGTGTCGAATTCGCCGATGAGGCCCGTAAAATTCATACTGGCGACGCCCCGGCGCGCGCGATTTACGGCGAAGCAAACTTTGAGGACACCAAAGCATTGCTCGAAGACGGCGTGCCGATTTTGCCCCTGCCCTTCCTGCCCAAACGTAAGATGAACTGACATGCCCCCCAAGCCCCCAATCGCTCTCATCACCGGCGCGTCGCGCGGCATCGGCGCAGCTTTGGCGCACGAGCTGACCTCTCGGGGTTATGAGGTCATCGGCACCTCGACCAAAGGCGGCAACGGATTCCTCCCGCTGGACCTGTTGGACCCGAGCGGCCCCGCTGCCTTGGCAAAGTCCTTGTCTGGCCGCGCCATCGACCTTTTGATCTGCAACGCCGGGTTGTATTTGGACAAAGGTCAATCGCTTGCCGACGGATACCCAAGCGAGATGTGGGCGACAGAATTTGCCGTCAACGTCACCGGCGTGTTTCTGACGGTTCAGGCGTTGCTGCCCGCCCTCCAGAGCGGCGACGCGGGCGGTAAAATCGCCATCATCTCCTCGCAAATGGCCTCGCACAGCCGCGCGCCGGGCGGTTCTTACATCTACCGAGCCAGCAAAGCCGCCGCACTGAACCTTGGCCGCAATCTTGCCACCGATCTCAAATCTGTTGGCATCGCGGTCGGCATTTATCACCCCGGCTGGGTCCAAACCGATATGGGCGGCATGGGGGCCGAGATCAGCGCGGAGCAATCCGCAAAAGGCCTCTCAGATCGGTTTGCGGCCCTGTCTTTGACCACAACCGGCTGTTTCGAAACATGGGACGGCCGCGCGCACGCCTATTAAGTGCCGCGCCGCTGCTTCATTGCTGTAAAAATACTCACATACCAACACGTGCCGCTCTTGCGCTTTCGCCCAAGGTCTCTTAGGACGACGTGGTTAAATTTAACGGGGGAACGGGGCACATCATGCCAATTCTCGTGATGAAATTCGGCGGAACATCCGTCGCCACGCTTGACCGCATCCGCCGCGCCGCAAAGCGCGTCGGGCGTGAGGTTGCCAATGGCTATGACGTGATCGTCATCGTCTCTGCCATGTCGGGCGAAACCAACAAACTCGTCGGTTTCGTCAATGAAACCTCGCCGATGTATGATGCGCGTGAATATGACGCCGTGGTGTCCTCGGGCGAGAACGTGACGGCGGGGCTGATGGCGTTGACCTTGCAAGAGATGGACGTGCCCGCGCGCTCCTGGCAGGGCTGGCAAGTGCCGCTCAAGACCAATTCCGCCCACGGCGCCGCGCGGATCGAAGAGATCCCAACCGACAATATCTTGGCCAAATTCGGCGAGGGCATGAAAGTGGCTGTCGTGGCGGGGTTCCAAGGCATTTCGCATGAAGGCCGGATCACCACGTTGGGCCGGGGTGGATCAGACACCACCGCCGTGGCTTTTGCCGCCGCTTTTGACGCGGAGCGGTGTGATATCTACACCGATGTGGACGGTGTTTACACCACCGACCCGCGGATCGAAAGCAAAGCCCGCAAGCTCGAGAAAATCGCCTTTGAAGAGATGCTTGAACTGGCGTCGCTTGGGGCGAAAGTGTTGCAAACCCGCTCCGTCGAATTGGCGATGCGCTTTAACGTCAAACTGCGTGTGCTGTCCTCGTTCGAGGAATATGACCCCAATGCTGGCACGTTGATCTGTGCCGAGGAGGATATCGTGGAAAACAAACCTGTGGCCGGCGTCGCCGCCTCCCGCGAAGAAGCCAAAATGACTCTCGTGTCGGTTGCTGACCGTCCCGGCATCGCCGCCGCCATTTTCGGGCCTTTGGCCGAAAGCGGTGTCAACGTCGATATGATCATCCAAAACATCTCCGAAGACGGTCGCACCGATATGACCTTTTCCTGTCCGGTGGATCAGGTGGCCCGCGCGAAAGCCGCACTGGATGCCGCCAAAGAGCGCGGGGACTTTAATTTTGAAGAGCTGATTTCCGACACAACCGTCGCGAAAATTTCACTCGTTGGCATTGGGATGCGCTCGCAATCCGGTGTGGCCGCCAAGATGTTCAAAGTGCTCTCTGACGAAGGCATCAACATCAAGGTCATCGCCACCTCCGAGATCAAAATCTCCGTGCTGATCGACCGCAAATACACAGAATTGGCGGTTCAGGCCCTGCACGACGCATTCGAGCTCGACAAAGCCTAAGCGCGCGCATCGCGTTCAGACGACCCCAGACCCCTGCCTCACTGGCGGGGGTTTTCTTTTGAACCGCGCTTCGGCGATTGGCCTAGAGCTTCTGGCGCCTCTACGGTATCGGTTTCCTTCTCGCCTTCCTTGGCCTGACCCTCAACACCCCATTCCTGCTCTCATTGGGCCTGCTCTCATTGGCCTGCTTTGGCTTGGCCATGCCGGATTTGATCGGATGCTGGGATATTGCCTGAAATCCAACGACCGTTTTGACATCTCCCACTTGAGTCGGATCGGCAAAACCGCAGCTAAAATCGCAACTCAAATCGAAGTGCGCGTCACTGAGGTCGCCACAGGTCAGGGGGGTGTTCTTTCTGCGCATGCAGCATCAAGGCACAGAATTTTCTGCACTTTTTCCGCGCAATTCTTTGCTCACAACCGCTCTTAAGGTTGATTTCCTCTGGGCAATCGCCACATCAGTGCTCTAAACATGAGACGCCAAAAACAGGCGCGAAGGGAACGGCGGGACATGCCCCAACATCTGGAATCTGAGAGCCGGAAACTGCTTGGTCGCTGCGCGACACGCTTGCCGAAAGCAGTGCTGGCCAAACCCGTCTGGATCGCATCACCCATCTGATCGCGGACAGCATGTATACCGAAGTCTGTTCGATCTACCTGTTTCGCGATTCCGATACGCTTGAACTCTGCGCCACCGAAGGTCTCAAGGCCGAAGCCGTCCACAAAACCCGGATGCGCGTCGGAGAGGGGCTTGTCGGCCGTGTCGCGCGCGCGCGCAGCATCGTCAACACCGCTGACGCGCCCTCTGAGCGCGGCTTTCGCTATATGCCCGAAACGGGCGAAGAGATTTATTCCTCTTTCCTTGGTCTACCGATCCAACGTCTGGGCGAAATCCTAGGCGTCTTGGTGGTTCAATCGAAGGAGGCGCGGGAGTTTTCCGGCGATGAAATCTATGCGCTTGAAGTGGTCGCCATGGTGCTGGCCGAAATGACCGAACTCGGCGCGTTCATTTCCGAAGAAGGCGGTATGGCCGCGCTGCACCAACACCCGGTGATGTTCAAGGGCGCAACAGGTCAGGAGGGTGTGGCCGAGGGCAATGTCTATCTGCACGAACCGCGCGTCGTTGTGACCAACCCGGTGGCCGACGATCCCGAGGCCGAAAAAGTCCGGCTCAAAGCCGCGATCGACACGCTGCGCCTCTCGGTGGACGGCATGCTCGCCACCGTGGAACCGGCGGAAAAAGACCAGCGCGAGGTGCTTGAGGCCTACCGGATGTTCGCCAATTCGCGCGGCTGGATGCGCCGGATGGAAGAGGACATCGACCGTGGCCTCTCCGCCGAGGCCGCCGTTGAAAAAGAACAATCCACCGCACGGGGTCGTTTGGCCACCGCCCCCGACCCCTATATGCGCGAGCGACTGCATGATCTCGATGATCTGTCCAATCGCCTGTTGCGCATTCTGACCGGACAGGGGTCAGAGACCGGGGCGGAAATGCCCGAGAACCCGATCCTCGTTGCCCGCAACATCGGTCCCGGCGAGTTGTTGGATTATGGCAAGAACCTCAAAGGCATCGTGTTGGAACAGGGCTCCGTTGGCTCCCATGCCGCCGTGGTGGCGCGCGCCTGGGCGATCCCTTTGGTGATCCATGCCGAGGGCATCACCACCGAGGCGTTGAACGGCAATGCGATCCTGATTGATGGTGATCAAGGCATCGCGCACCTGCGGCCCGACGACACTGTCACCCTTGCCTTTCGCGACAAAATCGCGATGCAGGCCGAGGCACAAAAACGCTATGCGGGTCTCGTGGGTCTGCCGGCCGAAACCGCCTGTGGCAAAACCATCGCCATGCATATGAACGCGGGGCTGATGGCCGATCTGCCGTCTCTGGCCACCTCTGGCGCGGAGGGCGTCGGGCTGTTTCGCACCGAATTGCAATTCCTGATCCGCAACAAAGTCCCGCGTCGGGGCGAGTTGGCAACGATCTATGCGCAAGTCATGGACGCCGCGCGCGGCAAGCCCGTGGTGTTTCGCACTCTCGACATCGGCTCCGATAAGGTGCTGCCCTATATGAAGCCGCAGGACGAGCCAAACCCGGCGATGGGCTGGCGTGCGATCCGGGTTGGGTTGGACAAACGCGGCGTCATGCGGATGCAGCTTCAGGCCCTGACGCGCGCCGCCGCAGGCCGCCCGCTGACCGTTATGTTCCCTTTCGTGGCCCAGTTCGAAGAATTCCGCCAAGCCCGTGCGATCCTGATGGAAGTTCTGGACAGCGAGGCGAAACTCGGCCACGCTCCCCCCGCCTCAATCAAGGTCGGCGCGATGTTGGAAACGCCTTCTCTGGCCTTTGCCCCGGATCGATTTTTCGAGGAAACCGACTTTATTTCCATCGGTGGCAATGACCTGAAACAGTTCTTTTTTGCCGCAGATCGTGAAAATGAACGGGTCCGCAAGCGCTATGACACGCTGAATTATTCCTTCCTCAGCTTCATCCGCCAAATCGTCGCCCGCTGTGACCGATTTGGGACGCCGGTGTCCTTTTGTGGTGAAGATGCCGGGCGTCCGCTCGAGGCCATCGCACTGACCGCCATGGGCGTGCGCACGCTCTCGATGCGCCCGGCCTCAATTGGTCCGGTGAAATCGGTGTTGCGCCGGTTGGACTTGAATGAAGTGACGGCCGTGATCGACGAGGCTGCCGCCCGTGGTGCGCAATCGGTGCGCGCAGATTTGATCGCCTATCTGGCGAACCACGGCATGATTGCTTAAATTTATGAATTAACGCTTCATTTCGGCCCGCAACAGCTCTTTGAGCTGATCAAAACTCTGATCGCTGTCCTCGGCCAAACGCAACATACCAAAGCTGACATGGGCCATGTCCTGATAATAGGCGGTGTAGGCGTAATTGGTTATAGCTCCGGCAACAGCGCCCAAAATCGGCACGGTTTGCGCCGCGAGTTTTTGCCCCAACACCACCGACAGGCGGGGCGCGACACGGGCGATGATCCCGTTCAATGTCGCGCCAGTCAAGGTCGTGCGCGTTGCCAAAAACCCAAGATCGGTACCATCATCGCTTTCCAAAGGGCCTGCGGCGGCAAAGACTTGGATACAGGCCTTACGGATGTCCTCTCGTTCGGGGTCAAACCCGTATTCTTCCGCCACATTTTGAATGGCGTGGAGCAACACGGTCGTGGTCACCGGCAATTCGGCCAGGGCCGTTGGCAATCCGCCCGCCCCGCCCGCAGCACCCAAACCGGAGGTCACAGCCCGCGACAACCAAGCGTTGCCCTTGGCCGTGCGCCGCCCGCGCGCCGCACCATCAAAAGCCAGTTCAAGCGCCGAAAGCGTTGCCCCTTCAAGATGTGCGCGCACAGGTTTTGGCAATTTGCCAAACAGCCCGTCCGCCGTGCCGCCCACGAGGTTCAAAAGCTGCATCCCCGGCGTGTTGGCACGTTTGAGCCGACGCGCAAGGGCGCGAATGGCCTCCGGAGTCGGAGCTTGCAACACGGCGTTGTCACCGTCGGTCAGGGCGGGTGTTTTTTGTTTCATGTATGATAATTGGGGGGACTGTCGGGCTTTGCCAAGTCCCAGATGGGCGCTCAATCGTCTTTATGCACCAGTCCGGACACGGTATCCCACGCACCGGGCCGCAATGCCACCCCCAAAACCCGGTCCGGGTTGGTTGGTGGCGGCATTTCGACATGGTCCAGTTTTTCAAAGCCAAAGCGGGCATAATAGGGCTCATCCCCGACCAAAAGCACCCGCTCCCAGCCCAGTTTGACCGCCTCGGCCATGGCTTCGGTGATCAACAATCCGCCCAAACCCTCGCCTTGCCGTGTCGGGTGAACGGCCACGGGGCCAAGCAACAAAGCGCGATCTTCTCCCGTGCCCACCCGGATCGGCCAAAACCGGATGACGGCGGCCAAAATCCCATCTGGATCGCGCGCCACGAGGCAAAGATCGGACACTTTTTCAACGCCATCCCGCAATCGGTACGAGGACAACAGTTCGCGCCCAGGCGCGAAACAGGTGTCATAGAGGTTCTCAACCTCCCAGTAATCATCCGCCGTTTCAACTTCGAGCTGATACACGCCTGCCCCTGCCCTTGTCCTTCTTTGACCGAACCCGCAATGCGCCCGGATTTTGGCTCGAAATCCCGCGAAAGCGTTTTACGAAAATCGACCCCGGTGATTTTCGTAAAACGCCGTGCAACAGCCTGATGTCGCGGGCCTTTTCAAGGCCCCCCCTGCCTCAAGTGAATTGAAAAGGCTTTAACACGGCGCTAGATGAGGGGCAACGCGAAGAAGAGGACAGCGCCAAGATGTTTTATCGACCCACCGAGGGCCACGGCCTGCCGCATAATCCGTTCAACGCCATCGTGTCGCCGCGCCCAATCGGCTGGATCTCGTCGCGTTCGGCCACAGGCGTTGAAAACCTCGCACCCTACTCGTTTTTCAATGCCGTTGCCTATGTTCCGCCACAGGTGATGTTTGCCTCGGTCGGCAGCAAAGACAGCATCCGCAACATTCGCGAGACCGGAGAGTTTTGCGTCAATCTGGTGAGTGCGGCGCAAATCTCTGTGATGAATGCCTCCTCCGAAGCCTTGGACTTTCACGAGGACGAATTCACCCATTCCGGGGCCCTGCGCGCGCCCTGTCGCGACATCGCCTGTTCGCGGGTCGAAGACGCGCCCGCCGCACTCGAATGCAAAATGACCCAGATTGTGCAACTCGAAGGCAAGGACAACCATGTGGTCTTTGGCACAGTCGTCGCCATCCACATCCGCCCGGACTGCGTGGTGGACGGACGGTTTGACGCGGTCAAAGCCCGGATGTTGTCGCGCCTCGGCTACCGCGATTATGCCGAGGTGACCGAGGTGTTTGAATTGACTCGCCCGAATGATTGAGGGCATGACAGCGAGGCGCGCGCATGCAAAACAGACGCGCCTCACCTACGCACGCCGCCTCGATAGAAGGACATGCCCCGCATGACGATCACCCAGCAGGACGAGTTGGACGGGTTGAAAGACATCGGCCGGATTGTCGCCAACACGTTGCAGGTCATGTCGAAAGCGATGGAACCCGGCATGACGACACGCGAACTTGATGACATCGGCAGCGCCTGTCTTGAACGCGTCGGTGCCGTGTCTGCGCCGCGCGCCACCTATGGGTTTCCGGGCACCACCTGCATCAGTGTGAACGAAGAAATCGCCCATGGCATCCCAGGAGATCGGGTGATCTCTCCCGGCGATCTGGTCAATATTGATGTGTCGGCGTCCAAAAATGGCTATTTTGCCGACACTGGTGCGACCCATCGGGTCTCTACCCTGTCGTCCAAATCTGGACCGCAGAAACTGGACCGCCTGTGCCGCGATGGCAAACGCGCCATGCAGATCGGGATCGCACAGGTCGGCGCAGACAAACCCTTGGCGGGCATCGGCAATGCCATTGGCCGCTTCGCACAGGCGCGCGGATACACGCTGATCCGCAATCTCGCCAGCCATGGCGTGGGTCGAGCGTTGCACGAAGACCCTGAGGAAATTGCCACGTGGCCAACGCGGGGTGACAAACGCCGCATCCGCAAAGGGCTTGTGCTCACCGTCGAACCTTTTCTGTCCACAGGTGGGCTTTGGGCCGACCAAGGCGAGGATGGCTGGACCCTTTACAGCACCCCAAGCGCCCCCGTCGTCCAATACGAACACACGGTCGTGGCGACCAGCAAGGGCGCGCTGATTGTGACGCTGCCGGGTTAGCCTATCAAACGGTCATGCGGCATCCTCAACGCAACCGTTTTGTGAAAACGACGCGCCTTCCAACGGGACGAGGCCACGGACCTCTGACTCCCGTTGAAAGCTGATCCAAGACCAGATACGGCAGAAAGAGAGAGGGCAGCTTCTCCCCACCCCTGTCGGCTTTGTACTTATTCAGCCACACCCATAGGATACGGAATGCGCATTCAAATCGACGTCGCGATGACCTACCGCTTTCCAAACCCGAACACGGTGTTTTTGGCGCTTGAGGCGGCTCATGCGCCGGGCCAGGAGATCGTCTATGAAAGCCTGTTGATTGGCGATGCCGAGATCAGCCGCATCAATGGGGATTCGGATGTGGGTCAGCGCGTCTTTGCCCGCGTGCACGGCTATGAGATGTTGCTCAATTACAGTGCGCTGTTGGACATCACCCGCCCGCGCGTCGCCCTTGATGGGCTTGTGGCCGCACCCTGGCATATGTTGCCGAGCGAGGTCGTGCCCTACCTGCGGCCCTCGCGCTATTGCCAGTCGGATAAATTCGTCAGTTTTGTGAGCAAACGCTTTGGCGGGCTTTCCGGTGGGCAAAAGGTGGCCGCGATCCGCGATTGGATCGAAACCAACCTGTCCTATGTCCCCGGAAGCTCCGATACCGACACCAATGTGTTGGAAACCTTCGCCGGACGCCAAGGTGTGTGCCGCGATTACGCCCATCTGATGTGTTCGATGGTCCGAGCCGCCCAAATCCCCGCCCGCATGGTCGCCACCTATAGCCCCTGCGTCACGCCACAAGATTTCCACGCCGTTGCTGAAGTTTGGCTGAGTGGCGCATGGCATTTGGTCGACGCCACCGGCATGTGCCACGCCGATGACATGGCGATCATCTCGGTCGGTCGTGACGCCTACGACATCGCCTTTATGGAATCACAAGCGCCCGCAGAATTGTGGTATCAATCGGTCTGGGTACAGCAGGTCGAGACGCCCACTTGAAACGGTTCGCGGCGGGTCCCGCATCCGGCGGGCGTAATTGCCCCTTGCGCGCCCTTTTTCTGCGCCGCAAACTTGCATCAACTGGCCATGCAAGGAGACAGCAATGCAGCGAATGATTGGTGTGATGGGCGGCTCGGGGGTCTATGAGATCGACGGGTTGGAACAAGCCACATGGCAAGAGATCGACACCCCTTGGGGGGCGCCCTCCGATGCGGTTTTGACCGGCACGTTGGAGGGCGTCAAAATGGCCTTTCTGCCCCGTCATGGACGCGGCCATGTGCAATCGCCCAGCACCGTGAATTATCGCGCCAATATTGATGCGATGAAACAACTCGGCGTCACCGATCTTGTGTCCGTCTCCGCCGTGGGGAGTTTTCGCGAAGAGATGGCACCGGGCGATTTTGTCATTGTCGATCAATTCATTGACCGGACATTCGCGCGCGAAAAATCATTCTTTGGCACCGGCTGCGTTGCCCATGTGTCGGTCGCCCATCCGGTCTGTGAACGCCTGTCTGGCTTGGCCTATGAGGCGGCGCGCGCCACCGGCGTGGCGGTCCATAAAGGCGGCACTTACCTCGCTATGGAAGGCCCGCAGTTTTCTTCGATGGCCGAAAGCAAACTGTACCGCGAGTGGGGCTGTGACGTGATTGGCATGACCAATATGCCCGAGGCGAAACTCGCCCGAGAGGCCGAAATCTGCTACGCCTCCGTCGCCATGGTCACCGATTATGACAGTTGGCACCCGGATCACGGCGCGGTCGACATCACCGCGATTTTTGCCACGCTCAAGGCCAACACGCACCACGCCAAAGCACTTGTCGCGGCCCTGCCCGCGCTGCTGTCCGAGGCCTACGCGCCCTGCGAACACGGCTGTGACCGGGCGCTTGAGTTTGCCATCATGACCGCGCCGGACAGACGCGATCCGGCCGTCATCGAAAAACTCTCGACCGTCGCCGGTCGCGTTTTGAAAGGATAAGACATGAGTTTTGATCTTTGGCTGGCCTTCGCCGCCGCGTCTTTCGTCTTGCTGATCATCCCCGGCCCGACCATCCTTTTGGTGTTGTCCTATGCGCTGACCCAAGGCAAACGGGTCGCCGTTGCCACCGCTTTGGGCGTCGCCTTGGGCGATTTGATCGCCATGAGCGCCTCGCTTTTGGGACTTGGCGCGCTGGTGGCCGCCTCGGCCACGGCCTTTGTTGCGCTCAAATGGGTTGGTGCGGTCTATCTGCTCTATCTCGGCGTTAAAATGCTGCGCTCCGCGCCCAAAGCCAGTCTTGGCGATGTGACCCAGATGGATCACGTCAGCGCCACACATGTGTTTGGTCATGCCGCCCTGGTCACCGCGCTCAATCCCAAATCCATCGGCTTTTTCATCGCCTTCGTGCCGCAATTCATCCGGCCCGAGGCGGCCCTTGCGCCGCAATTCGCCGCCCTGATCGCCACCTTCGTGGGGCTGGCCGCACTCAATGCGCTGGCCTATGCGCTTTTGGCCAACAAGATGCGCCAACGCATCCAACGCCCGCGCGTGTTGCGCAATTTGACCCGGACCGGCGGCGTAGCCCTGATCGGCATGGGCGCGCTGACCGCCACGCTCAAACGGGCGTAAGCAAGAGGAATTTTTATGAAAACCGTCAAAGATTACATCCGTACCATCGTCGATTTTCCACGCGAAGGGATCATGTTTCGCGATGTCACCACGCTCTTTGCCGACCCCCGCGGGATGCGTTTGGCGATTGACCAGATGCTTGATCCCTATGTCGGGATGCAGATTGACAAGGTCGTCGGCCTTGAGGCGCGCGGGTTTATTTTGGGCGGCGCGATTGCCCACCAACTCTCCATCGGCTTTGTCCCGATCCGCAAGAAAGGCAAACTGCCGGGTACGGTAATTTCCGAGGAATACAAACTCGAATACGGCGAGGCGATTGTCGAAATCCATGACGACGCGATCCAACCGGGCGAGAAAATCCTTGTGGTTGATGATCTCTTGGCGACGGGCGGCACGGCGGCGGCGGGGATCAAATTGATCGAACGTTTGGGCGGCGAAATCGTTGGCTGTGCCTTTATCGTCGATCTGCCGGAGCTGGGCGGGCGCGCCGTTTTGGAAAACCTAAGCTATGACATTCATGCCCTGTGCCAATTTGAGGGAACGTGAACGGTTTGGTAAGGACTCAAGCCTAATCATTGCCCTGTCCCGAGGAGCCGGGACGCTGTTTGCACCACATGTGAGTGATCACACGCGCCTGACCGCCCCCCGGTCAGGGCGTAGTTTTTACTCAAACTGATCGTCGATCTGGCGCAAAACAGCGCCGGGATTCATGATGCCTTTCGGATCAAGTGCCGCTTTGATCGCGCGCATCGTGGCCAATTTGACCGGATCGCCATAGCGCTCCAAGTCTTCCATTTTCAACCGCCCGACCCCGTGTTCGGCGCTGATCGAGCATCATATTCGGCCACCAGATCATGCACACAGGCCTTTACCGCGCCCCGGACATTTTCATACTCGGCGCGGCTGCGCCCCTTGGCCGGGAAGGCATTATAATGCAGGTTGCCATCGCCCAAATGGCCAAAGCAATTGACCCGGATGTCAGCGATTTTTCCAAGTCGCTCAATCCCTTCAGGGATAAACTCCGGGATACGAGACAGCGGGATGGAAATGTCGTGCGACGAGATCGAGCCAATGCGCCGATTGGCCTCGGGGATGTTTTCGCGTAACGCCCAAAAGGCCTGACGCTGGGCCTCGTTTTGCGACAAAACACCATCGCTCACCAGCCCAGCCGCGCTGCCCGCTTCAAACAGGGCGGAAAGCCGCTCTTCAGGGTCACTCACCCCAGACAGCCCCAGATCAATCAACACGCACCACTCTGGAGGAGACTGAAACGGCTGGCGCAGATCGGGCATCGTCTCCGACAGAAACGCGAACCCCATGCCGGACATCAGTTCAAAGGCAGAAATGCCATCGCCGATCATCGCTTGCGCCATGGCCAAAAGCTCCAATGCCGCCTGTGGCGAGGACACCACAAACACCGCCGCGGCCGCGTGATCCGGGCGCGGGAAAAGGCGCAAACTGGCCGCGGTGATCACGCCCAATGTGCCCTCGGCACCGATCAACAGGTTCCTGAGATCATAGCCCGTGTTGTCTTTGCGCAGGCGTTTGAGACCGTGCCAAATCGAGCCGTCCGGCATCACCGCCTCAAGCCCCAAACACAGGTCGCGCGCATTGCCATAGCGCAGCACATTCAACCCACCCGCGTTGGTCGCAAGATTGCCCCCAATGCGACACGAGCCTTCAGACGCCAAAGACAGCGGAAACAGGCGATTGGCCTCCGCGGCCGCGGCTTGGACATCCGCCAAAATCGCACCCGCTTCGGCAATGATCACGTTTTCCGACGCATAAACTGCGCGGATCGCCGTCATGCGTTCCAAAGACAAGATCACCGGCGCGGGGCCGTCATAGGCCACCTGCCCCAAAACCAGCCCCGTACCCCCACCCAAAGGCACAACGCCCACGCCCGCCTCATGGCACATTCGCACCACGGTCGAGACCTCTTCGACGCGGCCCGGACAGGCGATCACCGCCGCTTGGCCATGGTAACGCCCACGCGGGTCCTCCAATTCACCGGGACGACGCGCGCGCAGGGTGCCGGAGGGCAAAGCCGCCGCAAGGCGGTCCAAAAACGCGGCTGTGGCGGGCTGGGTCATGGATCAAGCTCCTCTGCGCCAATCAAGCGCCGTTTGGGCTACGCTCAAGCCAAGCCCACAGTGGTTGGACCACGCCGATCATGGCGCAGTGCCGAATAAAGAACGTGATTGCGCCAGCGCCCGTTGATCTGAAGATAGGATTGCGCCACGCCTTCGTATTTGAACCCGGCCTTTTCCAAAGCCCCGCGCGAGGCCACGTTTTCGGGCAAACATGCCGCCTCGATCCGGCTGAGGTCCATCCGTGAAAAAGCGTGATGGACCATGCCGGCGATGGCCTCTTTCATATACCCTTGGCGGGCATAGCGCGCGCCGATCCAATAGCCGATGGTGCCCGCTTGCGACGGGCCACGGCGGATGTTGTCAAGTGTGAGCGCCCCCAAAAGCGCTTGATCCTCACGACGGATCAAAAACAACGCCAAGGCCGCATCCGATTTATACGACCGCTCGGCCCAAAACACCCTGTTGGTGAAGGCTTTGCGCGCCAAATGATCCTCGGCCCAGGTCGGCTCCCAAGGTTGCAAAAAACTGGCACTTTCCCCCCTGAGCGCTGCCCACGCACGGTAATCCGAATGCAAAGGCAAACGGAGCACAAGGCGCTCCGTGTCAATCCTCACCTTCGGTCGGCGTTGGAACATCAGGCGGCGAACCTTTCACGCAGGTCTGCCAAATCGGGCGCACCTTTGACCGGACCGTAGAGCGCCATGGAGGCGCGGCTTGTGCCGATCTTGGCCAAGAAATCGCGCACCCCGTCCAGAGTCACCGCATCAATGCGCCTGACGGTTTCTTCCACCGCAGGCACCCGGCCCCAGATGCCAATCATCCGCGCATTGCGTTCGGCACGCGAGGACGGGCTTTCCATCCCCATGAGCAAACCCGCTTTGATCTGAGCACGGGCGCGGTCGACCTCAACCAAGGTCATCTCATCGGCGGCACGTTTCATTTCATCAATCGTCAGCTCGGCCAATTCGCCCACCTGATCGCCCGACGTGCCCGCGTAAATCGTGGTCATGCCGGTGTCAGCATAGGCCCCCGATTGCGCATAGATCGTATAACACAGCCCGCGTTTTTCACGCAGTTCCTGGAACAGCCGCGAGGACATGCCGCCGCCCAAGGCGGTGGTCGCGGTTTGAGCGATGTAGATGTCTTCGTCGCGATAGCCCGGCCCCTCGAAGGCGAGGGTAAAATGCGCCTGTTCGAGTTTCTTGACCTTGCGGAATTCGCCGCCTTCAAAGCGCGCCGGATCGGCGTGGTCGCGGCCATGGGATTTGAGCCCGCCGAAAATCTCGGCAGCCTCTGCGACGATCCGGTCGTGATCAATATTGCCCGCCGCCGAGAGCACCATCCGCTCGGGGCTGTAATGCTCTTCGACAAAACCCGCCAAATCATCGCGGCTAAAGCTGCGGACCCGTTCGGCAGGGCCTAAAATGGTGCGGCCAAGCGCCTGTTTCGGAAAGGTCGCTTCTTGCAGCCAGTCGAAAATCACATCGTCGGGCGTATCAAGCGCCTGACCGATCTCAGACAAGATCACGCCACGTTCGACTTCGAGTTCGCGCGGATCGAAGATCGGGTTGAGAACAATGTCGCCGATCACATCAAGCGCCAAAGACACATCGTCTTTGAGCACCCGCGCGTAATAGGCCGTGACCTCGCGTGACGTATAGGCGTTCAAATAGCCCCCGACGTTTTCCAACACTTCGGCGATCTGCAACGGCGTGCGTCGCTCGGTGCCTTTGAAGGCCATATGTTCAAGGAAATGCGCGATGCCGTTTTGCTCAACGCGTTCGTGCCGCCCACCGGCCAAGACCCAGACGCCGATCGAGGCGCTCTGCATCGAGGGTTGAAGTTCCGTCACAATGCGGAACCCGTTGGGCAGTGTATGAATGCGTGGGCTCAAGCGAGACGCTCCTTAATGAGAGATTTCAAGCCATCCAGGTCATTGGCGACCACTGTAAAGCGCTCGTCGCGCTCAAACAGGTCGGCCATATGCACAGGCAAGGCCGGGTGGATGCCACAGGCGGCCTCGACTGCGGCAGGGAATTTCGCCGGATGCGCGGTCGCCAGCGACACCATCGGCACATCCGAAAGATGCTCTTCCGCGACTTTGACCGCAACGGCTGTGTGTGGGCACAGAACCTCACCCGTGCGGGCCTGCATGGCGGAGATGGTGGCGGAGGTTTCGTCCTCGGACGCGCGTCCAGAGGTGAACGTGTCGCGCAGGCGATCCATCGCGCCTTGAGAGATTTTGAATTCGCCCGATTTCAATTCCGTCATCAATTGCGCAATCGCCGCGCCTTCGCGGTCATAGACGTCAAACAAAGCACGCTCAAAATTGGAGCTGACTTGGATGTCCATCGACGGGCTGATCGAGGGGGTCACGCCCTCTTTGGTATAAGCGCCTGTCACCATGGTGCGGTGCAGGATGTCGTTTTGGTTGGTGGCGATCACCAGATCCTTGATCGGAAGGCCCATACGCTTGGCAATGTAGCCCGCGAAAATGTCACCGAAGTTTCCGGTCGGGACAGTAAACGACACCTCGCGATGCGGCGCGCCCAGCGAGACGGCGGAGGTGAAATAATATACCACCTGCGCCAAAACCCGAGCCCAGTTGATTGAATTCACGGCGGCCAGCTTGACGTGATCTCGGAACTCGATATCGGCGAACATGTCTTTGAGAGCAGCTTGGCAATCGTCAAAATCGCCCTCAACCGCCAGCGCATGCACATTGGCCTCGGGCGGTGTGGTCATTTGCCGGCGCTGCACGTCGGAGACGCGGCCATGCGGGAAGAGGATGAACACATCGACGTTGGACAGGCCTTTGAACGCCTCAATCGCCGCCGAGCCGGTATCACCAGAGGTCGCCCCAACGATGGTCACACGTTTGCCGGAGCGCGACAGGGCGGCTTGGAACAATTGGCCGATCAGTTGCATGGCGAAATCTTTGAACGCCAAGGTTGGCCCGTGGAACAATTCCAACAAGAAATGGTTTGGGCCAAGTTGCACCAAGGGCGCGCGGGCGTCGTGTTTGAACCCGGCGTAGGCCTTGGCGATGATCTCTTTGAATTCGGCGTCGGTGAACGTGTCGCCGATGAAGGGCCGCATGACAATAAACGCCGCCTCTTCATAGGACTTTCCAGCCAGACCAGCGATCTCATCCGCGCTGAGTGTCGGGATCGTTTCAGGCACATAAAGCCCGCCATCGGAGGCCAGCCCCGTCAGCATCGCTTGTTCGAATGAGAGCACCGGCGCTTGGCCGCGGGTCGAGATATAACGCATTGTGTCCGCCGCTTTAAACTTTTCGGGTTCTGATACGCCACAAGAGGAAGAGAGTCATCCCAAACCAGACAAGACACAGCGAAAACCATGTGATCGCGTATTGCAGATGGTCATTGGGGATGCCTTCGATGCCCACCGGGATCGGCTCGATCCCCTCCCCCGTGCTGTCGCGCGCGACAATCAGGATCGGCTCGGTGCCCAAAGCCGCCGCCATCGCAGGAATATCGCGACCAAACCAGATGTTGCGGCCCAGATCCGGCGCGGGTGTCGAACTGTTCATATCATCGGGCCAATGCAGATTGCCGACCACAGACACAGCCCCTTCTGGGCGCGGCGCATCCTTGGCCATTTCTTCCACAAAGCCACGATCCAACAACACCCGACGCCCATCCGAAAGCGTCAAAGGTGCTACGATCAAATAGCCCGCACCGATCTGTTTGCGCGAGACCAGAACATGCAACTCACCCTCGCCAATCACCCCTTCGGCCATCACCGGAAGGTATTTCATCGACGGGTCCACCACGGCAGGCAGGGGCACCGGATCGGCGATGATCTCGGCGGTGATCTCGGCCAAAATACCCGCCTTCCAGTCCATCCGCGCCAATTGCCATGTCCCAAGCCAGATCAGGATGCCACAGCCGATCACACCGATCAGGGTGGGGAAGATCATTCGTTTGAGCATGCCGTCTCCAAAACTGGTCCCACGCAAAAGGGCGCGAATATCGCGCCCTTCTATCAAGTCTTTACCGTGAGCAAAATACTCATCCGATCCGTGCCAAATTTATTGGCCCCAGATGTAAACCGCCACGAAGAGGAACAGCCAAACGACGTCCACAAAGTGCCAGTACCACGCCGCAGCCTCAAACCCGATGTGATCGTCAGGGGTGAAATGCCCCTTCATCGACCGCACCAGACAGATGGTCAGAAAGATCGTGCCGATGATGACGTGGAAACCGTGGAACCCGGTCGCCATGAAGAAGGAGCCAAAGAAGAAGTCGCCGCCAAATGTATAGCCTTCATGTACGAAAAGCTCATAATATTCATAGGCTTGGAACACGGTGAACAGACCGCCAAGACCAACACCGATGGCCAGACCGGCGATGATGTCTTTGCGCACGTTGCCATGCACCAAAGCATGGTGCGCCCAAGTCACAGCGGCCCCAGAGCACAGCAGGATCAGCGTGTTGATCAGCGGCAGGTGAAACGCGTCGATCGGGATGATTTCTGGCGGCACATAGGTCGCGCCCGGATATTCGGACATCGGGTAGAGCGTGTGTTTGAAAAACGCCCAGAACCATGCGGCAAAGAACATGATTTCGGACATGATGAACATGATAAAGCCATAGCGTAGGCCGATGCGCACCACTGCCGTGTGGTCGCCCGCCTGGTTTTCTTTGATCGTGTCCGACCACCAGCTCCACATCACATACAAAACGCCGATAAAACCGATCAGGAAAATGAACGGGTTGTCGTTGGCCATCCATTGAACAGCGCCAAACAGCATGACAAAAGCTGAGGCAGCGCCCATGAGCGGCCACGGCGACGGCGGCAGGATGTGGTAATCGTGGTTCTTTTCATGCGCCATAATGTGCGTCCCTCTCCCTTGAGGTGGTTGCCCGTATGCGAGCTTAGTTCAGACCTGAAACCGGGGCTGCGTCGCTCTCAAGAGCGGCGTAGTCGTCGGGCAGGTCGGTTTCGTGAAAGGTATAAGACAGGGTGATGCGTTGTACGAACTTCGCATCCCGGTCTGTGGTGATTTCAGGATCGACATAAAAGGTCACGGGCATCAGCACACGCTCGCCCGGTTTGAGCACCTGTTCGGTGAAACAGAAACAGTCGATTTTGGTAAAAAACCCGCCCGCTTCAAACGGGGCAACGTTGTAGGACGCGGTGCCTCCGATGGTGCGATTGGTCGGATTGTAGGCCTCGTAAAAGGCCAGCCCGGTTTCGCCAATTCGCAGTTCCATCGTGTGCTCAACCGGTTTGAATTCCCATGGCATATCCGGGTCGGTGTTGGCGTCAAACCGGATTTTGATCGTCTTATCCAGAATCACATCGGAGCCTGTCGAGGCCTCAGCCGTGGTGCCGCCAAAGCCGGTCACCGCGCAAAACCAGCTATAAAACGGCACGGACGCCCAAGCCAGCCCGCCCATGAGAGCAACGACCCCCACAAGTTGCAGAACTGTTTTTTGCGGTCCCTGAAGTGCCATTACTTCGCAATCTCCCGTTGCATGATCGCCGGGTCGATCACGGTGACTTTCGCCACGGTCAGCCCCAGCATCAAAATGACAAACACGCCCAAGGCCAGTCCAAGCCCAACATTGCGCGAGCGCCGCCGGGTATGAATTTCGTGAAGTTTGGTGATTGCCATCTTAAAACGGCCCTCCAAGGCCCGCGGCCATAAGCCCTTTGTCCAGCATCAGCGCCGTGAAGTGCAGGAAAGTATAGGCCAGTGACAGTTTGAAAAACGCCCGCTCTGCCTTGTAATTGTCGGCCTCGGCCTGCTCTTCATTGCGGCGCCAAATCACAATCGCACCCTTGAGGAACAAGCCATTGAGCACGACAAAAGCCACCAGATAGGCCCAGCCTGCCAAGGGTGTGAGGAACATTGCACCTGCGGTCAGCGCCAAAAGCACGGTGTAGGCCAGGATATGATTGCGGGTGACGCGTTTGCCATGGGTCACGGTCAACATCGGCACTTTCGCCTTGTCGTAATCCGCGTTCATGAACAGTGCCAAAGCCCAGAAATGCGGCGGCGTCCACATGAACACCAGCATGAACATCAACACGGACGGCAGGGTGATGTCACCCGTCACAGCGGCCCAACCGATCATCGGAGGAAAGGCACCGGCGGCGCCACCGATCACGATGTTCTGCGGCGTCGAGCGTTTGAGCCACATGGTATAGACCACGGCGTAAAAGAAAATTGTAAAGGCCAAAAGCCCGGCAGCGACCCAATTGGTCGCAAGGCCAAGCATGACGACAGAGAAAGCCGAAAGCGTCAGGCCAATGGCCAATGCCTCTTCGGGGGCGACTTTGCCCGACGGGATCGGACGCGATTTCGTGCGTTTCATCACCTGATCAATATCGGCATCATACCACATGTTCAGCGCGCCGGACGCGCCGCCGCCAATGGCGATGCACAGAATGGCGAAAAAGCCGATAAACGGGTGAATGCCACCGGGCGCGACGATCATGCCCGCGAAGGCGGTGAACACGACGAGAGACATCACACGCGGCTTGAGCAAGGCGAAATAATCGCCAAACCCGGCCTCGCGGCTGTCGTCCATGTTGATCGTCGCGTCAGTCATCGCGTCTACCTATTCCTTGGCCCTGCCCTCTCAAACCTGCCCTTTGGGTCTGTGCCTGTGGGGTCTATGTCTGTGCGGACAGGGCGTTTTCGTGCGTGGGACTTAATGTGCCAGATGGGGCGGTTGACCCGCCCTCACCTGAAATGATGAAAGACGCTTACTCAGCCAAGGCCAATTTAACCGCGCTCGGAGCGGTCTCGATCGAGGCGTATTCTTCTTTCGCGCCCGCCAACCATGTGGCGTAGTCTTCCTCGGACACAACCTTCACCGTGATCGGCATGAAGGCGTGATCCTTGCCACACAGCTCGGAACACTGACCAAAGAAGGTGCCGGTTTTCTCGGCTTTGAACCAAAGTTCAGCCACACGACCCGGAACCGCATCCTGTTTCACGCCAAAGGCCGGGATGGTCCAGCTGTGGATCACATCCGCGCCGGTCACGCCCATAACGATGGTTTTGCCAACCGGGACAACAACCTGTGTATCCGTTGCCAAGAGGAACTGATCGGGGGTGTAACCCGCATCGGCCAACATCTGCTCAACCTCAGGGGTGCGCATATACTCGCCGCCCGTGGCCGGTTGACCGATCATGTAGCTGTCAAAGGCAAACCCTTCGTCCACATATTCGTAGCCCCAGTACCACTGATACCCGGTCACTTTGATGTAAATGTCGCCCTCGGGGATTTCCTGTTGCTTGAACAGAACCGGAAGCGAGAAAGCCCCGATCACCACAAGGATCAAAATCGGCACAATCGTCCAGGCCACCTCGATTTGAGTGTGATGGGTGAAGGTCGCCGGGGTTTTGTTGCTGCGCGAATTATAGCGCACGATCACCCAAAGGATCAAAAGCGCAACGAAAAGGACAATCGCACCGATAATCCAGTTCAGCATATGATCCAGACCGTGAATATCGCGCGCCAACTCGGTCGCGGCGGGCTGAAAGCCCATTTTCCCGGAAACAGGCGCACCCAAAAGCTCACCAGCATCTTGGGCAAAGGCTTGTGTCGCGCCAAGGGTTGCGAAAAAAACGGCCGCCAAGCCGGACAAAAGGGGTTTTGTGCGCATTCTCTCTTCCCATTATTGCAGTCGAAGGCAGGGGCCTGTCGATGCCGCCCCGTTCATGCGGGTGCGTTTTCGTTTGAGTCTTTCCCATCAAAAACCATATTAGACGCGACGGGACAAGAATTCCCCGCCGCTTTGAGCGGTTTTTTTGATCTAGATCAAGTCCCAAGGGAGAAAAATCAATGCCATCGAGACGTTTTGACCCATTTACAAACACACTCGACTTCGACACGTCGCTGGCGATTCTGCGCGCAGCCGTGGATGGGGCCGATGATGGCGAACTGTTCTTTGAACGGCGCACCTCCGAAGGCATCGTTTTGGACGACGGACGGATTCGCACCGCATCCTATGATGCCTCCGAGGGATTCGGCCTGCGCGCCGTGCGCGGCGAAACCGCAGGCTACGCCCATTCCACCACAATCAGCGAAGCTGCGATCAAACGCGCCGCTGAAACCGCCCGTCTTGCGGTGGGCGATGGCGGCGGCGCCATGGCGGCGGGCCCGCGCGCCACGAATGTCAAACTCTACACGGATGAGAACCCGCTCGATGGTGCGGCCTTTGAGGTCAAAATCGACACATTGGGCGAAATTGACGCCTATCTGCGCGACCTCGATCCGCGCGTGGTGCAAGTCTCCGCCACGTTGGCCGCCTCGCATCAAGAGGTGTTCATACTGCGCCCCGAAGGCACGCTTGTTTCCGACATCCGCCCGATGGCACGGCTCAACATTTCGGTCATCGTCGATCAGGCCGGACGACGCGAAAGCGGCTCGGCGGGTGGCGGCGGGCGCTATGGCTTTGACGGTCTGTTGCAGCCCGAGCATTGGCAATCCGTCGCCCGCGAGGCCCTGCGCATCGCCGCTGTCAACCTTGAGGCCGTCCCTGCCCCTGCGGGCGTCATGGATGTGGCCCTTGGCAACGGCTGGCCGGGTGTGTTGTTGCACGAAGCGGTCGGGCACGGGCTTGAGGGCGATTTCAACCGCAAAGGCACCTCCGCCTTTGCCGGTCTGATGGGGCAACAGGTCGCGGCCAAAGGCGTCACCGTTTTGGACGATGGCACGATCCCGGATCGGCGCGGGTCGATTTCGGTCGATGACGAAGGCACGCCCTCGTCCAAAACCACGCTGATCGAAGACGGCATCCTTGTGGGCTACATGCAAGACCGCCAAAACGCTCGCCTCATGAATGTCGCCCCCACCGGCAATGGTCGCCGCGAAAGCTACGCCCATGCGCCAATGCCGCGGATGACCAACACCTATATGCTCGGCGGCGACGCCGCCCCCGAAGAGATCGTCTCCGAGATCAAAGACGGGATTTATGCCGTGGGCTTTTCCGGCGGGCAGGTTGACATCACCAACGGCAAATTCGTCTTTAACTGCACCGAGGCGTATCGGGTCGAAAGCGGCCGCATCGGCGCGCCGGTCAAGGGGGCGACGCTGATTGGCGATGGTGCCACCGCGATGCGCAACATCCGCGCCATTGGCAATGACATGGCGCTCGACCCCGGTGTCGGCAATTGTGGCAAATCGGGACAATGGGTGCCGGTGGGCGTGGGGCAGCCGACGCTTTTGATCGGCGGGCTGACCGTCGGCGGCTCGGCCTGACCCACGCAGATCGGCACCGGATCACGTTAAAGCGTTCCGCCATAAACCTGAATCACGGGTTTATGGCGGAACGCCCACACCATGGATATGTCTGGCAGCGTCACGCCTTTCCCCTGTCTCAGGTAAAAGGCGTGACGCTTTAACCATTATGAACAGGGCGGCCGAAGAGGTCGCCCTTTTGCGTAGGTGCGGCGCGCAGAGCGGACGGTATGGTAAAAAAATTCAAGACCATTGCACTAAAATGCAATGTTTCTTGGTTTTGGTAACGCCTCATTAACCAATTTGCGGCAATGTGAAAGGGCAAGAGACGGAGAGAGTTGATCTTGGAGTTCATCCCTTCCCACCACCCCCTCACCCCACCCCACACCGTGGAAGATCGGGTCGATTGGCTCCGCCTCTTGCGCTCCCGCCGCGTCGGTATCAGCACCTTTTATCGGATGCTGGAGGAACACGGCGATGCGCGCGCCGCCCTTGAGGCCCTCCCTGAAATCGCCAAACAAGCCGGTGTATCCGATTATCAAACCTGCCCGCGGGGTGTCGTTGAGGCCGAATTGAAAGCCGGTCGTAAACACGGCGCGCGTTTGATCACCCGCGCCGATCCTGACTATCCCGCCCTTCTCGCCCTGATTGATGACGCCCCACCCGCGCTTTGGGTCAAGGGCGACCTGTCGCTGTTTGAGCGTCCTTCCTTGGCGCTGGTCGGCGCGCGCAATGCCTCATCATTGGGCGTGCGTTTCGCCCGCACTCTGGCGCGAGAATTGGGCGAGGAAGGCTTTGCCATCGCCTCCGGTCTGGCCCGTGGCATTGACGCGGCGGCGCATGAGGCGGCGCTTGCGAGCGGCACCATCGCCGTTTTGGCGGGGGGCCTTGATATGATCTACCCCGCCGAGAACGCCGATCTTTACCATAAAATCGCCGAGACCGGGCTTTTGATCTCGGAACAGCCTTTTAGCATGAAACCCTTCGCCCGGCATTTCCCGATGCGCAACCGCATCGTCTCTGGCCTGTCTCATGCCACCGTGGTGATCGAGGCGGCGGCGCGCTCGGGCTCACTTCTGACGGCAGGCAATGCCCTGGATCAGGGGCGCGAGGTCATGGCCGTGCCGGGGCATCCGTTTGATGCCCGCACATCTGGCTGCAACATGTTGATCCGCGATGGCGCCACCTTGGTGCGGGGAGCGCGCGATGTGATCGACACGCTGGCCGCCGCTTCGCCCTTGGCTCAAACCGTACATCACACGCCCGCGACCGCGATCCCCGTCACACCCCGGCCAACGCCCAGTCCAGACCTGCGCGGGTTCAAAGGCCACGCCATGCTGCATGACGAAATCCTCGCCCGTCTCTCTGGTGCGCCCCTGCCGGAGGACGACCTGATCCGCGACATCGGCATCCCGGCGGATCAACTCAGTTCCGAGATTCTCACCCTCGAACTCGATGGCCGCATCTTTCGCAAACCCGGCGGACTTTTGGCGCTGGGATGACCTTTCATTCCGCTCCCATTTGCCCTGTCACACGCCTTGTCACAAAAAATTCCCAAAGCCGTTGATCCACGGGTTTTTGTCCCGATACCTTTAGGTATCGCGCGGACATCATGCCGCATGACGGGATAAACAGGCTTGCCTTGGCGCAAAAAAACCGTAGATGCCACATTGACAATCAGTCATTGCAGACCCCATTTTCCGCCGCCATAAGGCCAAGAAATCATAACCCGAAGGACAGTCCATGCCAGTTGTTGTTGTTGAATCCCCGGCCAAGGCGAAAACAATCAACAAATATCTCGGCAGCAATTACACCGTCCTCGCCTCTTACGGCCACGTCCGCGACCTCCCCGCCAAAGACGGATCTGTCGACACCGACAATGATTTCGACATGACCTGGGAGATCGGCGCGGACAGTCGCAAACATGTCAAAGCCATCGCCGATGCGCTCAAAAACGACGACGAACTGATCCTCGCAACCGACCCTGATCGCGAAGGCGAAGCGATTTCGTGGCACCTGCAAGAGGCGCTGACCAAACGCAAGGCGATCAAAAAATCCACCGCCGTGTCGCGCGTGACCTTCAACGCCATCACCAAAACCGCCATCCTGGAAGCGATGAAACACCCGCGCCAAGTCGATGTGCCGCTGGTCGATGCCTATCTGGCGCGCCGCGCGTTGGATTACCTTGTCGGCTTCAACCTGTCCCCGGTGCTCTGGCGCAAACTGCCCGGCGCGCGCTCGGCAGGCCGGGTGCAGTCGGTGTGTCTGCGCCTGATCGTCGAGCGTGAAATCGAGATCGAGGCCTTCAATCCGCAAGAGTACTGGACCGTCAAGGCCCTCTTGGAGACCCCGCGCGGACAGACGTTTGAAGCGCGGCTGACCCAGCTTTCGGGCAAGAAACTCGACAAATTCGACCTCAAAGACCGCCTCACCGCCGAGATGGCCGTGCAAGCGGTCAGCTCGCGCGCGCTCAAAGTCGCCTCGGTCGAGGCCAAACCCGGCTCGCGCAACCCCTCTGCGCCGTTCATGACCTCGACCCTGCAACAGGAAGCGTCGCGCAAATTCGGCATGGGCGCGCGCCAAGCCATGAACGCCGCGCAACGCCTCTATGAGGCAGGCCTCATCACCTATATGCGGACCGACGGCATCGACATGGCCCCCGAAGCGGTGACGCAGGCGCGCGACGCGATCAAAGCCCGCTATGGCGACCGCTATGTGCCCGCCAATCCGCGGATTTATAAAAACAAAGCCAAAAATGCCCAAGAGGCGCACGAATGTATCCGCCCGACCGACATGTTTGTGTCCCCCGATGAGGCGAAACTGACGGATGCGGATCAACGCAAACTTTATGACCTGATCTGGAAACGCACCATTGCCTCGCAAATGGAGGCGGCGCGCCTTGAGCGGACCACCGTGGACATCACCTCTGATGACCACGAGGTCGTGCTGCGCGCCACAGGTCAAGTCATTGTGTTTGATGGATTTATGGCGGTTTACACCGAAGGCCGCGACGATGTGGACGAGGATGACGAAGGTCGTCTGCCGCAAATCATGGACGGCGAAGCGTTAAAACGTGTCGCGGGCGGTCTGAAAGCGCAAGCCGCCGACAAAGAGGCCATTTTGGCCGGTGATGACGCTATTTTGGGCCTGCAACACCACACCAACCCACCGCCGCGCTACACCGAGGCGACTTTGGTCAAACGGATGGAAGAGCTGGGCATTGGCCGCCCCTCGACCTACGCCTCCGTGCTGACCACAATTGTGGATCGCGAATATGTGCGCAAAGAACAAAACCGCCTGATCCCCGAAGACAAAGGCCGGATCGTCACGATCTTTTTGATGAATTTCTTCCGCAAATATGTCGGCTATGAATTCACCGCCAATCTCGAAGAAGAACTCGACGAAATCTCGGCGGGCGATCTCGATTACAAAGAGGTTTTGGCGAAATTCTGGCGCGATTTCTCGGCGGCGATTGGCGAGACCTCCGAGCTGCGGATTTCCGAAGTGCTCGATAAATTGGACGCCGCCCTCGCGCCACAGCTTTACCCGCCGCGCGCAGACGGCAGCGACCCGCGCGTCTGTCCGCTCTGTGGCCAAGGCAGCTTGCACCTGAAAACCTCGCGCTCGGGTGGCTTTGTCGGCTGTTCGAACTACCCCGAATGCCGCTACACCCGCCCGATCAGTGGCGATGCCGCCGAAGCGGGCGACCGGATTTTGGGCGAGGACGAAGATGGCAACGAAATCTCCCTGCGTTCAGGTCGCTATGGCCCCTATGTGCAGCGCGGCGAGGTTTCGGAGGAAAATAAGAAACCCAAACGCGCGTCTTTGCCGAAAGGCTGGGACGCGGAGGCGATGGACCTTGAAAAGGCGCTCACGCTTTTGAGCCTGCCGCGCCGGATCGGGGAACATCCGGAAGGCGGCCTGATTTCCGCCAATTTCGGGCGTTTTGGCCCCTATCTGATGCACAAACTGCCGGGCGACGAAAAGCCGGTTTACGCCAATCTCAAAGACCCGAACGATGTGTTTGAATGCGGCATGAACCGCGCGGTTGAATTGATCACCGACAAGCGCAACAACCCGGGGCGCGGTCGATCTTCTGCGGCCAAGCCGTTGAAAGAATTAGGAGAACATCCCGATGGCGGCGGCGCAATCAGCGTCATGGAAGGCCGTTATGGCCCCTATGTGAAATGGGAAAAGGTCAACGCGACCTTGCCAAAGGACATCACGCCAGAAGACCTGACGATGGACCAAGCGGTGGCATTGATCACGGAAAAAGCGGCCAAGGGCGGCAAAAAGAAAGCCCCGGCGAAAAAGGCAGCCGCGAAAAAACCGGCGGCCAAGAAAACCGCCGCGAAAAAGCCCGCAGCCAAAAAACCAGCGGCCAAGGCTCCAGACGCGTAAACCGGGCAAAACGCCACCCAGCCCAGACCCCATCTGCCAAAGGGCCCCTCACCGGGCCCTTTTTGCTGCACCATTTTGTTGCAGTGCGGCATCCTCCATTGACAGCCCGCATCGTATTCATTCCAATTGCGCCGAACAAAACGGGAGAGAGTAATGAAGAAAGTATACGGCTCCGCCACAGAGGCCTTAGAGGGGCTTTTACATGACGGGATGTTGATCGCAGCCGGGGGGTTTGGGTTGTGTGGGATACCTGAGTTGTTGATCGACGCGCTGGTGGAAAGCGGCGTCAAGGACCTGACGATTGCCTCCAACAACGCGGGTGTCGATGGCTTTGGCCTTGGCAAGCTGTTGGAGACGCGCCAGATCAAGAAAATGATGTCGTCTTATGTGGGTGAAAACGCCGAATTCATGCGGCAATACCTGTCTGGCGAGTTGGAGCTTGAGTTCAATCCGCAGGGCACTTTGGCCGAACGCATGCGCGCCGGAGGTGCTGGAATCCCAGGATTTTACACCAAAACGGGTGTGGGCACGGTGATCGCCGAGGGCAAAGAGCACAAGGATTTCAACGGCGAGACCTATATTTTGGAAGAGGGTATTTTTGCCGATATTTCCATCGTGAAAGCCTGGAAAGCCGACGAGACTGGCAACGCGATTTTCCGCAAAACCGCCCGCAATTTCAACCCACCCGCCGCAATGTGTGGCAAGGTCTGCATCATGGAGGTCGAAGAGATCGTGCCAACGGGAAGCCTCGACCCCGATTGCATCCACATGCCCGGCGTCTATGTCCACCGCCTGATTCAGGGCAACCACGAAAAGCGGATTGAACAGCGCACGGTGCGCAAGCGTGAGGAGGCCTAAGCCATGTGGGATCGCAATCAAATGGCGGCGCGCGCCGCATTGGAACTCGAAGACGGCACCTATGTGAACCTTGGCATCGGCATCCCGACCCTGGTCCCCAATTTCATCCCCGAAGGCGTCAACGTGACACTTCAGTCTGAAAACGGCATGTTGGGCATGGGCCCCTTCCCCTATGAGGGCGAAGAGGACGCGGACCTGATCAACGCCGGAAAACAGACCATCACCGAACTGCCCAACACCGCCTATTTCGACAGCTCGTTCAGCTTGGTATGATCCGTGGCGGCAAGATCGCGATGGCGATCCTCGGCGCGATGGAGGTCGATGAAAAGGGCGATTTGGCGAATTGGATGATCCCCGGCAAGCTGGTCAAAGGCATGGGCGGCGCGATGGATTTGGTCGCGGGTGTAGGCCGGGTTGTGGTGGTGATGGACCACACCAACAAACATGGTGAGAGCAAGTTGCTCAAGGAATGCACCTTGCCGCTGACCGGTCTTGGCGTGGTCGACCGGGTGATCACCAACCTAGGCGTGTTGGACGTGGTTGAGGGCGGTTTGAAAATCGTCGAATGCGCAGACGGTGTGACCGAGGCCGAGCTGCGCGCCGCGACCGAAGCGACGATTGTCGACTAAGGCCTCTGTGAATATCTAAATTCAAAACAAAGCGCGGCGGCCCAAACGGGTGGCCGCGCTTTTCACGTCGTTTTTCATGACCTTATTGTTCTAAAATAAGAAACAGCATCATATTCTTGCCCCAATTTGTCGCTAAAACATCGGGAAATCAGGCCACACACAGAGCCCAAAATGTCCATGACCGCCGAGCAGCGTCCCATATCTGCCAAACCTAAGGCATCGAACATGTCCCCACGTTTGCGCGACAGCGCTCTCATGCTGGGCCTTTTGGCGTTGCTCGCGGTGGGGCTGGTCGGAGCCGTGACCGCAACGGGTTGGGATGAGGTCCGCGCTCAAATCACCAAACTGTCGATCCCACAGGGCGCTGCGCTTTTGGCGCTCTCGTTGGTCAATTACCTGTTTCGCGGACTGCGTTGGCACCTGTTTGCCCGCCACCTCGGATTGCCGCTCTCCTTGGCCACCAACCTGCGCCATTTCTTGGGCGGGTTTGCCATGACGGTCACGCCGGGGCGGGTCGGCGAATTGGTGCGGATGCGCTGGATCAAACGCGAAACCGGCTGGGCGTTTGAACGCACAGCACCGCTCGTCTTGGTTGATCGTGCCTCTGATTTGGCGGCGATGGCCGTGTTGATGGGCGCGGCGCTTGTGGCCTCTGGGTCGCAAATTTCGGGCGCAGTGCCCGTCGTGATCGCCGCACTTTTGGCGGCGTTTATCGCCACGCGCCCCCGGCTTTTGGCCAGCCTCGCCCAGTTTGGGCATCGCAGTACGGGCAAGGCCCCGCGCCTGTTCGCGCGCATCCGCCGTGCGGCGCGCTCGCTTGAACCGTTCTCCAAAGGCGGCACATTGTTTGCGGGTTCGACTCTGGCTCTCTGCGGCTGGTTGGCCGAAGGGATGGCCTTTTATCTCTTGCTGCATTGGATGGGCGCCGAGGTTCATGCCGCCAGTGCCATCGCGATCTTTTTGTTTGCCACATTGGCGGGCGGGCTGACCGGCGCACCCGGCGGGCTTGGCGGAGCCGAAGCCGCGATGATCGCGCTTTTGTCCCTCGAAGGCGTGCCTTTGGCCATGTCCGTGCCCGCCACCGTCCTCATTCGCCTGACCACGCTTTGGTTCGCCATTCTCATCGGCCTTGTGGTTTTCCCTTTCGCTGAACGCCTGTCAAAGAAGGTCCAATATGGCCTGGAATAAACTCACCTACACCGGCTGGGGTCGCGCCCGCGTGGCCTCTGGTTTGGTGGCCCGCCCCGAACGTCTCTCGACCCTGACCCGTGATCTGACTGAGACCCACGCCCCCGCTTTTGGCATGCGTCGCTCATATGGCGATGTCGCACTGAACCACAATGGCCGCGCCTATGACATGACCCGGCTGGATCGGGTGATTGCCTTTGATCCGGCCACAGGGGTCGTCGAGGTCGAAGCCGGGATGCCGATCGGTGATCTGGGCCGCGCGTTTGCCAACAAAGGCTGGATTCCACCGGTGATGCCGGGCACGGGATTTGCCACGGTCGGCGGCTGTATCGCCAATGATGTGCATGGCAAAAACCATCATGTGATGGGCTCCTTTGGTCAGCATGTGACCGCGATCACTCTGATCCAAGGGGCAAAAACCCGCAAAATAACCCCGAAATCCGCCCCTGATCTGTGGAAAGCCACAGTGGGTGGCTTGGGTCAAACCGGGGTGATTGCCAGCGCGAAAATCCAACTGATGCCCTGCAAAGGTGACATGATGGTGTTGACCGAACGGCGCATTGATGGGCTGGACGACTTCCTTGTGGCCTTTGATGAGAGCCGCACCGATTACACCGTCGGTTGGATTGACGCGACCGCCACCGGCGCGCGGTTGGGGCGCGGGATTTTGGAGGAAGGAGAGATCACCTCCGGCATCAACAAAAGCCGCGATGCAGCGAAATCCGTGCCCTTTAATGCCCCAAGCTGGGCACTGTCGGCCCCCGTGGTGCGGGTGTTCAACGAGCTGTATTTCCGCCGGGTTCCGGCCAAGGGCCGCACCTCCGTCAAACCGATCACCGAACCATTTTTCCCGCTCGATGCGATCCACAACTGGAACCGGCTCTATGGCAAACGCGGCTTTCACCAATTCCAATGCGTCGTGCCGATGGATCAGGTCGAGATGCTGCGCGCGATGTTGACCCGGATCGGCACCTCCGGTCTGGCCTCACCTTTGGCGGTGCTCAAAAAGATGGGTGCGGGGCGCGGCGGCTATATGTCCTTCCCGATGGAGGGCTATACTTTGGCGGTCGATTTCCCCAATCGCGATGGGGCCGAAGATCTGATTTCCGAACTCACCGATATGGCGCATGACGCGGGTGGGCGGATTTATTTCGCCAAGGACGGCGTCGCCAGCGCCGCACAAATCGCGGGCATGTACCCGGACCAAGAGACATGGGCCAAAGCGGTGGCAAAAGCCGACCCAGAACGGGCCTTTGAGACAGACCTCGTGCGCCGATTGGGCCTGCGCGACGGCACAGGAGCGGCATGATGCAACAGAGCTGGATCATTTTGGGCGCAACCTCGTCGATGGCGCGCGCGATGGCGCGGCGCTTGGCGAAAGAGGGCGCGACCTTGTTTTTATGTGGCCGCGACATGGACGATCTGGCGGCCACGGCGGCCGATTGTCTCGCGCGCGGCGCTGTGTGCGCCGAAGCGTTGCTCTTCGACGCGCGCGACACCGACACGTTCGCGCCAATCATTGAGCGCGCGACAGCGGAAGAGGGCGTGATCAACTGCGCGGTCTTCGTCGGCTCCATGCCGGAACAAGACGCGATTGACGCCACGCCCGAGTTGATCGCAGGCGTCGTTACCGACAGCCACATCGGTCCGGCCACTTTCCTGCAAAAGCTCGCGCCTTACATTGAGGCACGCGGCCAAGGCACGGTTGTCGGCGTCGGATCGGTGGCGGGTGATCGGGGGCGGATTGGCAATTACGTCTATGGCTCGGCGAAAGCGGGCTTTGCCACCTACCTGTCCGGCCTGCGCAATCGGTTGACGCGCGCGGGCGGGCATGTGGTCACGGTGAAACCGGGGTTTGTCGACACGGCGATGACCTGGGGGATCGAGGGGATGTTTTTGGTCGCCTCGCCCGATGCCGTGGCAGGCGATATTTTAACCGCCGTCGCCAGGAAAAAGAACGTGATCTACACACCGTTCTTCTGGCGTTACATCATGTTGATCATCCGGCACATCCCGGAATTCATCTTTAAGAAAATGTCGATCTGAGCACGACAGAAAAACAATAAAAAGGGGGCCTTCGCGGCCCCTTTTTTCATATCTGCTAGTTTTGCGCCCGCACGGCATTGGTGGCAAACACACAGCCATCCGAGTAAAGCTCTGGCGGGGTCACGCAAAGCCCCTTGGCCACCTGCCACGCCGCCAAGACTTTCGGGACATAGGCGCGGGTTTCGGCGTAAGGCGGCGGACCGTTGTTGGATTTAACCGCGTTCTCTCCGGCATTATACCCGGCCAGCGCCAGCGCCACATCGCCGTTGAATTCGGTGATCAGCCAATCGAGATAGGCAATGCCGCCTTTGATGTTTTGATCCGGGTCTGTGGGATCGACGTCAAACCGCGCGGCGGTGTCTGGGATGAGCTGCATCAGACCCTGCGCCCCTGCCCCGCTCACGGCGTCTTCTTTCCCCGAAGATTCAACCGAAATCACCGCCAGCGCCAAAGCCGGGCTGACCTTGGTGCCGATGGAATGCAACAGCAACGACGTGCCATAGCGATTGGCCAGATCGGTGATCTGTTGAAAGCTGGGTCTGGGCACGGCCCGCGCTTCTGACTGGTCCAGCGCCGCCAAAGCCGCGCCGAACCGTTCGGGGCCTGCACCAAACAGATCATGCGGCACCGCGTTCCAATACCACGCCATCAAATCCGCGCTGGCGGCGTCCGGCAGGCCCTCAGATACAGCCGTCGGTTTGGGTGGAGCTTTGACGGTTTTCATGCCGGGTCGGATTTGCACCGTGATCAGATTGCCCGCCCCGCCCGTGGGCACGCCGATGCGCTTGGGCTTGACCTCAGGCCATGGCGGGGGCGGAACATAGGCCGTGGGCGCGGACTCTGGGTCGGCCTCTTGTGCCAGACTGGACGTCCCCCAAGCGCCTGCACATAGAAAAGATGCCAGCGCCAGCGCGGCACCCGCCTTGGACCCGACGGCGCAAACCCTGCGCACGACTGCGGTGATCATGAACATATCTCTGACTTTTACGGCTCGGGGTTGGCACGTCTTTGGCTTCGCGTGCTTTTGATTGACCCCAGTTTGGCAAAAATCATGCCGTTCTGCCAGTGATTTAGCGACAATCAGACTCAATCAAATTTGAATTTTAACCGATAAAACACCAAAAAAGCATTTTTATCCAAAATAGTTAAAATTTTTTATTGTATAGTTTCAATATGTTAAATTGAAAACCCTCTAAAATTTTCGAGGGTCCAAAAACGTACCAATGCTGCCCAACTCCTGCCCCAGTTCAAAGGCCATATAGCCTCATCGAAAGCAAGACAGAGCGACACACGGCACGGGAAACGCCAACGCTCCAAACGCTAAGACGTGGAAAAAATCGAAATGTATCCTTGGAGGGAACACCAATGAAATTCTTCAAACTTGCAAACAAATTCTCCCGCGACGAAGACGGTGCTGTGACCGTTGACTGGGTTGTTCTGACCGCCGCTGTTGTCGGCCTCGGCATCGCCGTTTTGACCTCCGTGTCCGGCGGCACCAAAGCCCTCGGCAACACCATTTCCGGCGATCTCGCAACACGCTCTGTTGTCACCTACTAATCCCATCTCGTATCTGGAGTAACACCAATGAAATTCTTCAAATTTGCAAACAAATTCTCCCGCGACGAAGACGGTGCTGTGACCGTTGACTGGGTTGTTCTGACCGCCGCTGTTGTCGGCCTCGGCATCGCCGTTTTGACCTCCGTGTCCGGCGGCACCAAAGCCCTCGGCAACACCATCTCCGGCGATCTCGCAACACGCTCTGTTGTGGCTTACTAAACACTCTGGCCCTCGGGCCATGGCGACAAAATCAAAAGCCGCGCTCTGGGACAGGGCGCGGCTTTCCTATTGCGCAAAGTCGCGGTACAAATCTGCGCTTTGGTAAAAAGACAACCCGGTCCTTTTACCCGCTTTGTCCCGAAACACGAAAAAATTCACATCCTCGCCGCCCGGCGATCACCAAAATGCCTCATTTGATCGGCACGGTGGCTGGATGGAGCATAAGGGGTGGCCGCTGAAAGCGACCTCAAACCCCGGAAGCAAAGGAAAGACATGATGCGTATTATTTTCGGATTGGTTCTCGTGATTGGGATCGCATTGGCCGGGTTCGCCGTCCATATGACCCGAGGATATATGTCCACCTATCAGGCCGAGTTGAACCGCGAAAAAGAGATGCGGGCCCAGATGATCCAAACGGAAGAGATTTTTGTCACCTCTGCCTTGATCAACTTTGGCGACCCGATCACGACAGAGATGGTCAAAAAGGTCAGATGGCCGGTCGAAGCCATGCCAGAGGGTGTGTTTCGCACCGAAGAAGACCTTTTCCCCGAAGGCCCGGATACGCCCCGCGTCGCTCTGCGTGCCATTGAGCCGATGGAACCGCTGATGGCGGTCAAATTGAGCGCCCCTGGCGAAGACGCCGGCGTGGCCACGCGCCTGTCGAAAGGGATGCGGGCTTTTGCGATCAAGGTGGACGTGTCGACAGGCGTCTCTGGCCTGCTGCGTCCGGGCGACCGTGTTGACATCTATTGGACTGGTCAATTGCCGGGGTCCAGCTCTGACTCGACCAAATTGATCCTGACCTCAATCCCCTTGGTGGCCGTCGATCAGACAGCAAACGGGGAACGCCAATCCTCCACCATCGCCCGCACCGTCACCGTCGAAGCCACTCCAACCCAAGTCGCAGGGCTGGCCACAGCTCAAAGCTCCGGCCGTTTGTCCCTCTCGCTGGTCGGACGCAACGACGACACCATCGTTGGTGGGGTCGAAGTGGACCAGCGCACGCTTTTGGGCATTGCTGAAGAACAGATCATCGCCGAAAAGCCGAAAGATCAGGTGTGCACGGTCCGCACCCGCAAAGGCGCAGAGATCATCGAAATGCCGATCCCCTGCTCAAACTGATCAGGCCGGTGCAAAAGACCAAAGACGGCGGGACACCCAGCCGTCTTTATTTCGTCACCTTGCTCGATAACACTCAATATTTCACACAAACCTTGTGACTTATCCACATCACAAACAGCGTTCAACAGATTGATTCTTGCAAAAAAACGGAAATTGACACATGGTTCCAGCAAGTGGACCAAAAGAGTCCGATTTTGAGGCGTGGTCGACAGAGGCAGGATCACATGAAAATGTTGAATATGTTTAAGGCAGCCCTTTTGGGGTGTGCTGTTATCGGAGCAATGCCCCAAGGGGCTTTTGCTGACAAACTTCGTGTCATGACCGGCTCTCCCTCGGGCGTCCTAAACGTGCCCATGAACCGCGCGGTCGTGGTCGAAAGTGACGAACCTTTCGCGGAAATTTCTGTGGCCAATGCCGAAATCGCGGATATCTCGACCCTCTCGGATCGCTCGATCTATGTGTTGGGCCGGTCTCCGGGGTTGACGACCATGACGCTTTTGGGCCCGGACGGATCGCTGATCACCAACGTGCAAATTCAGGTGACCCCCGATGTCACCGAATTCAAAGAGCGCCTGCGTCAGATCATGCCGAATGAAAAGATCGAAGTGCGCACGGCCAATGACGGCATCGTTTTGTCGGGCGTGATCACCTCGGTGACAATGATGGAACGCGCGGTTGAGCTGGCCGAACGCTATGCGCCGGGCCGCGTGTCCAATCTGTTGAACATCGGCGGCACCCAACAGGTGATGTTGAAAGTGCGTTTTGCCGAAATGTCGCGCTCCGTGTCGAAAAATCTGTCCGCTTCGATCAATTCCATCGGCCCGAACATCGGCAGCAGCACAGGCACTTGGCTGAGTGCGGATAACACGCCGACCAAGATCACAGAGAACGGCGCAGTCATGGTCAAAGAAGGCACGCTTGGCGCGATGACCATCGGCGGCTCAATTGGTGGAACGGAATTGTCGATCCTGCTGGAAGCCATGGAAGAAAAAGGCGTCGTGCGCACCTTGGCCGAGCCCAACCTGACCGCGCTTTCGGGTCAACAGGCCAAATTTCTGGCCGGTGGCGAATATCCGATCCCGGTGTCGGACAATGACGGCATCTACATCGACTACAAACCCTTTGGTGTTGAACTTGAATTCATCCCCCGGGTGGTCAATGGCGATCAGATCAACCTTGAAATGCGCGCCGCCGTGTCGGGTGTGGACTCCACCGTCAACTATTCGGTCGATGGCTTTACCCTCAACTCCTTCAAACGCCGCGAAACCTCAACGACGGTTGAGCTGCGCGACGGGCAAAGCTTTGCCATCGCAGGCCTGTTGCAAGACGATTTCGAAGATCTCGTCGGTCAGGTGCCATGGTTGGGCGACATTCCGGTTTTGGGCGCGCTGTTCCGCTCGACCGATTATTCGCGCCGTCAGTCTGAATTGGTGATCATCGTCACCGCCCATCTGGTCACCCCCGTCAACAGCATGGCCCTCGCGCTTCCGACGGATCGGGTCAAAATCCCGACCGAGAGCGACTTGTTCCTGTTTGGCAAAACCTTCGGCGGCACCTCGGCTCCCAAATCCGGCGCCGCTGCTGAAGTGGCGAAACAGGACTTCTCCGGGTCCTACGGCTATGTGATGGAGTAAGAACATGCGCTCGACTGTAAAACTGACACTCGCGGGTTCTGCCCTTCTCGCCTTTGCTGCCTGTACCGATCAAAAAGTCTTTTCCTCTTGGTATCAAGAGGCCGGCGGCTACGTCGACAACGGCACCTTTGGCAATTCGACCATGAACAACACGCTCGTGCAAACTGGGCAACTCAGCTACGTGATTGATTTGAATGAACGCTTTGCCGCCGAAGTGCCGACAACCGTGAATTTCGAATTCAACTCGGCGATCTTGGACGGGGCGGCGCGCGATGCAATCCGCAAACAGGCGCGTTATATGGCGCAATTCCCCGAAGTGCGCTTCCGCGTCTATGGTCACACCGATCTTGTTGGCTCTGACAGCTACAACAAATCCCTTGGCCTCAGACGCGCCAAGGCTGTGGTCGCGGAACTTGCCCGCAACGGCATTTCACGGTCGCGGCTTGAGGCGATGGTGTCTTACGGCGAAACCCAACCGCTGATCGTGACGCAGGACCCGGAGCGCAAGAACCGCCGCACCGTGACCGAAGTCTCTGGTTTTGTGGAAAACGCCAAACTGGTCATGGACAGCCGTTACGCCGAGATCATTCACCGCGAATATATCGAAAGCGCCACTGCACCGTCCGAACTGGTCGATTTTGGTGCGCGTGAAATCGACCCAGGTCAGTAAGCAATCGGCAACATCGTCCCGAATTAGCGAATTATTACGCGATTTCGGCCCTATTGTTGCCCCAGTTGCCCGGCATCTTATCCTCAATGGGAGCAGTCTGTCCGACACGCGAGTCGGGCATACGCGCCAGAGGATCAGAGCCGGGCTTTTCATTTGAAAGGATCTCGTCTCATGTGACGCTGGCGTTCTATAAAAGGACGCATAAAAGCAATGACGAGTGAAACTGCATTGCACAACGACCCGGCCCCACTTGTGGCCTGTACCGTCAGCCGGGACGTGCAAAACTTCGATCTTTTGATCGAAGACATGGAAAGCGAACTGGGTGAATCCTGGGGCGATCTATCCTTTGAGGATGCCAGACAGTTTTTCCGCCAGCCAGAAAGCGGCGGGTTGAAATTTGTCGCCATCGCCCTTGATCAAGAGGACGAAGGCCTTTTGGCCATGATCGCCGACTTGATCAAATCTGCAAAGATTCAAGGTGTTAAGGTCATCCTGATCGCCGACGAAGTCTCGCCGATGGCGTTGCACCAATTGCTACAATTGGGGGCCGAAGATTTCATCCCCTACCCGCTTCCCGAAAATGCGCTTCACGATGCCATCCTGCGCCTTGATGCCCCGCGCAAGATCGCAGCCGTCGATTTTATCGACGCCACACACCCCGCCCCCGCCGCGCCAAAAGGCGCCAATGGCATTGTCCTGCCGGTGCAATCCGTAGCCGGGGGTGCCGGGGCCTCGACCATCGCCGTGAACCTCGCGTGGGAATTGGCGAATATTGAAAAGAAAGGCCCGCAACCGCGTGTGCTGTTGATGGATTTCAACCTGCAATACGGCTCGGTTTCGACCTACCTCGACCTGCCGCGCCGCGAGGCCGTGTATGAGTTGTTGTCTTCGACCGACATCATGGATGACGATGCCTTTAAGGGCGCGTTGATGAATTTCAACGACAAATTGTCGGTTCTGACCGCGCCACCGGAAATCCTGCCGCTCGATTTCATCGAGGCGCAGGATGTGGAACGGCTTCTGGCCAAGGCGCGAGCACTGTTTGATTATGTCGTGATCGACATGCCGACAGTGCTTGTGAGCTGGACCGAAACCGTGCTCAACGCCGCCGATTTTTACTTTGCGCCCTTTGAGTTGGACCTACGTTCGGCCCAAAACATTTTGCGCCTGCGTACCGCTTTGCGCGCCGAAGAATTGCCGTTTGAAAAACTGCGCTTCCTGCTCAATCGCGCGCCCAAAAGCATGGATTTGTCGGCCAAAGCCCGCACCAAACGCATGGCCGAGAATCTTGAGATTTCGGTGGATGTGCAATTCCCCGACGGCGGTCGCCCGGTGCGCGATTCCTGTGATCAGGGTCTGCCTTTGGGCATTGAAGCCACCAAGAACCCGCTGCGCAAAGAAATCCAAAAACTTGCCGCGTCCATTCACGCGCATCAAACCGAACAGCTTGAAGCTGCGGAATAAATAATGCCCCTGCCGGGGCCTTGAGGAACGATCAGATGTTTTCGAGATACAAAAAGTCCGAGACCCAAAAGGCCGAACCGGTTGCAAAATCGGCGGCTCAACCGAGCGCCGTCAAACCATCCGCTTCCGCACCCGCTGTGTCTGCGCCGCAAGCGGCCGTGGCCTCCAAGTCCCTGCGCCGCGAATCCATCCAAGCGGCACAGGTCGTGCCGCAGGACAAGGAACGCCGCCGCAAGGAACGTCTGAGCGACATCAAGGTCGAGATGCACAAGCGCCTGTTGGAAGACCTCAACCTGGGCGCCTTGGAAACCGCGGGTGAAAAGGAACTTCGGGCGGAAATAACTGAAATCACTGCAGAATTTTTGGCCGATCAGGGCTTGGTCCTGAACCGCGACGAACGCCTGACGCTGAACCAAGACCTCTATGACGAGGTGCGTGGCCTCGGCCCGCTTGAAACGCTTTTGAAAGACGACACGGTCAACGATATTCTGGTCAACGGCCCACAACAAATTTTCGTCGAGCGCAACGGCAAGTTGATGCTGTCGGACATCACGTTCAAAGACGAAAAACACCTGTTGCGGATCATCGACAAAATCGTCTCCGCCGTGGGGCGCCGGGTCGATGAATCCAACCCCTATGTTGACGCCCGTCTCGCAGATGGCTCACGTTTCAACGCCATGGTGCCGCCCGTGGCCGTCGATGGCTCGCTCGTCTCCATTCGTAAGTTCAAAAAAGAAAAACTGGCGATTGACGATCTGGTGCGTTTTGGCGCTTTTACCGAAGAAATGGCCGCCTATCTTCAGGCTGCCGTCTCGACCCGCCTCAACGTCATCGTGTCGGGCGGTACGGGGTCGGGGAAAACCACCACGCTCAATGCGCTGTCCTCATTCATTGACAATGACGAACGCATTCTGACGATCGAAGACACCGCCGAACTTCAATTGCAACAGACCCATGTAGGTCGGATGGAAAGCCGCCCGGCGAACGTCGAGGGCAAGGGTGCTGTGACCCAGCGCGACTGTTTGCGCAACGCTTTGCGGATGCGTCCGGACCGGATCATCGTCGGGGAAACCCGCGGTGAAGAGGTGATCGACATGTTGCAGGCGATGAACACCGGCCACGATGGCTCGATGACCACGATCCACGCCAACTCGGCGCGCGATGGTGTGTCGCGCCTGGAAAACATGATCGCCATGGCCGGGATCGAAATGCCGCTCAAAGCGGTGCGATCGCAAATCTCTTCGGCTGTGAACCTGATCGTGCAGGCCTCACGCCTACAAGACGGCTCGCGCCGCATGGTCTCGATCACCGAGATCACCGGGATGGAAGGCGATGTGATTTCCATGCAGGAGGTCTTCCGCTTTCAACGCACGGGCCTCACGCCAGACAATAAAATCATCGGCCATTTCACCGCGACGGGTGTGCGCAGCCACTTTTCCGAACGCTTCCGCATGTGGGGCTATGACCTGCCGCATTCCATTTTTGAACCCACAACCCCCCGCTGATATAGGAGTTTGACACCATGGTCCTGTCCATAGAACCGCTCATCTACGGCGTCATTTTCATCGCCGTGCTCCTTTTGGTCGAGGGGATTTATCTGACGGTGTTCGGCAAATCCATTTCGCTGAATTCCAAAGTGAACCGCCGCTTTGAGCTTTTGGAAAAAGGCACGGGCGACCGCGAAGCAGTGCTCAATCAGCTGCGCAAAGAGATGGGTCAACACCTGCAATCGCGGCAAATCCCGCTCTATTCGATCCTGGCCGAAAAGGCCCAAAAGGCCAATATCGCCTTTTCGCCGCCGCAACTGATCATGCTCATGGGCTTTTTGGGCATGGTTGCCTTTGTCGGTCTCTCGATCGGCACCGCCACCTCCGTTCCAATCCGCGTGGCCGTGTCGGTTGCCATGGGCATCGGCGGCGTGTTCGTGTGGATTCAGGGCAAGGCCAAAAAGCGCCTTGCCATGATCGAAGAGCAACTGCCCGATGCGGTGGAATTGATGGTGCGCTCCTTGCGTGTGGGTCACCCGTTTTCCAATGCTTTGACGATTGTTGCCAAAGAGGTCCCCGATCCTTTGGGCACCGAAATGGGCGTCATCGCGGACGAGAGCGCCTATGGTCGCGACGTCGGGGAAGCGCTCAAAGACATGGCCGAGCGGCTCGACATGCAGGATTTGCGCTTTTTGGCCGTGGCCGTGGCGATCCAACAGCAATCGGGCGGCAACTTGGCCGAGGTGCTTGAAGGCCTCTCGAAAGTGATCCGCTCGCGCTTCAAACTGTTCCGCCGGGTGAAAGCGATCACCGCCGAGGCGAAATGGTCGGGCAATTTCTTGTCAGCCTTCCCGGTCGGTGCGCTCATCCTCATCTCAGTGACCAAACCCACCTACTTTGACACCGTCAAAGACACTGCGGTCTTTATCCCCGCCTGTCTGATCGTCGCAGGCTTTCTCATCGCCAATCTTTTCGTCATGCGTTCCCTTGTGAACATCAAGGTTTGACACCGACAGGACACAGATCATGCAACAGATTTTCACATCCATCCTCGGCGATCAACTTGGCCCCTTTGGTACGCTGATCCTGATCGGAACTTTGGGCGCCGTCCTGATTTTGATCGCCCTGCCAACGCTTTTGAAGAAAAAGAACGACCCGATGGATCGCCTGCGCGCACAATCGGACGCGGCCAAACCCAATGGTGGCAAAAAGGCCGCCAAACTGCGCACAGACAATAGCAAGGGCGCCTCTCTGGCCAAATACTCTGCCTTTCTTGAGCCGCAAGACGAGGAAGAATATTCCGCCGCCCAACTGAAGATGATCCAGGCCGGCTATCGCTCCAAAAACGCTGTACGGATTTTTCACTTCTCGCAATTTGCCCTTGGTCTCGGCGCTTTGGCCTTTGGCGTGCTCTACGCCATGCTCAAGTCCACCCAACAGGAGATGACGCCGAAATCCCTGATCCTGACCGTACTTTTGCCCGCCTGTATCGGCTATATGGCACCGAAATATTGGGTCACCCGCCGGATCGAAGCGCGCAAAGAGGAAATCATCAACGGCTTTCCCGACGCGCTCGATTTGATGCTGGTTTGCGTCGAAGCCGGGCAATCACTGGACCAATCCATCATCCGGGTGGCCCGTGAAATCCGCTCCGGCTTCCCTGCGCTTGCCGATGAATTTGAAATCGTGTCCTATGAGATCAAGGCCGGTAAAGACAAATCCGTCGTGCTCAAAGACATGGCCGAACGCTGTGGTGTGGCCGATGTGGCCTCTTTCGTCACTGTCCTGATACAGTCGCAACAATTCGGCACCTCAATTGCCGATGCGCTTCGTGTTTATGCGGGTGAAATGCGCGATAAACGCGTGATGCGCGCCGAAGAGACTGCAAACAAGTTGCCTACCAAGATGACCCTTGCCACAATGATGTTGACCGTGCCACCGCTGTTGATCATTTTGATCGGCCCGTCGGTCTATGACATCTACACGCTGCTCAACGAGACCGAATTCTGATCTCGCCATAAAGCCGCCGCAACCGACAAGGGACACCATGTCTCACCGCTTTTCGCGCCGCCCTCTTCGTCCAACGAGCACCGCGCTGACCCTCGCCCTTCTGGCCGCCACGCTGTCCGCGTGTGACACTGGCGGCCTGAAACCTTTGAAAGATGCCGGACCCTATGCCCCGGTCGGTGTCAAAACCTCTGAGGCGTCGGTTGATGGGCTTTTGGTCGGGCATCGTTTGATGGCGGCGGGCGAATATGAGCTGGCGCTCAAGGCCTATTATCGCGCCGCCGCCCACCAAGGCATGACCGTCGATACGCTCTCCGCCATTGGCTCCGCTAAACTACGGCTGGGGCGTTTGGGGCAAGCCGAAAGCGATCTGCGCAAAGCCATCAAGATCGAAGACGACTTTGTGCCCGCCTGGAACAACCTCGGTGTCGTGTTGATGGAGACCGGCCAATATGGCGAAGCCGAGCGGGTGTTCCGCACCGCCTATGCGCTCGACAGTGGCCAATCTGCCGAAATTCGCGATAATTTACGCTTGGCGCTCGCAAAATTGGAAAATCCTGCGTATATTCCCGAGGATGAGAGCGATTTCGTCTTGGTGCGACGCGGGACAGGAGAGTATCTTATCCTTGCGCGCTAAACGGTGGGCCTGAGATCCGAAAACGGACCGGCCTGATAAAAACCGACAAGATGCGAACAGAGCAGTTAAAAAGAGGTGGCAGGCACCATGACCAGTCTTTCCAGTCGCAAAATTTGCGTGATCACATTCGCTGTTGCGAGTACGCTGGCCCTTTCAGCCTGTCAAAAACCCTTTGGCGGGGATGTGCGGCGCGCCGACACGTCGGTCAACGCGATTGATGGCACAGGCCTGTCCGACATCATGCTGAATGCGGCCGACCCGAACGAAGCCGTGTCCTATTTCATGCGCGCCTCAAGCGAAAATCCGGACCGGATTGATCTTCAGCGCGGCTTGGCCATGTCCTTTGTCCGGGCCGGTCAAAATGAGGCGGCGGTGAAAACTTGGAAAGTCGTGATAGCCCATGAAGACGCCACCTTGGATGACCGCGTGGATTATGCCGACGCGCTGATCCGTACAGGGGACTGGAAAGGCGCCGAAGCACAGCTTGATAGCGTGCCGCCAACCCATGAGACCTATAAACGCTACCGCCTCGAAGCGATGGTGGCCGACAGCAATCAGGAATGGAAAAACGCCGACAGTTTCTATCAGACCGCCGTTGGCCTGACCACGAAACCCTCCGGTGTTTTGAACAACTGGGGCTACTCAAAACTGACCCGTGGCGATTACAAAGAGGCCGAAAAACTCTTTGCTCAGGCGATCACCTATGATCCCTCGCTGTTCACCGCCAAAAACAACCTGATCCTCGCCCGTGGCGCGCAGGGCAAATACGATTTGCCGGTGATGGAAGCCACGCAAGTGGAGCGGGCGCAGTTGCTTTACACCCTCGGCCTTGCGGCGGTGAAAGCGGGCGATGTGACCATCGGCAAAGGGTTGATCAAAGAGGCCATCGACACCCATCCGCAGCATTTCGAAGCGGCGGTGCGCAGCCTGCGCGCGCTCGAATCCAACGTCTCAAACCTCTAAAGAGCGCGTGATGATCACCCTGCCCGCCTCGGCTGCGCTTTGGTTTTTGCTGCCGGTCGCCCTTGTGTCTTTCATCGCCGCTTTCAATGATTTGAAACGGATGAAATTGCCGAACCCCGTGGTTCTGGCTTTGGGGCTGATTTATGTGGTCCTCGGTCCTTTCGTTTTGCCGTTTGAGCAATATCTTTGGGGCTTTGCCCATGGGGTTGTGATGTATTTTGTCGGCATGTTGGCCTTTGCCTATCTTGGCGTTGGCGCAGGCGACGGTAAATTTGCCGCTGCCATGTCGATGTTCATCCCGCTCGCGGATGCCACGCTGGTCCTGTCGCTGTTTGCGGCATTTTTACTGGGTGCGTTTGTGGCCCACCGGGCCTTGCGTGCGATGCCGGTTGTGCGCCGCGCCACCCCGGATTGGGTGTCGTGGGAGCACAAGAAATTCCCAATGGGATTGGCGCTTGCGGGCACGATGATCTGCTATCTGGCGCTTGCGGGTTTTCGCTAAGCCACCCTCACTTCACAATCGGATAGACCAGCATCGTATCGTCACGCAAAGGCGGGCGCAGCACCAGCCCCGCGGTCTCAAGGGCTGCCAAAGCATTGCGTTCAATTTCGGTATCCAACGGACAGGTCGGTATGATGATGGCATCGGCATTTTCAATCCCCGGCGTGCCCGAATAGTACCAAGGCGCCCCACCTTTGAGCGGCTCAAACCCGCCCAAAATCCAAATGCCCGAGGCGATATCCGCGACAAAAAACTGACTGTCTTGGGGGAAATTAAACGGCGGCTGTTTCAACCGATCCGCCATATAGCTGTGCATCGCCACATCCCCCGATTGCAGGGTGCAGCGCGGCAAGGTCTCGCCCAAAAACGTCACCGGTTTGAACAGGTCATCTTCGACCACATAAGGCGCGAGTTGCGGCAGATCATCGACCATGACCACCCGGCCCAAAACCGTCGCCGTGCGTTGCGTTTTGACAAAAACATCGCGCAGCTCAGGGCGGGTTTTAAACTGTGGCGCATAGTCCAGGGCCCTGGTGGCGAGATGGCGAAACGGGCTGGTGACGATGTTTTGAAACGACGGTGTGATCAGCGCGAAAGAGACCAAAGCCAGCCCCGCCACGGCATTGCGCGCATCGGCATTGAACACCACCCGCCGACCTGTCTCCGGGCGCAATGCCAAGAGATAAATGGCCAGCAACATCAACCATTTGGGATCATTTCCAAAGTTCTGATAGGTGACGTAGACAAAGCCCGGCGCAAGTAAAAACAACACCAAACCTGCCCGGTCCTGCCCGGCCTGTCTGAGCACGATCACCGACAGGATCAGCGTTAAAGTAGCAATCATAAAGCGTGGCCCATTGATCACCTCCATCAGTGGCACGCCTGGGGCCGCACGCGTGTCTGAGCGGGTCACAGATAACAAATCATTCACATAGGCCGGAAAGAAATCAACGCCGTAGAGCACCACCATCAGGGCCGCGATTGCCGCCCCGGTGAGCACCCCAATCCACAGGCTGCGCCATGCGCCGCACAGCGCAAAGGCAATCGCAATCGGGCCGACAAAAGCGACGAAATACGTGGGTTTTAAAAGGGCCAAAGCGGCCAACATCGCGCCCACAATCATCCCGTCCAACACCGGAGCCTGCGCATCGTCACGCGGCGGCAAAGCAGCCAAAAGAATGGCGATGAACGCCGCAGCCCAAGCCCAACGATTATAATACATCGACACCGAAAGCGCGGTGATATTTTCGCCATGCACCAGGGACAGGATCATGCTCACCGTCACAAAGCCAAAGCCCCAAGCGGTCAGGCCAGAAAGCCGCGAGACAGCCGCCCGGGCCACCATCGGAGCCAAAAGCACAGCAACCAAAACCTGCCCTGCAATAAACGCCTGGCCTAGCCCGAGACCCGCCTTGGCAAAGCTGACAGCCGGCAAAAAAGCGAAAATTCCGATCGGCGTTGAGAAATCAAGATGCGGGATCTGGCCTTGGAGCATCCGCATCACAATCTCGATCATATGCGCCGTGTCGCCCTCATGCCTACCGATGTAGAGCCCGCCCTTGGCAAGTCCTGCACCGCCAAAGATAAGGATCAAAATCGCGAGAAATGCCGCGTATTTTAGCGGGGAAATCTTCGTCATCGGGCCTGCCTTATTCATTTTTGCGAAAGGTTATGGCCAAACACTCGAAATGCAAAGGCCACTCGGGTCGCGCGCGTGAAAATGTTGGCATTTGGGCGCGGGGATTCGTACAGTTGCGCCAAGAAAACATCCGAACCCCACCAAAGGGGTCTGCCAGTGCGACCGAGGGATCAGAGCATCAGATGAACATGGAAACCACGCCCAATGTGATCGCCCCACCCGCCCCGCGTCAGGTCAGTGACACTGGGCTGTCTCCGGTGATGATGCGCGACATCGTGTTGAAAACCATGTTCCGCACCCATCTCGAACAGGTCTCTCGTCTGGCCTCTGCTCTGGCCCTGCCGGTCTCTGTGACCCAGATTTTGGTCGACACTGCGCGCGAACAGGGGTTGATCGAAGCCACCGGCACATTACACGCGGGCGCGGGGTCTGAGATGGGATTTCGCCTTTCGGACACCGGCAAGGCGCGCGCTTTGGACGCGCTGTCACAATCCGAATATTACGGCGCGATGCCGATCCCGCTTGAGGTCTATGCCGAACAGGTCAAACGCCAATCGGTTCGAAACATGAAGGTCACGCGGGACGCGCTTTTGGGGGCGATGGGGCATTTGATCTTGCCGCCAATGCTGTTGGATCAACTCGGGCCTGCCGTGGGTGCGGGGCGCTCTATCCTGATGTATGGGCCTCCGGGCAACGGGAAATCCTCGATCTCGAACGGCATTCGTGACGCCCTTGGCGATCTGATCTATGTGCCGCGCGCGATTGAATATAACGGCTCGGTCATCACGGTCTATGACCCGTTGATGCATGTGAAACGCGAGGAGGCCGAGGATGAGGCCACCGCTCTGCGTCGCACCGCCAACCGCTTTGACCGCCGCTATGTGCGCTGTGAGCGGCCTTCGGTGATCACAGGCGGCGAGCTGTCGCTCGACATGTTGGATCTGGTTTACAACCCCACTGCGCGCACTTATCAAGCGCCGCTTCAGCTCAAATCCACCGGCGGGATTTTCATCGTCGACGACCTTGGTCGCCAAGAGGAACCACCGCAAAAACTGGTCAACCGTTGGATCGTGCCGCTTGAGGAAAACAAAGATATTCTGGCGCTGCAATCGGGGGAAAAATTCGAAGTGCCGTTCGACACTTTGGTGATTTTCTCCACCAATTTCCATCCGAACAAAATTTTCGATACCGCCGCGTTGCGCCGGATTTTTTATAAGATTAAAATCGACGGGCCGGATCAGGCGGGCTTTCTCAAAATCTTCGCCATGGTTGCCCGCAGGAAAAAGATGCCGCTGGATGAGGCCTCTTTGCTCTATCTGTTGAAAAGCAAATATCCGACCATCGACAATGTCTACGCCAACTACCAACCGACGTTTTTGATTGATCAGATCATTTCGATCTGCGAATTCGAGGGCATCCCCTACCAGATGACTCCTGAGTTGATCGACCGTGCCTGGGCGAACATGTTCGTGGAAGAAAGCGACTTCGCGCATTGAGGCAGGATGCGGGGGCCAGCCCCCGCAGACCCTCGGGATATTTTCGGACAAAAGACGCACAGGTTTCGCTTTTCAAAGCGACGCGGCACGGTCATCCTTTCCACAACTTAGGGAGGATATTGTATGACGAAAATCGGCATTGCTGGCGTGGGCCGGATGGGCCGTGGCATGTTAGCCAACATGCGCGCAGCAGGGATTGAAGCGGATGGGTTTGACATTCGCCCCGAGAGCGACTTTCCCTCCCTGCCCGTTACCTCGGATGCGACCGCCTTTGCCACCGAGCTTGAGACTTTGCTTACGGTAGTGCGCGATGCGGATCAGACCGACGAGGTTCTGTTTGGCACGCAAGGGTTTGTCAGCCGCGCGCCGCATTTGAAAACCGTGGTGATTTGCTCCACGCTCTCCCCCAACTATGTGCGCGGCCTACGCGCCCGCATCCCCGCCCATATCGCACTTGTCGATGCGCCGATGTCGGGAGCCGAGGTGGGGGCCCGCGAGGGCACGTTGGCCTTTATGATCGGTGGAGAAGAAGCGGATGTCACCGCGCTCATGCCTCTGTTTGAGGCAATGGGGCAGAACATTCACTACATGGGCGGCTTTGGCGACGGGATGCAAACCAAGGTATTGAACAACCTGCTCTGCGCCTCGCACACCGCCATGTCGCGGCTGGTGTTGGACTGGGCCGATCAGACCGGCGTCGATCGCGGCAAGCTATTGGGCCTGATCGAAACCGCGACGGGGCAGAATTGGTTTACCTCGCGCTTTGATCAAATCGAATTTGCCAAACACGGGTTTGAGCCGGACAACACGCTGGGCATTTTGGTCAAGGATGTCACCTGCGCGTTGGATGCCGCGCCGACGGGCGCGGATACGTCGCTGCCCGAAGTGGTGCGTGAAATGATGCGCGGGCTCAAACCGATCGCGTGAGACGAACAGAGGCCCCGAGGGGCCTCTAAAACGCCGTCTCAGGCGGTAAGGCCTTCGGGTTCGGCAAAGCCGTGACTGCGGCAACAGGCGGTCAATGTGTTGGCCAGAAGGCAGGCGATGGTCATCGGGCCGACGCCGCCGGGCACTGGGGTGATCGCGCCCGCAACGTCGGAGGCCGAGGCGAAATCGACATCCCCGACAAGGCGCGATTTACCCTCGCCTTTTTCCGGCGCAGGAATGCGGTTGATGCCCACATCAATCACCGTGGCACCCGGTTTGATCCAATCGCCTTGAACGAAATTTGCCCGCCCCACGGCGGCCACCACGATGTCGGCCCTGCGCACCACCTCTGGCAAATCCTTGGTCCGCGAATGGGCGATGGTGACCGTGCAGCTATCGCCAAGCAAAAGCTGTGCCATCGGTTTGCCGACGATATTCGAACGCCCGATGACCACGGCATTGAGCCCCGACAGCGAACCATGATGATCACGCAGCATCATCAAACACCCAAGCGGCGTACAGGGCACCATGGCCTTTTGCCCCGTCCCCAACAGGCCGACGTTGGAAATATGAAACCCATCGACATCCTTGGCCGGGTCAATCGCGTTGATCACCAAAGCCTCGTTGAGATGGCCCGGCAACGGCAATTGCACAAGGATGCCATGCACATCTTTATCGGCATTGAGCGCCTCGATCAGCGCCAACAGGTCGGCTTCTGAGGTCTCGGCGGAGAGTTTGTGCTCATAGGAGTTCATGCCCACTTCGACGGTCATTTTGCCCTTGGAGCGTACATAGACCTCGGAGGCGGGATCATCGCCCACCAGCACAACCGCCAGTCCCGGCGTCACCCCCATCGCCTCTTTGAGGCGGGCCACATGGATCGCGACTTTGTCACGCACGGAGGCGGCAAAGACTTTTCCGTCGATCAAGGTTGCACTCATCTACTCTTCTCCGGTTCCGATCACGCGCTCTTCGCGTGCGATCATGGCTTCGATCATCTGGGACCACATGCCGCGCGCCAGATCGGGATCAAACCCCGCCTCCTGCGCGCTCTGAGCGACCCGATCCAAGACCTCCGACACCCGCGCTTCAATCCGCGCGACCATCCCCTCGCCGGGCTTCAATTCCGCGGCGCGGTCGACATGGGCCTGACGGGTCGCCAAAAGCGCAATCAATTCGCGGTCGATCTGGTCGATCTGCTGGCGCAACTCGGCCATGGTCGCGATGTCTTGGGGAGGTTTGAGGGTCATGAGGGTCCTTTCAAACGCGCTTTAACATGCGAGGCCAAAAGGCGAAAGCCCCGCGCGCCCTCTTGTCGCCCAAAGAAAAACCGCGCCTCTCACAGGCGCGGTTTCTTTGAGTTTGAAGCCGGTCTTACGCGGAGGGTTCAGGTTCCATCCCGCTGTCGCCCTTTGGCTTTTTCGTCGTCTTCGGAATCGCCATCACAGAGGGCGTATTGCCAAGCCCGGTTGAGCTGTCGTCATCGTCACCGCGATTGAGCGGCTCGCCTGCGATCACTTTCTGGATTTCAACGCCCGTGAGGGTTTCGTATTCCAAAAGCCCCTGCGCGAGGTTTTCAAGCTCCTGCGCTTTCTCGGTCAGAATGCGTTTTGCCGTGGCATAGCCGGTGTCGACGATCTCTTTGACCTTATCGTCGATCAGCTTTTGCGTCGCGCCCGAATGGTTGGTGCCGCCGCCGTAATTGCCAAGATAACTGTCTTGCTCGTTGGCGTAATCGACATAGCCCAACTCTTCGGAAAAGCCGAATTGCGTGACCATGGCGCGGGCAATCCGCGAGGCCTGTTGGATGTCAGACGACGCACCAGAAGTGACGTTTTCTTTGCCAAAGATCAGCTCTTCGGCCACACGACCGCCCATCGCCATGGCGATTTTGGAGGTGTATTTGGTGTAGCTGACCGAAAGCTGATCGCGTTCCGGCAAAGACAGAACCAGACCCAAAGCCCGACCGCGCGGGATGATCGTCGCCTTGTGGATCGGATCATGCTGCGGCACGTTGAGGCCGACAATGGCGTGGCCCGCTTCGTGATAGGCTGTCAGTTTTTTCTCGTCCTCGGTCATCACCATGGAGCGACGTTCCGCCCCCATCATGACCTTATCCTTGGCGTTCTCGAAATCTTCCATCATCACCTGACGGCGACCGATGCGGGCGGCGGTCAAAGCCGCCTCGTTCACGAGGTTGGCCAGATCGGCACCGGAAAAGCCCGGCGTGCCGCGCGCGATGATGCGCAGGTCGACATTGGCGCCGAGCGGCACTTTGCGCGCATGAACGGCGAGGATTTTTTCGCGGCCTTTGATGTCCGGGTTCGGCACTTGCACCTGACGGTCAAAACGACCGGGACGCAACAGAGCCGGGTCCAACACGTCAGGACGGTTGGTTGCGGCAACGATGATGATGCCTTCGTTGGCCTCAAACCCGTCCATTTCCACAAGCAACTGGTTCAACGTCTGTTCGCGCTCATCATTGCCGCCACCGTAGCCTGCGCCACGCGAGCGACCGACGGCGTCGATTTCGTCGATGAACACAATACAGGGCGCATTCTTTTTACCCTGTTCAAACATGTCGCGCACCCGGCTTGCACCGACACCGACAAACATCTCAACAAAGTCGGAACCAGAGATCGTAAAGAACGGCACGCCCGCCTCACCGGCAATGGCCCGCGCCAAAAGGGTTTTACCCGTGCCCGGAGGACCAACAAGCAAAGCGCCTTTCGGGATCTTACCACCAAGGGCCGAGAATTTTTGCGGGTTGCGCAGGAATTCGACGATCTCTTCGAGTTCCTCTTTCGCCTCATCAATGCCCGCGACATCATCAAAGGTCACGCGGCCATGCTTTTCGGTCAAAAGTTTGGCTTTCGATTTGCCAAACCCCATCGCGCCACCTTTACCGCCGCCCTGCATCCGGTTCATGAAGAAAATCCAAACGCCGATGATCAAGATGAACGGCAGGAAGGAAATCAGGATCGGCATCAAGCCGCTTTCTTCCTGTGGCTCGCCTTTCACCGTCACGCCTTTGTCGACCAATTCTTTGACCAAGGTGTTGTCACCCGGGTTGATCGCATATTTGCGGCGGTTGTCGTCACCGGTGAAATAGACCCGCTCGCCGTCAATATCGACTGCGGAGACCGAGCCATCATCAACCTTCGACATGAACTCGGAATAGGACACGACGTCAGATGACATCGACGATTGATTGCCGCCCAGCACCTGAAACAGGGCCAGAACGAGCATCAGAAGCACGAGCCAGAAGGCAAGATTGCGTGCGTTACCCAAGGGGGATCTCCTCGAAATTTTGGACGCCCCCGCTTGCGCGAAAGCCTTTCCTCTAAAATAGGCATCGGGCGGCTAAGTTCAATGCGATAAAAGCGTTGTAAAAAAGTCGCCTTTTGGTTGGGCCAACCGCAAGGTGGCGGGGCCGTAACGCACAAGCGGGGCTGAAATCAACGTATTGCCGTCAAACACCGCAGGCGAAGCCGAAAGCGTTTCGCGCGGCGGCGCACCGTCTGGCAACTCCCCCAGTTGCAACAATCCGTCCTGACCCAGAGCACGCACGATTAGTCCTTTATCCTCAATACCTTCAACGATCCATCGCCCATCCCAGACCGTCCCCGGAACCGCCACAGTATGGGCCACCGCGGCATGTTCGCGGGTCAATCGAAAGCTTTCTTTGCCGCCCAAAAGCCGTACGCCATGCAGGGTCGCATCGCGCCCGCGCATCATCGCAGACAGGAATTCTTGTAGTTTCATCCCCCTTGGACCGTAGTCAGCCGAGGCAATCCACCGCAGGGCATGGGCGACAAGACGCCGGTTTATTTCCGGTGCCCCCTCGGCAAAACGGCGTCGATTGAGGATCAAATCGCCCTGATCTTCGCTCACACAGTCGAGCGCATGGTCATGCGTGGCGAAATCAAGCGCCGATCGCACCTGTCCCAAATGGTCCATCACCCGGCCAACAACGTGGACGTCGATGCCGAGTTTACTGAGTTCTTCCATGGCGCGGCGCGCCTTGATCCGGTCAAAGGCTTCGTTGTCATTGCTCGGATCATCAATCCACGGCTGACGCAAATCGCGCAGATATTGCCGCAGCTCAAACCGCTCCTGCATCAACAAAGGCCGCACCCATGTGATCCCGTCCGAGACCCTTCGGCGCTGCATCCCGGTCAAGCCGTCAATGCCCGAAGCGCGCGCGAGGCGCATAAAAAACGTCTCCGCCTGATCGTCGGCGGTGTGGGCCAGAGCAATGGTATTGATGCCTTGGGCCTTGGCCCAATCTGTCATCAAACGGTACCGGGCACGACGGGCGGCGTCTTGCAGATTGCCCTGCCCGCTCCAGCCGGTCCAAGTGAGCGTGGTGTGTTTGACCTGAAGTTTTTGCGCCACCTCAGAGACAAACCGCGCCTCTTCCGCAGCCTCAGGCCGCAACCCATGATTGACCGTCACGGCCCAAAGGCGGATTTTTTCGTCCTCGGCCCATTCCGCCATCAGATGCAGCAAAGCCATGCTGTCGCCACCACCCGACACCGCCACTGCGAGCTGGTCGGGCTTGTCATAGGCAAAGGCGGTGGCCACACAATGCTTGAGCATCGCCTGCTTTGCAGTGACCTCACTCATGGATGGGGCGTCCCATTGGACTGGAGCCTACTGGCAGCCAAGCGTCTGAGCCTCTCTCACCGCTGCACTGGCGGCATCAGACCCAGGAAAACGCGATTGCACCTCGCGGTACATCACACAGCCCTTATCGACCTGACCGAGCTTGCCCAAAGATCCGGCCAAACGCAAAAGCGCATCAGGGGCCCGGTCGCCTTCGGGGCTGCCGGAAAAACTATCGAGATAAGCACGGGCCGCATCCGCCGTTTGGCCCAAAGCCGCATAGGATTCACCACGCATAAAATGCGCCTCTCCGGTCAGGTATCCACCGGTATAGCTTTGGGCAAAATTGGCGAATGCCGTGGCGGCCTGCGCGTATTCACCATCGGTGTAAAGCGCCATGGCGGTGTCATAATCGGATTGTTCGGCCATCGCCAAATCGCCGCCCCCCTCCATCGCGGGTTCAGACCCCGGTCCGGTGACAACCACATCGCTTGCGCCCGTGGCTCCACCGAGAGGCGTGAGCGGCGGCAGCGATCCGACGTCACAGCCGCTTTCCAATTCACAGAGCCGAAAGTTCAGATCGTCCAACTGATTGGTGCCATCTTTCACCACCTGATCGACGCGAAACTCCAACCCTTCGACCTTGGCCGTGAGATTGGCCAAAGCCGCCTCCATCAGGTCGACACGTTCCAACGTGGACGCGCCCGCAAACTGCGTGTTGGGCGCGCCTGTGGTCGACAATTCGCGTTTGAGTTTGGCAATTTCCACCGACAGCACCGCCGCTTCTTGGCGAATATCGGCCAAGGTTTGAGCGTTTTGGGCAAAACCCGCCCCGCCCAGCATGGAAAGGCAAGTGCCGCCCCAAAGATCACGCGTTTCATCGCTCTCACCCTCTCTCTATTGTCTTGTTCAGCTGACGCCAGCGCCCGCCGCCAGGACGGTCACAGCACGACGGTTTTGCGAATAGCAGCTCTCATCCGAACAGACCGCAAGCGGGCGCTCTTTGCCATAGGGGATGGTTTTGAGGCGCGAGGGGTTGATGCCTTGGCTGATCAGGAATTCCTGAACCGAAGCGGCGCGGCGAGCAGAGAGTGCAAAGTTATAATCGCGTGTGCCCTGCTCGTCGGCGTGGCCTTCGATGATCGCACTATAGCCTTGGTTGTCCAAAAGCCATGTCGCTTGGCCTGCCAAAATCGTGCGCGCCTCAGGCGAGAGGGTCGATTGGTCGATGGCAAACAAAACGCGGTCACCCACGGTTTGGTTGAAATAGGCAACCGATTTCGGATCAGAGGCAGAGCCAGCCATCGCGCCATCCGCGCCATAACCATTGGCGCCCGCACCGGCGCCGCCATCCCCAAAACGGCCCGGATTGGTACAGGCGGTCAGGCCCAGAGCCGCGACCAAAAACAGGGCGCGGGGCAGGGAGCGGGTCATGAATTTAGAGGTCTGTGTGGTGGACATGGTGGACATTGGGATCATCCTTTGAGGAAGCTCAAACTGTTGTTTTTCTGACTATAGCACTCTCCCCCGGCCTTGGGGAGAGGTCCGGGTTTTATTTCAAAAGCGGCGACCAAGCGGGATCAGATGCCCCGGCATTGGTCGGCACGCGTTTCAGGTTGCGGCCCGAAATATCGACCGAATAGAGTGCACTCGCCCCACCCGCGCCCTGACTTTCGCGGGTGAACATGATCACCCGACCATTGGGGGCCCAGCTCGGCCCCTCATCCAAGAAGGACGCGGTCAAAAGCCGCTCTTCCGAGCCATCCGTGCGCATCACACCAATGTGGAATCGGCCTTCGTTTTGCTTGGTGAAGGCAATCAAATCGCCGCGCGGCGACCAGATGGGCGTGCCATACCGGCCCTTGCCATTGGATATCCGCCGCGCCTCACCGCCGCCCGCGGGCATGATGTAAAGCTGCTGAGTCCCAGACCGGTCGGATTCGAAGACGATCTGCGAACCATCGGGCGAAAACGACGGCGCCGTTTCAATCGCCGGCGTGTTGGTCAGCCGGGTCGATTGGCCGCTGGCAATGTCCATGCGGTAGAGATCGGTGTTGGTGCCCGTGGACATCGAATAGACGATCGAACGGCCATCGGGGGCAAAACGCGGCGCAAAGGTCACGGCCTCGGCGGGCACGGGCAAGCGCGTGCGCGTCACGGTGCCGACATCGAGCATGGTGATCTGCGGCCGGCCTGTTTCATAAGAGGTGTAAAGCACCCGGTCGCCCGTGGGAGAAAAGCGCGGTGCAAAGACGATATAGCTGTCATCGGTCAGATATTGCAGCCCGGCCCCATCGTAATCCATCACCGCAAGGCGTTTTTTGCGGTCATTCTTTGGCCCAGTCTCTGAGACAAACACCACGCGGCTGTCGAAATACCCGCCCTCGCCGGTGATCCGGGAATAGACCACATCGGAGACCTTATGGGCGATCCGACGCCAACTTGCGGTGGACCCGCCAAGCTGCAAACCGCCGCCCAGAGGCGCTTCGGCGTAAATATCGAACACCCGGAATTTCACCACAAGATTGCCACCTGCATCCGTGCCCACGGCCCCGGTCACAAGTCCCTGCGCATTGATCGCTTTCCAATCGGCATATTGCACCGGGGAGGCGAAATTGGTGACCTTGGAAATATGCGCCGACGGCGGGATTTCACGGAACAACCCGGTGCCCACCAAATCCGCGGCAATCACATCGGAAATCTGCTGCGCGTATTCCGCCGCCTGTGGTGTCTCGGCAATGAAATCCGGGATCGCCAATGGCAAGGGCTCGATCACCCCGCGCGTGATGTCGAGTTGCAGCGGCCCGGGGTCCTGCGCCAACATGGGCGAGGCCGTGCCGAAAGACAGCGCCAGAGCGCAAACCAAAGAACCGGCCAGTGTCGTCAGGCGAAAGGGAAGCGGGCGTATCATTTAAACCTCATCTGTTCGGGATCGAACGTCATTTCGATATTGCGCCAATGGTCATACTTGTCGACCGGCAATGGAAAACCACGCGCGCCACAGCGGATAATCGCGCGGCGCGCCACTTCAAAGGCACTTTGAGCGCCAGCATCGGTGCCGCCCTCATGGCCCAACAGGGTGATGGAACCGGCTTGCGGCGTGCCATCTTCGTTCATCGCGACACCGACGGTGATCTTGGTGCGCATGGCTTCGGTCGACATCGCGCCGACGTTCCAACATTGCGACACCGCCACGCGCATGCCTTCACGCTCGCCCCCGGTCAGAGGCGGACCCACCGGACGTTTCGGGGCTGCGGGCGTCTCTGAGGCTTCGGCGGCCAGTGCTGCCGCCGCCTCGGCGGCTGCATTGGCGACTGCGTCAGCGGAGTCTGTCTTCGGCGTCTCAGGCTTGGGAGTTGCCGGTTTTGGCGTCTCGGGTTTTGGAGTCTCCGCCGGTTTTTGCGCCGCCGCAGCTTGCGCCGCCAAATTGGCCGGGCGGGATTTTGGCCGCGGCGAGGTTGACATGCCCGATGGCTTTTCTGCCTCGGTTACAATCTCTGTCGTCGTCTCTTGCGGCGCGGCTTTTTCTTGGGTCTGCTCCACGACCTTCTCAGACTCCGCCGTGTCAGACGTCGCCTCAACCGGCGCATCCGAAATCTCCGGCTGCGGCTCGGGCGTGGACACGACCTGATCGGAAATACGCGGCACCGGACGTGGCGTCGGTTTGCGGTCAGGACTATCCGGCAGCCCCGCACCGGGGTCTTCCAACGAGAGTTCCGGCTCGGCCTGTGGGCTGGGCGGGGTTGGATCGACCTGAACCGGCGCGGGCAAGCTCTCGCTGACCTCCGGGCGCGGCTCAGGCAGGTCTGGCGGCGGTGCATCCGAGGGCTGAACCTCGGGCGTGCTGTCCTCAACGGGGGTCGGCACCGGCGCCGCTTCGGCCACAGGGGCCTTCAATGCCTCGGCCTCGGCAAAGGTGTCGGGCGCAGTGTTCGTGGCGCTCAGTGCGGCAAACTCCGCCTCCGAAATCAGCGCAACTTCCTGAACGGCCACGGACTCCGTTTGCTTCGGCGAGAGGAACATCCCACCGAAAATCATATAGGCAATGAGGCCCAGATGGCCCGCGCCGGAGATATATTGGCCTGTGTTCACGCCATATGCCCTTTAGTTTCCGGCCCCATCAAGGCGCGGACCGCCTTGCTCCGTCACCAAACCGATCTTGCGAAAGCCCGCGGCATTGAGCGCGCCCATGATCTGTGCCACGCGTTCATAGGTCACCGACCCGTCGGCGCGCAGGAAAATCTTGTCGTCCTGACGCTCTGCGGCAATCGCGCGCAACTTCGTCACCAGATCGGCCTCATCTTCCTCATTGGACATCAACAACACCCGACCATCGGCGGTCAGCGTGATGCTCAACGGTTCCTCTTCCTCTTGTGGCAAGGCGGTGGCGGCGGTTTCTGGCAACTCGATCGGCACACCCACGGTCATCATCGGTGCCGCGACCATGAAGATGATCAACAGCACCAGCATGACGTCAACGAAGGGCGTGACGTTGATCTCGCTCATCGCCGCCGGACGACGGCGGCCACGACGCCCCCCCTTGCCCTGTTTTTGAACCACTCCTGCGCCCATCTCAGCTGTCCAATTCGCGCGAGAGAATGGTGGCGAATTCGTCGGCAAAGGCCTCGTATCCCCCCAAAATGCGGTCGCTGTCGGCGTTGAGTTTGTTGTAGAAAATCACCGCCGGAATCGCGGCCAAAAGCCCCAATGCGGTGGCAAGCAAGGCCTCGGCAATCCCCGGTGCCACAACGGCCAGGTTGGTCGATTGCGCCATGGCGATGTCTTCAAAGGCGGTTTTGATACCCCAAACAGTACCGAACAGACCGATAAATGGCCCGGTCGAACCGACAGTCGCCAAGAAGGATAGGCCGGAGTTCATAATCTCGGCTTCTTTCGAGATGGCCACATCCATCGAGCGATCAATGCGCGATTGCGCCCCTGCGATCAGCCCACCATCCGCCTTGTGCGAGCGCCGCCATTCGGTCATCCCGGCGGCAAACACCCGTTCGGGCGACGTGATCGGATTGCCCTGAAGCTGGTCATAGAGTTCATCCAAAGGCTCGCCCGACCAGAACGAATGATCGAACGCCTCGGCCTCGGCCCGCGCTTTGCGAAAGGCGATGAATTTTTGCACAATGATCGACCATGACCAAAACGAGGCCACGATCAATAGGATCATCACGATTTTCACAATGAAGGTTGCGCGCATGAAAAGCGCCAGCAGGGAGAAGTCGATCTCCTGCGCCATAGCAAGGGTGTTTTGGTCCATGAACCTGCTCTTTTGTTCCGCTTAAAACGTTGCCTGAGTGCCTGACGATTGGTCGCCAGATCATTTGGGTGGGCCGTCTATTCACGGCTCTCATCTTAACCCCAGATTTACCTGATCGTCAGGGCACACGCCAACACTAACCTGTGAGGACAGGGGTAAAATCAGAGAATTTTCGCAGATTTAATGCAGATTTCGGCGAAGAACCGCCGGAAGACGCGCCGGATGCCCTGTGGCGGATAATGTGACGAGGGTCACAACCGCCTCAAACAGCACCTCTTGGCCCCGTTTGACCCCCTGTTCGACCACAATCCGCGCGCCGGTCAGGGCCTTCAGCCGGGTTTCGACGGTCAAATCGTCATCGAATTTGGCAGGCGACAGGTAATCCGCCTCGACCCGGCGCACCGCGAACACCAAGCCTTCATCCGCCTTCAACGCCACCTGATCGACGCCCAGATCGCGCACCCATTCGGTCCGGGCGCGTTCGATATATTTGAGGTAATTGGCGTAATAAACGATGCCCGCCAGATCGGTGTCCTCATAATAGACATGGACAGGAAAAATATGGGTCATCGCGTCGCCTTATCTCGGGGCTTTTGGGAGTGCCCTTGGTTTAAAGACTCAAAGGATAGCTCGCAAGCCCGTCATAAACGGGACCCTCAGAGGTCAGCGTCGATTGGATCATCTCAAACTGCGTGGGCCGGAATGTGGGCCATGTGAACGCAGCTTTGGCGGCCAAAAGCAGGTCTAGATCCGCCCGCTCCGACGGGGCAATCCGGTGAAACCGGCGCAATGAGATATGCGGGCGAAACCGTTCATGTGACAGTGCGATGCCCACCGCCCGCGCCGCTTTGCGTATCTTTTGCCGCAGATCGCTCAACGCCGCATCGGGCGCAATCGCCGCAAACAAAAGTCGCGGCTTGTCGCCGCCAAACAGGTTCAGCCCGGTCACAGTCAACTGAGGGGATGGCGCGTAAATCGCCGCAAGCGCCTCATGCAGCTCAGCCAAAACCGCCTCTGGTTGATCCTCTAAGAACGCCAAGGTGACATGCATGTTCTCGGCCCGAACCGCTCGGCCAAACCGCAGACCCAAGGTAATATCTTCCAACCGATCCGTCAGATCAGTCGGCAAAGGCAGCGCCACAAAGGCCCGCATCAGCCCGCCATTACCCGCGCATAAAGCCTGAGCGCATGAGACGCCTCGCGTGCGGCAGGTGGCAAAATCGGATCATAGGCCGCGCGCAACAGGTTCGCCACATCCGGGCGGATCACCGTACCTGCGGGCGATAGGCCCAGCGGGCTGTCCTGGGTAAAGGCCGTGTCGGACCAGAGCAGCATCGCCTGCACCGCCTGCGACAATGCGATCACTTCGGCGGGGACCTCCGCCATCGCATCGCTCATGCGCACAAAGGTAAAGCACGCCTTGATCGCCCCCGCGCCATCAAACCGAAACGCCCGATATTGATGGGCGTTCTTGGCCTGAAGCGTCTCCACCCGCGCCGCCAAATCAGGGATCAGATCGCCCATATGCGGCACATCCAAAAGCTCGGCCCAATCGGACAGGAAAAACATCATCAGGTTTGTGCCCAACTCCGGGTCCACGTCCTCGATCCGGTGCCCGGCGATGGCGATACAGGCCTCGATCGCGCTTTTGATCACGCTCAGCGTCTCGTCTTCGACACCAAACACCACCGGCGCAATTGGCCGCCCCCAACGGGCAAAAACATAGTCCCCACTTGCGCGCGTGAAAAACGCTTCAACCTGTTCCGGTGTGGTCGGTTCCGTGCTGTCCGTACTCATAGTTACTCCGCCGTCTGGTCCACAGCTTGCTCTGCCCTGCCACGCTCCGGCACAGCAATACCACGTTGCGCCATGATGCTCAAAAGCGACGCCGGAATGGGCCGACAACCGCAGTGGGCGGTATGTTCCAAATGCCACGTCAGGCGCTCTTCGGTGGTTGGATTTTTGTCCATCGGGTGGGCTGCATGCCACTCTTTGTTCAGTTTGCTCATTGATCTCGCTCCCCTGATTATGCATGCGGTAACATGCCTTGCGGCTTTGTCCAATCCTCATATTTTGACAAGCCCCACAGACCAAAACCGCCTCAGCCCTTGCACTGGGCGCGGGGCTCTGCATAACTCACCCCCAACACCGCATTTCGGCATCAGCGAGGGCCTCATGAACAAGAAAATCTATATCCTGAATGGGCCGAACCTCAATCTTTTGGGCAAACGCCAGCCCGAAATTTACGGCGCGGATACTTTGGCCGATGTCGAGGCGCTCTGTGCCCGCGAGGCCGTCACACAGGGGCTCGACATTGTTTTTGCCCAGTCGAACCATGAGGGCGAGATCATTGATCTGATCCATGAAGCACGCGATGCAGCCCAAGGCATTGTGATCAACCCCGCCGCCTATACCCACACCTCGGTCGCCATTCTGGACGCGTTGAACACGTTCGACGGCCCGGTGATTGAGGTCCACATCTCGCAGGTCCACAAACGCGAAGCCTTCCGCCACCAGTCCTATGTCTCTATGCGCGCGGATGCGGTGATGGCCGGGTTTGGGGTTCATGGCTATGCCTTGGCGGTGGCCCATATGGGCAAGCTATTGGGATAAGCCCCTCACCCGCCAAACAGTTCCGGCTGATCTGGGCCTTTTGGGGCCGGCATCCCCAAATGATGCCATGATTTTTGCGTCAACATCCGACCGCGCGGTGTGCGTTGGATCAGGCCCTGTTGCAACAGATAGGGTTCGATCACATCCTCGATCGCATCGCGGCTCTCAGACAAAGCGGCGGCGAGGGTTTCGACGCCCACAGGTCCACCTTGGTAATTCTCCGCGATCAGGCGTAAATACCGCCGATCCGCGCCATCAAGACCCAAAAGATCCACCCCCAGCCGGGTCAGAGACCTGTCGGCCAGCTCTTTGGAAATCCGCCCACCGCCTTCGACCACGGCAAAATCCACCACCCGGCGGAGCAACCGCCCGGCGATGCGCGGGGTGCCACGGGCGCGTTTGGCGATCTCAAGCGCGCCTGCGTCCTCGGTCGGAATATCCAAAAGCCGCGCACCACGGGTGACGATTTCATGCAACTCCTGCGTGGTGTAAAATTGCAGCCGCGTCGGAATGCCAAAACGATCGCGCAGGGGTGTGGTCAAAAGCCCCAAGCGCGTGGTCGCGCCGACCAGCGTGAAGGGTTGCAATTCGATGCGCACCGTACGCGCGGCGGGGCCTTCTCCGATCACCAGATCAAGCTCGAAATCCTCCATTGCAGGATAGAGAATTTCTTCGACCACCGGGTTCATCCGGTGAATTTCGTCGATGAACAACACGTCGCGCGCGTCCAGATTGGTCAGGATCGCCGCCAAATCGCCCGCGCGTGCCAAAACTGGCCCGGAGGTCATTTTGAAATTCACGCCCAATTCGCGCGCCATGATTTGCGCCAGCGTGGTTTTGCCCAATCCCGGCGGGCCGTGGAACAACACATGGTCCATCGCCTCTTCGCGCATCCTGGCGCTTTCGATGAACACAGCCAAGTTGGCACGGGCCTCCTGTTGGCCGATGAATTCGCTCAACACCTGAGGGCGCAGGGCGCGGTCGGCATCCTCGGGTCGGCGCTCAGCGCGCAGAGTTGGGTCGGGCTGGTCCATCAATTACCCCTTCGGCGCAAGCAATTTGAGCGCCGCACGGATCAAGGCCGAGGTGTCCGCCTCCGGCGCATCTTGGGCGGATTGCGCCACGGCCTGAACCGCGTCCGAAGGCGAATAGCCAAGATTTTGCAGGGCGGACATCGCCTCTGCTTCGGCGGAGGCATTGGGTTTGGGCACAGGGGCTTTGGCCACGCGGGGTTTCGGCGCGGGCGCGTCCGTTTCGATCACCTCGTCCATCTGGGGCGCCTCGGCCAAGGTTTTAGCCAATGTGCCGCCCATCGCCATCACGGCGGGGGCTTTGTCTTTCAATTCATTGACCACACGCTGCGCGATCTTCGGCCCGACGCCCGGCGCGGCCTTGACCGCGTTCCAATCGCCCAAGGCAATCGCGCGGCCTGTGGCCTCCGGTCCCAATGTCCCGAGCACCGCCATCGCCGCTTTCGATCCGATGCCCTGAACCGAGATCAACAGCCGATACCATTCCTTTTCCAACAGTGAGGAAAAGCCGAACAACTGCATCAAATCTTCGCGCACCAACATGTCGGTATAGAGCGACACCGGCGCCCCCTGCCCTGGCAGGCTCATCCGGGTGCGTTCGTTGATATGGACGATATAGCCGACACCGCGCACGTCGATCATCACATGATCCGTACCGATATAGTCGATGATGCCTGTGAGTTTACCAATCATGCTGAGGCCCTTTTGACCGCATCCGCAAGGCGGGAATTTGAATGTGCATGGAAAGAATGACAGATCGCAATCGCCAGCGCATCCACCGCATCCGCACCGGCCAATTTTGCGCCGGGCAATTGCAGCTTGATCATATGCTCGACCTGTTGCTTGGCGGCATGGCCGACGCCGACCACGGCTTTTTTCACCGCATTCGGGGCATATTCGCCAATCGGCAACCCCGCGCGCGCCGGAGCCAAAAGCGCAACGGCACGGGCTTGGCCGAGCTTAAGTGTGGCAACAGCGTCTTTGTTCACGAACGTCTGCTCCACCGCGGCACAATCGGGCGCGTAGGTGGCGACCACGTCGGTGAGTTGATCAAACAGCGACAAAAGCCGGATTGCGAGGTCGTCGGAGGCCAAGGAATGGCAAATGCCATTGGCCACATGGCTGATGCGCGAGCCTTGAACATCAATGATGCCCCAACCCATATTGCGCAGCCCCGGGTCGATGCCCATCACTCGCATTGCTTCATCCTGCTCTTTTGTTTTTGGTTAAAAGAGGGTTAGCACGAAACAAGAACATTTGCCAAGGCAAAGCTGTCTTTGTGGACTGATTGGTCCGTTATAAGGGGAGATGGCACAACCGCTCTGTGTGGGATCAAAGCGTGAGATCAAAAATGTGAAAACCCGCACCGGAGGGAGGTGCGGGTTTTGACGTGGATGGGACATAAGGCGGCGCATTGGGGAAACAGCCGCGCTTAGGACCCCGGAATATCGTTGGTTTAGCGCAGCAACATCTTGCCCTGAATCGCGAGCCAGACCGTGACCGGATCTGCGGCCATGATCCATGCGCCCGCCTGTTCGATCACCGTGCCAGAGGCAAGATCGTCGACGCGGTTGGTGTAGGTGGCCCCGCCAAGCGTCGCATAAAGCACCGCCTTGAAAGCGATCACACCGCCAAGGGCAAAAAACGCAAGATGCAAAGGACGGCGCATGCCGCGGCGTCGCGGACGCGCGATGATCAGCCCATCTTGGTTAACGGAATACACGACACCATGGCTGAGGGCACGACGGCGCGCCTCGATTTTGGTGACTCTTTTCTCTAATTGCTGCGAACCGGCGTAAGCATGGCAGCCTCCTCATACATCGGCCCCCACCGACAGTGACAAGATTGCGGCGAAATGTGGCGAAAATGGGGCAGGATGTCCTAAAACAGGCAAAACCAAGGCTTTTCCCGATATTCTTAGGAAACGCGCGCCATAGTCAGTGTCGTCCAGTCAACAATCTCTGTGCGATCCACAAGATTAAATCCGGAGCGCGTATAAACCGAAATCACGTCATCGGCCTGTGGATTGAGAATCCCCGAGAGAATCACATAGCCACCCGGCTGAACATGGGCCGCCATATCGGGCGCGAGGGCCACAAGCGGGCCTTTGAGGATATTGGCAAAGACCAAATCAAAGGGCGCGGCCTCGGCCAGGTCTTTATGGTTAAAACCCGCCGCCTCAAGACACAGAACACGCCCCGTCAGATCATTGGCATCGACATTACTTTGCGCCACATCGACGGCCACTTCATCAATGTCAGAGGCCAAGACCACCTTGTCCGACACTTTGGCCGCAGCCATGCCCAACACGGCGGTGCCACAGCCAATGTCGGCGACGTTGTCAAAACGCTTACCCGCGTCCAGCAAGGCATCGAGCGCACGCAAACAGCCCAGAGTGGTGCCGTGATGTCCGGTGCCAAAGGCCATCGCCGCCTCGATCAAAAGGCCGATCTTGCCCTCGGGCAATTTATCGGCGTCATGGCCACCATAAACGAAAAACCGCCCCGCCTCGACCGGCGACAGGTCCCGGCGCACTTTCGCGACCCAATCTGTGTCCGGCACCTCAGAGATGATAAAATCACCCGCACCGTGCATTTTGGCCAAAAGCGCCAGTTCGATGTCATCGGGGGCGTTGGTGAAATAGGCCGCGACCTCCCAAAGCCCTGAGCCGTCTTCCATTTCAAACACGCCCACGCCGGTCGGCTCCGGCACAATGGTCTCAAGCGCCTCGCCCAAGGCATCGGCTTTGGCTTTGGCGTCGGTTTTGGTAAAGGCGGTGTAAGTGGTCATCAAGGCTCTCCGGTTGGCTTGATCCCGGTGTAACGCGTTTGGGACAGCCCGTGTTGATTGTTTTTCTGAACATCCGTTCCCATGGTAGGGACGGCAAACGTGAGCGCCGTGCCCGGCGTTCTGACCGCTTTAGGTCGAAGTTTCTGACGACTCAAGAGCTGGGAGAGCGATAACTGCGCGCAACAAAAGATATGTCTTTGCTATAGCTTTACGCACTCACCTTATTCTTTGGCATTTCCACAACAAAACACCCCCAATTTTTAGTTTTCGTCGCCAAAATTACAGCTCTGCCTTGACCAAGACCAAAGGGAAGCAGATCGTCATCGAAGCTCCCTACCTGTTTCATAGTGATCCTCGCGTACCTGTATTCAAGACACGTGTTTCGGCAGTCCACATTTAAACCAGGCTAAAGCCATGCTCTCCCATGTTCCATATTCCCGGCGCTACGTTGCCGTACCCTATTTCACGTTCGCCTTTTTGATCGGCTTTCTTGCTTGGCAAATTTGCGTCAAGCTTGGCATCTCGCTTAGAGACAACCCGACGGTGCTTTTTAGACTTTTCGCCCAAACGTTGATCTGGGGATGTCTGGTCTATGCGCTCGCGGCAACGGCGCTGTTGAGCACTGCGGTTTGGACACTCTCCACACGGCTTGATTTTAGCCTGCACCGCAAAAAACAACAGATGAAAATCAGCTTGGTTTTTTTCATCGGCGGGATTTGCCTTTCCGTTTTCGGGATTGTCATGAACCTGACAGACACCCCACCTTTGGACGCCCTGTATATCCCGCTGCACCGTCTGGATCTGTAAGGCAGCGTACAGCAAACACAGGGATCCGTGGGTTACGACAGACCCGCATCCACCCCGACTCCGATCGGACAGCTCACGCCTGTTCCGCCGATCCCGCAATAACCCTGGGGGTTTTTGGCGAGATATTGTTGATGATAGGCTTCGGCATAATAAAACGCGCCTGCGGGCAGCACTTCCGTCGTGATCGCGCCAAAACCCTTGTCCTGCAACAACACGTTATAGCCCGCAAGACTTGCCTCGGCGGCGTGATGCTGCGCCGGTGTGGTGTAGTAAATGCCAGACCGATATTGCGTACCCCGGTCATTGCCTTGGCGCATCCCCTGGGTCGGATCGTGATTTTCCCAAAACACCGACAACAAAGCCCCATAGCTGATCTTGGTGGGATCATAGACCACACGCACCACCTCATTGTGGCCGGTTTTGCCGGAACAGACCTCTTCATATGTCGGGTTGGGCGTATAGCCCGCACTGTAGCCCACGGCGGTGTTGATCACCCCCGGCACCTGCCAAAAGATGCGCTCAACGCCCCAGAAACAGCCCATGCCAAACACCGCCTCTTCCTGCTCCTCAGCGAGGGGTTCGATCAAAGGTCGGAGAAAAACGAAATGCTCGGCCGCTGTCGGGATCGGCGTCGCACGCCCAGACAACGCCTCATCTGGCGTGGGCATGGACAGTTTCTTGGTCAGGGCACCGAACATCGCAATCTCCATTTTCACCGTTTCATCTCAGAATATAGGCCAAACCTCGGATCAAACCAGAGCCAGATCACTCTGCCGGAGTTGTTGCACGCACCACAGGTAAAAACCGCCATTCATTGCCCTTTTCGGGATGGCGCGGGATGAGGGACGCCAAGCCCAAAGACACCATCGCCATCGCCGCCGCCAAAATGAACACCGCGTCAGGCGACACCACCCAAAGATAGCCCAAAAGCGCAGGTAAAAACACCGCCGCGATGTGGTTGATCGTAAAAGCCACGGCGGCGGTGGGCGCAATGTCTTGCGGGTCTGCGATCTTTTGGAAATAGGTTTTGAGCGCGAAGGCCAAGCCAAACAGCATATGATCAATGACATACAGCGTCGCCGCGATCACCACGCCCCAGCCCAGCCAATAGATGCCGCCATAGGCCAGAAACACCAAAGTCAGGCCGATATATTCAAACATCAACACAAAACGTTCGCCTTTACGGGCGACGATTTTACCCATGAACGGCGCGACCAGCATATTGGCAACAAAGTTGATCAAAAACAGCGCCGTGACCTGATGCACTTCAAAGCCAAATTTCTCGACCATCATGAACGCGGCGAAGACGACAAAAATCTGCCGCCGCGCGCCCGCCATGAATTGCAGCGCATAATAGAGGCCGTAACGGCGTTTGAGCACGAAACTTTTGGTTTGCGGATGCGGCGCTTGGAACTGCGGATAGGCAAGAAAGGCGAACACCGCGACCACCGCCGTGAACCCGCCCGACACCATGTAGACAAAGCCATAGGACAGATCGAAGGTCTTCCACGTCACCACCAAAAGCCCGTAGGCCACCAATGAGGCCGCAGACCCCGCCGCCACGAGCCGCCCGATCACGATCGGTGCGCGCTCTTTCGAGAGCCATTGCAGTTGCAACGATTGGTTTACGGTTTCAAAATAGTGAAAGCCGATAGATGACAGCATGGTGATGGTCAAAATCCCGCCCAAGGAAGGGAAAAATGCCGTCACAGCCGTGGCCGCGCCCAAAAGCAAAAGCGAGACAATCCCCAACACCTGTTCGCGGATGAACATGATCAAGGCGATCACACCGATGGCCAAGAATCCGGGGATTTCGCGCACCGAATGCAGCCAACCGATCTCCACCCCGGTGAACCCGGCGGCCTCGATGACAAAGTTATTCAGCAGGGCGTTCCACGTCGCAAAGGCCACGGGCATGGCAAATGCCATGAGGAACAACAGCGATTCGGGCCTGCGCCAAAGCGGCAGAGACCCGGTTTCAGAGAGGGGGATCGGCATTTTTTTCATCCCATTCCCTTACGGCGCGGTTTGGGTTTTGGATAGCCGGAATTCTTGCACACCCCCTTACGCGCCACGCAAAACGCTTGGCACAGACGTCCAAAGGGCCTCAGGATGCATTCAAACATGCGCAACCATGTGACTTAGATCAAGGCACGCTCCGGCCCTGTCCCTAAACTCAGCCAAATTTCGCGCGCGGGAGGACATCTACAACATGGACATTTTAGCCCTTGTCGAACGGATCGGTGAAAGCCCAACCGCGGCACTGTTTGGTCTGATCACCGGCCTCATTTTTGGCGTCTCGGCGCAGAGATCGCAATTCTGCCTGCGCGCCGCAACGGTCGAATTCGCCCATGGCAAAGGCATCGTCGGCAAGCTTGGGCCAAAGGTGGCCGTCTGGCTTTTGACCCTCTCGACCGCCATCGTTTGGGTGCAGGGCGCGCAAATGCTGGGCCTGTTTCGCGCCTCGGACGCGCGCATCATGGCCGTGCCCGGATCATGGTCCGGGGCCATCATTGGCGGGCTGATGTTTGGCGCGGGCATGGTGTTGTCGCGTGGCTGTTCGGGCCGTCTTTTGGTCTTGGCCTCCACCGGCAATCTGCGTTCTGTCGTCTCCGGCCTGATCTTTGCCGTCACCGCCCAAATGAGCCTGCACGGCATCCTCGCGCCATACCGTGACAGATTGGCCAGCCTGTCGATCACGCCCGGCGGAGAAAACATCAACCTTTTGAACGCATTGCACCTCCCCTCAGGCACAGGACTGGTGCTTGGCCTGGCCTTCGCCGCTCTCGCATTATACCTCGCCGCCCGCCATCAGATCGGACCAAAAACGTGGATTTTCGCCTCCGGTGTCGGCTTTTCTGTCGCGGTCGGCTGGGTGCTCACATGGTCTCTGGCGCAAATCGCCTTTGATCCGGTGCCCGTCACTTCGGCCACCTTCTCCGGCCCCTCCGCCAACACATTGATGTTTTTCCTGGACCGAGGCGCGGTGTTGGAGTTTGACGTCGGCCTCGTTCCCGGCGTGGTGCTCGGGGCGTTTTTGGCCGCGATGATCTCGGGTGAATTCCGGTGGCAGAGCTTTGAGTCCGTCCCCGTCATGCGCAAGTCGATGATTGGCGCCGTGCTGATGGGCTTTGGCGCCATGCTTGCGGGCGGCTGCGCCATTGGCAATGGCGTCACCGGCGGATCGGTCTTTGCCGCAACGGCGTGGTTGGCGCTGTTAAGCATGTGGATCGGCGCGATTGCGACCACCTTGGTGTTTGATCGCCAAGTCAATCCGGCGCTGGCTTGTTAGGTCACCAAAACGACTGCGGATCAATGTCGATCTGAAGTCGGACGGAATTGGGCCATTTCACCTGCCCGACCCAGGCGTTGATCGCCGCTTGCAACGGCGCGGTTTTCTCCGCCTTGATCAACAACCGCACTCGATGTTTGCCGCGCACCCGCGCAATCGGTGCGGGCGCGGGACCGTAGAGTTGCGCACCCACGCGACTCAGCGGCCCGGCCATCCGCGCAAGGTGATTGGCCACGTCCATCACCTGCGCCACATCCGGCCCCGACAGAATAATCCCCGCCATCCGCCCATAGGGCGGCACCCCGGCCATTTTGCGCTCGGCCGCTTCGGCCCGCCAAAACCCCTCTTCGTCACCGGCGATGATCGCTCGGATCACCGGATGTTCTGGCTGATAGGTCTGCAACAAAGCCACGCCTTTTTTCGCCGCCCGCCCGGCCCGGCCCGCCACCTGACGCATCAATTGAAACGTATGTTCGGCGGCGCGCAGGTCCGAGCCTTGCAGCCCCAGATCGGCATCAATCACGCCGACCAAGGTGAGGTTCGGGAAATTGTGACCTTTGGCCACCAACTGCGTGCCGATGATAATGTCCGTGTCGCCCTGTGCGATTTGGCGGATTTGATCCTTGAGCGCACGGGCCGAGGCGAACAAATCCGAAGATAGCACCGCGCATTTGGCCTCCGGAAACCGTTCCGCCACCTCCTCGGCCAGCCGTTCGACGCCGGGGCCAACCGGGGCCAGTCGCCCCTCGACCTGACAGGACGGACAGGCCGTGGGCATCGGTTTGGTTTCGCCACATTGGTGGCACATGAGGCGACCCAAAAAGCGGTGCTCAACCATCCGCGCATCGCAGTGATCACAGGCGATTTGATGACCACAGGCCCGGCAAATCGTCACCGGGGCAAAGCCACGCCGGTTGAGGAACAACAGGCTTTGCTCGCCCAATTCCATCCGTTTGCGCACGGAGCGCGCCAGAGCTTCTGAAATAAATTGTGTCGATGGCAGTTTCTCTCCCCGCATATCCAAAGCGTGCATATCGGGCATCACGGCGGGGCCAAATCGACTTTCGAGATCAAGGCGTTGGTATTTCCCCGCCTCGACATTGGCCCAGGTTTCAAGCGAGGGCGTGGCCGAAGCCAAAACCACGGCGGCTGAACACAAGGACGCGCGCAGCACCGCCATATCGCGGGCATTATAAAGCACGCCGTCCTCTTGTTTATACGATCCGTCATGTTCCTCATCGACCACGATCAGACCAAGATTTTGGAACGGCAAAAACAGCGCCGAGCGCGCGCCGATCACCACTTGCGCCCCGCTGATGCCGACCATTTTCCACACCCGGCGGCGTTCGGTCATGGTCACACCGGAATGCCATTCCGCAGGCGCGCGCCAAAACGGTCCTCGAAGCGGGTGAGAAATTCCGCCGTCAGAGCGATCTCGGGCAAGAGCACCAAAGCCTGACGCCCCTTGGCGAGACAGGCGGCGACGGCTTCCAAATAGACCTCGGTCTTGCCCGATCCGGTGACGCCCTTCAAAAGCGTGGTGGAATAGGCCTCGGCGGAGACAGCTTTGCGCAGCGCCATGGCGGCCTCGGTTTGGGCGTCGGTCAACTCTTTTCCGGGGGCGCTCGCATCCAGTCGCGGATAGGCCAGATCGCGCGGGCAATCTTCCTCACGCACAGCGCCCGAGGGCACCATGCCCTTGATCACAGAGGGCGTGACCCCCGCAGTTTCGGCCAGCTCTTTCAAGGTGAAAGACAGCCCGCCGTATTCTTCTAAAGTCTCAATCACCCGCGTGCGGGCTTCGGTTTCGCGCGGCGGGCGGCCTGTCCCGCGCAGGTAAATCTTGCGCATCGAGGGCGGGTTCATCAGCCCCGGCGCGCGGGTCGCAAGCCGCAGCATCGCGGTCATTGGCGTGAGCGTATAGGCGGCGGTCTTTTCCAAAAACTGCCGCATCTCATCGCGCATCGGCGCAACATCTAAAACATGCGACACGGAACGGGCCTTTTTCAGGTCAAACCCGCCAGCCCCCGGCCCCCAGACACAGCCCAACACTTTGCGCGGTCCAAGCGGCACTTCGACAAAGGCGCCGCGCGCCACGCCGCCCTCGGGCGCCCTGTAATCAAGGAGCCGGTCAATCGGTTCGGTCGTCAACACCGCGACCAACGCGCCGTCAGAATAATGCTCTGCCTCATCCATGTGAGAGTGATACGGGTTTTGACCGATCCTCGCCAGACCCCCTTTCTTAGAGCGCTAACATGCACTATGACTCCCCCGTAAATTCAGGCGCATGAAGAGGAGCCGCCCCATGAAATTCTTTGTCGATACCGCTGATGTGGATGCAATCCGCGAACTCAACGACCTTGGCTTTGTGGACGGAGTCACCACCAACCCGTCGCTGATCAAGAAATCCGGTCGTGACATTTTGGAAGTGACCAAAGAGATTTGTGACATGGTCGATGGTCCGGTGTCCGCCGAAGTTGTAGCCCTTGATTTCGACAGCATGGTCGCCGAAGGCCGCAAACTGGCAACGATTGCCGACAATGTCGTGATCAAACTGCCGCTGACGCTGGACGGGTTGAAAGCCTGTAAATTGCTTTCCGGTGAGGGCCACAAAATCAACGTGACCCTGTGTTTCTCCGCCAACCAGGCCTTGCTCGCCGCCAAAGCGGGCGCGACTTATATTTCGCCCTTCATCGGGCGTCTCGACGACATCAACATCGACGGGCTTGAGCTGATCGAAGACATCCGCACGATCTACGACAACTATGGTTTCGAGACCGAAATCCTTGCCGCGTCGATCCGCACGGTGAACCATATTTCCGATTGCGCCAAAATCGGTGCCGACGTGATCACCGCCCCTGCGAATGTGATCAAAGCCATGGCCAACCACGTTTTGACCGACAAGGGCCTTGAGCAATTCGTCAAAGACGCCAAAGACGCCGGGATCAAAATCGTCTGATCCATCCCGGTTTAAGTAAAAAAACGCCCTCGCGATTTGCGGGGGCGTTTTTGTTTGGGTGCTTAGTTGGCGGCCTCTAACAACGGTTCATAGCGTTTGTCAGTAAGGGTTTTCATGAACGCAACCAATGCGTCGATCTCGCGATCTTCCAAGGCGGAGCCTGTGGTCAGTTCTTCCATCGACAACGTGTCCGCCACCTCAGGCGCGCGAAACGGCGCGCCAGTTTCCGGGTTGATTTTACGCGCCTCGGATTTGGTGTTGTAGGTGTTGTAAAACAAAACAACCGTGCGCAGATCGGCAAACACCCCGTTGTGCATATAGGGTCCAGTCACCGCAACATTGCGCAGGGTCGGGACTTTGTAGCGGCCCACGGTCTGCGGCGCGTCGCCCACTCGCGGGTTGGAGGCCAAGCCCCGATCCAATGTGCCCGGGGCCACACCGTTGAGCGCGCGCAGCTCAAGATTTTCGGGCACGCCGATGTTGTGATATTCGTAATTGGTGAAGGTCTCGCCCTCGGTGCCCGGCTGCGGTTTGAGTTGATGGCAGACGTTGCAATTGGTGAATTGTTGCGAGAAAAATAGGGTTTCCCCCAAAAGCTCCTCGCGCGTCAGCTCCGCTTCGCCCCTGATGTAGCGGTCATATTTGCTGTCAAACGGCGAAAACAGATCGGTGCGCTCAAAGGCGGCAATGGCTTTGGTCATTGCGGCATAGGCCTCATCTGGGTCAGAGAAAATCTCATCCCCGAACAGAGTTTTGAACGCCGCGACATAGGCCGGGTTCTCAGCAAGCCGCGCCACAACGGCGCCCGCATCGGCCATGCCCATCTCAATCGGGTTCAACGGCGGACCGCCCGCTTGGTCCTCCAAAGTCGCGGCTCGACCGTCCAGAAATTGCCCGCCTGCCCAAACGCCTTCGGCCTTCTCGAAAAACACCGGAGCAAAATGGGCATAAGCCGCAGTGGGCACGTTGCGGTCACCGAGGGACACACCGTCATCACCCGGCGAGGCCATGCCGCGCGGATCGGCAAAGCCATGTTCGGGATCATGACAGGAAGCGCAGGACTCGCTGCGGTTTTGCGACAGGTTCGCATCGAAAAACAGAGATTCACCCAAACTCTCCAGTGTTTCGGACACGGCGGGAGCCGCCGTCAACAGCGACAGCGAAACAAGGGCGGCGCAGAGAGGGGGGACATGTGTCATGCGGGCAGCTTTCCAATGGCTCAACGAGGAGGCGGATATACCGCCCCTATTAGTTGACCTTTTCACTCGGAAAATTGATCGAGGTCAAGAGCCGGAGAAAAATGTGATCGGCGCCAAGAAGATCAACTCAGCGCCCCGCCAATAGCAAAGCCCACCGCCAACAAGCCGCAGATGCGTGAAATCCGGTCTTTGACGGCAAAGACAATCGGATCGTCATGCATTTCGCCACGATGAGTCGTCATCACGATCCAACTCACCCAGAACAACAACACAAGACAAATCCCCCAAAGCACCGAAGGGTTTGAGTACAACAGGCTGACTTGCGGTGAGGTCATATAAAGCGCCAAAACCAGCACGGAGACATAGCCAGACGCCAGCGCCATTTGCGAAATGATGCTCAGATCATCGACATGATAGCCCCGCCCAGAGGTCGAGAGCTTGCCCGCTTTGGCTGTGTCCACCAGCTCGGCCTGGCGTTTGACGGCCGCGAGGGAAAAGAACAAAAACACCGAAAAGGCCAGAAGCCAGACCGACAAAGGCACCGATGAGGCCACACCGCCGGCGATGATCCGCATCGTGTAGAGCCCGGCCAACACGCAGATATCAATCACCATGCGGCGTTTGAAATAAAGCGAATAGCCCGTCGTCATGGTGTAATAACAGAACATGACAAAAAGAAACAAAGGGCTGATCACCAGCGACAAAACAAAACCCGCTGCAAACAGTCCACCCGCCAATCCGGTGCCATGAGCAATGGGCAATGTGCCCGATGCAAAGGGCCGTTTGCATTTGCGTGGATGCGCCCGGTCGGCAGCCAAATCCAAAAGATCGTTGAGCACATAGACCGAGGAGGCAACCAGAGAGAAGGCGCAAAAGGCTAGAAAGCTGGTGAAAAACGCAGCGAAATTCAACTGGTGCCCCAAGAGCATCGGCAAAAACACTAAGATGTTTTTAAGCCACTGATGCGGGCGCAGCGCTTTGAGATAGGGTCTATAATCGGTCTCATCCGTGCCCAAATGCTCGGCCTCGACACCGAGCCCCACCGCTTTCGCCCGCAAATCCGCTGACGCATTGACCGTGATCGCGCGCCCTGCCCCGGCCCAAACCAACAGATCCGCCTCGTGATCGCCCATATAGGCATAGGCTTTTGCACCATACTGACTGGCCAGAAACGCGGCTTTATTGTTGCCCTTGAGGTTGTTGGTGCCGTCCGATCCATGCACCTCGTCAAACAGATTCAGATGCGCAGCGACCCGGTTGGCCAGCCCTTGATCTGAGGCGGTCACAAGCGCGGTTTTGCCGCCTGCGGCGCGCCAGGCGCGGATGTACTCGATCACCTCATCATTATAGGGCAAGGTCTCGACCACAACCTCTGATGCACCGGCCAGCGCACGTTTGAGCGCCGCTTTGCCGCCTGACAATGCCTTTACCGCCGCCAGCGCCGAACGCCAATCTTTGGAGGCAGCACTCCAAAAGCTCTCATAGAGCATGTCGGATTTTATCAGCGTCCCGTCCAAATCCACGGCCAAAACCAAATCGGCTTTCGCCGCGCCCATCACTGGAGCATCGCTCATACCATTTCACCTCATCCAACCGCTCTATCGCACAAAGATAGGCCTAAGCCGGTCGATCATGCGTGGCGCTGTTATCTTTGCCACAAAGATGCACAGTCATATGAGCGAGGGAAAGCCTTCGCGGCGTACAGAGACCGAATTGAGATTGAAACGGGGCAAATCCGCCACGCGCATTCCGTCTTGACCCTCCCGCAGTCATGTCATACCTAAGGGCGCACTGCGCGGGCGTTGTGTAGTGGTAAGACCTTAGCCTTCCAAGCTAATGACGCGGGTTCGATTCCCGCCGCCCGCTCCAATCCCCCCCAAATTGTCTATGTCGCCCCGAGGTTTTGGGACTTTGGTCCAAAATCGAAAACGGGGCCCCGAAGGCCCCCGTTTGCATCACGTTTGGGTTGTCTTATTTTTCGAAGGCACAGCCAACCGGGAGGCCCATTTTGGCAAAGATTTTTGCCGCCGGGCACCAGCCGGTGAAAGAAGATTGCAACAGATTCGCGCCGATAAAGACGGTGAACCAGACAAAGCCGGGATGCACGAACTGGGTCAGCAACACGCTGATCAGGACCATAATTCCGGCGAAACGAAACATAGCACGGTCGATGGACATAGGGATAGCTCCAATGATGTATGAGGTCTTTGACACTCAGGTAACACCTCCCGCAAACAAATTCAATATTTTGAATGAAACTGCGTCCTAGGATTGCACCTTAAAGGTGCCGACTGCCGTTGCGATCAATTCGCCCGTCTCATCCAAAAGACGCCCTTCGGTGAAAAACGTTTTAGCCCCGCCACCAACCCGCCGTCCTTCGGCAATGAGGCGCGCGCCTTTGGGGCGAGACAGGTAATTGACCGTCAGCGAGAGCGTCAATGTCATCCTCACATCCTGCATATCGCCGGTAAAAGCACCAGAATACCCCATGGCCGTATCGAGTATCATGGCGTAAATCCCACCATGGGGAATGCCTGAGCGATTGGTCATAAACGGCGCTATCTCGGCCTCAAACCGAGCAAAATCTGTATTCCAATCCGTCATCGCGATGCCCAAATGCGCCAAAGCCGCAGACGGGGCTTCCAGAAAGGGCTTTTGCTCAGTCATTCATTGATCTCCTCAATCAGTTCAGGACCTGTGGCCCGATTAGAATTTATGGCGCGGCTGACGCGATGAAAGCGCAGCGCAGCGTCGGGCGCGGCCCGCATCAACGTTGCGGCCCCGTGGCCCTCTTCGCCAAGCCATTTCGCCCAATCTTCGGGACGCAACATCACCGGAATGCGGTGATGAATCTCCGCCATGCGGCCCTCGGCCTCCGTGGTGACCATGGCGCAGGTCGATAGGCGTTGACCATCCTGATCCCAGTCCTGCCAAATCCCGGCAAAGACCATCGGACCCTCATCTGCGGGTTGAATAAACCACGGGAGTTTGTCGCCCCCCTCGGGACGATGCCATTCATAAAACCCATCTGCTGGGATGAGGCAACGGCGCAGACGGCACGCATCGCGAAAGGCCGGTTTGTCCGCAAGGGTTTCGGCGCGGGCATTGATCAACAACGGGCCATCATTGGGCGTTTTGTACCATTTGGGGATAAACCCCCAACGCATTGGCACAAGGCGACGGTGATCACCGGCGCGATAGATCACATGGATGTCGGTCGTCGGACAAACATTGTGATTGGGCACGCAAGGCAGGGCGTTCGCAGGGGCCGCTTCAAACAGCTGCACCATCACGTCCGAGGCAAGAGTATTGGCGAAGCGTCCACACATGAGATGGATATACGCGCCACTCTTACGAACGGAAAGCCTCTTTGCGCCTAGAAACTAAAGCCCAATCGGTCGTCCATCCAAAGGCGTCGGGCTTGCAATGCGCCCCGCGTTCCCGTGCGCGTCCCAGTCTCAAGCCGATAGGCGATGGAATACGTCATCTGTGAGCTGGAGCTGGCATGGCTGTCTGATTGGATCGCTCGCACATGGAGAGTCGAGTGATCATTCAAACTGTAAAGCATGGAGAGGCTATAAAAATCAAACGGCTCGCTCAGTTCTGCCCCAGCGTAAGCGGCCCATTTGCCTCCCAAAAGCGCACCGCCGCCAAATCCTATCTTCAGGTCTGCATCACTGGCCTCTTTGACCCCGCCGAGAAGGTAGAGATCGCCCGCCTCATATTCGCCCCAGACATGTCCCGTCGACACATCGGCATCCAGCCTGTGGGAGAGGCTGCTATACACTGTCAGTTCGTCCGTCAAACGGTAGCTTACATCAAGAGACAGTAGATCGTCGCCTTCCTGTTTAAGCTCATGACGGACGCCCAAAACGGCACCAAAATCCTCCGCCTCATGATCGAGATAGAGGCCGGTATAGTCGCTGTCCGCGTGATCATATTCCGCCAGCAACCGCAGGGACTCGGTCAAACCATACCCGACCCAGAGCGTTTGAGATTGTAGGTTAAAGGTGGCGATCCCTGGAAATTCGGAGCGCACATACCGAAGGGAACCACCAAAGACCACCGACTCTTGTGCCCATTCGACCGCAGCGGAAGTCTCATATTCGGTCCATTCAAAGCCCGAGGTTCCGCCATCAGAATGTAGGGCAGAAAGACCCAAATCGACATAGCTTGCCTGAGCGTGCGCGCAGAGCGGCAACAGCGTTCCGATGAACAGCAACAAAGAGCAAAGGCCAGACCGAAACATAGGGATTCCCGCGGTTAAAGACATTGCCCCCATAAACCCCGAAACGCCTTAACAAACCCCCAACAGCATTAGGTTTTTCGATCTTTCGCAAAAACTCTCTAGCGATACGCTTTGCGGGCGATGTCGATTTTGGCATCCATCATCGACATGTCTTTCATGATCTCGGTGCGCCTCGTGCGATCCGACGTCTCGCGCAACTCAGTGCGCAGCTTTTCCAACTCCCGCCCCAACAAAACAAACTCCGGCACGCCGCCATTTTCCTGAACCACACGATTCAAAAGCGCGTTTTCCGGGTCGTCGCAGTCAGGCAAAGGCTTGCCCGCACCGGGCAAGTTGTCGAACTCGCCCCGCGCTTCGGCCTCCGCAATTTTGGCATTGATCAGATCGAGAAGCGGATGATCCATCACGCCCGCCCCAAGGCCATATTCCGCCGCGCGATGGCCGCCGGCGTCCAGACCTCTTTGGTTGGATAGTAGTCGGGATAGATTTTGGCGCCGTCAGGAAAGCGCATCCAAGGCACGGCGGTGGAGGTAAAAATGAACACATCCGGGGTGATCTCGCGCGCCTGATCCAACGTCCCAACCCGCACAAAGGCCAGCGCGCGCCCGGCCCCGGCGTAATGCGACCACAACGCCACATGGCAGGAGGGGCAGCGGGCGATGGTCTGGCCTTTGCCAGAATTGGACGCGGTTTCGACCTCCATCGGTGTGCCTTTGGTCACTGTCAGTTTGGCCCTTTCAATCAGGCCATTGAGGGCAAAGGCCGACCCGGTTTCGCGCTGGCACCATGTGCAATGACAAGAATGGACGCACATGAAGCTATCGCCCAGCGCATATTCAATCTCCCCACAGGTGCAGCGTCCGCGCATCTCTTTCTCCACGCTCATGTCTTAGGGTCCCAGTCATCAGAAAAGCCCCCGCAACGGTAGCGAGGGCTTTCCAAATTTTCCAGCGTCAAAAGAGGGGTTTTCGCCCCTTATTTGACGGTGATGCGGCCGTCTGTGTAGGGCGTGTATGGGCCATTCTGGATCAGATATTCGGCCACAACATCGGCCACATCGGGACCGAAATCATAGGCATTCTCTGCCGAGATGAACATTTTGAACCCATCGCCACCGTTGCGGACGTAGTTGTTGGACACAACGCCGTAGACCTTATCCAGATCAATCGGCGCACCGCCCACCATCACGTCAGACACGCGCGCGCCAACCTCGGCAGAGCCGTCATAGGCATAGGTCAGACCCGCAACTTGCAGGAAACGACCCGCCACGTCTGTCAACTGGCTCACGCCATTTTCAAGCGCTTCGACAATGGTCGAGCCGGGCACATAGAAGGTGGAGAGGGTGTTTTGGAACGGCAGAACGGTCAGAACCTCGCCCATCGTCACCGGACCCGCATCAATAGAGGAGCGCACACCGCCGCCGTTTTGCAGCGCGATTTCAATGCCTTGACCTTTCACGCGGGCCAACATCGCATCTGCCAGAAGTGTCCCCATTTCGCATTCCATTGTGCGACAGGTGTTTTTGTCGCCATCAATCGCTGCGGTGGTTTCGGCCACGACTTTGTTGCGGATTTCCTCAAGCGGAACAGCCGCTTCGGCGATGCGAGCGACGGTGACCTCGTCCTCGGACACGGCAGCATCCATAATGATCGGCGCACCAACGGCTTCGGTGATCTCACCGGCGTCGTCAAATGTGACGTTCAATTCGCCCAAGAACTTGCCGTAAGCATAGGCCGACAGAATGGCGGTGTTGCCCACCATGGTCGGGTACGGCCCTTCGGCCCCCTCCATGTCGCCCAAAAGCGTGTTGGAGTGACCGCCGACGATCACATCCACGCCGGTGGTGTTGGCGGCAACGGTTTTGTCGACGTTATAGCCGGAGTGGGACAGAACGATGATTTTGTTCACGCCCTCGGCGGTGAGTTTGTCGACCTCGCCTTGAACCGCATCGGAGGGATCGGTGAAGATCACGTTCGGACCGGGGGAGGCCAATTCGTCCGTATCATGCGGCGTCAGACCGATCAGGCCGATCTTTTCGCCACCGCGTTCGATGATGGTGGATTTGAGCAGCTTATCGGCCAACAAAGGCTCGCCAGAGAAATCGGCGTTCGACATCAGGACTGGAAAGGTCACCGCATCCATAAAGCCGCGCAGCACTTCGGGACCATCGTCGAATTCGTGGTTGCCCACCGTCATCGCGTCATAGCCGAGCTTGTTCATCATCTCGGCGGCAAGTTTGCCTTTGTAATAGGTGTAGAACAACGTGCCTTGGAATTGGTCGCCGCCATCGACGAGGATGGAGTTGTTCGACCGCTTGCGCGCCTCTTCCACAGCCGTCACCAGACGCGCCGAGCCCCCGAAACACTTGCCTTCGGTGTTGTCCTCGCTTGAGCACCCGGCATCGTATTTCGAAATCGGTTCGAAACGCGCGTGGAAATCATTGGTGTGGAGAATAGTGAGCGAATAATCGGCATAGGCCGCACCAGCGGAGACCATCATAGCCGCCGAAGTCAGAAGGATTTTTTTGAGCATTTCTGCACCCCTGTTGAATTGATACCATAAACCCTGACGAGAGTTGACCGAAGAGTCAAAGCTCTAACCTCTTCATCAGCTACATTTCTCATGTAACAGTTTTGTAACGCACGAATGACAGGCAGGTCATTGTTTTTCGACAATCCAGCCAGACACCACGTCACGGGCCAACCGATGCGGATCTGTCGTAAGGCGATCTGTGAGCAATCTCAGCCAAGCTGCCGCCATGATCGTATCCGCCAAGGCGTCCGGTTCGACACCCTCGCGCAATTCACCACATGCCTGCGCCCATCCGACCGCCTCACTCAAGGCCGCCAAACGTTCCAAGCGATAGCGCTCCAATGCCTCTGCCACATCCTGATCCGACTGCGCCTCGGCAATGATTAAGCGAAACACCTGCCCCTCCGATGTTTTCCAGAATGCGAACACATAGCGGTAAAACTCTGCGATGGTGTCGACCAGATTGCCCATATCCTTGTGTTGATGCGCGCCCTTGGAGCGCTCATAGACCGCCACCAAAAGCGCGCCCCGATTGGGCCACCACTTGTAAAGCGTCGCTTTGCCCGCCCGCGCGCGCCGCGCCACCGCCTCCATCGTCAAGCCATGCACGCCCTTTTCACGCAACAAATCACAAGCGGCATCCAGAATCGCCGCCTCCGTTGCCGGGTTGCGCCGCGCGCCGATCGACCGTCTTTGCGGCTTTGCGCACTCACCTGTGAATTCTGGCACAGACGACCTCCTTTACATATCAGAACACGCCGTTCATATAAAACGAAACGCATCGTTCCGTTTGGAGTATCACATGCCCACAGTCACCACCAGCCCCACAGTCACCACCAGCCCCGCCACCCCACGCAAACCCAATCGCCTGCGGTTTAGCGCCTTTGTTTTTTTGGGCGTCTACCCCTTGGTGACCACCCTGATCTATGCCCTCGCCCCTGTCACAAGCGACTGGTCGATCTGGCAACGCAATCTCGTCATGGTGCCGATCATCGTTCTATCCATGGTGTTTTTCATCATCCCACGGATTCACAGACATTTCGGTCGCTGGCTGTGACCCTGCGCCCGCTGGGACACAAAGCCCCATTGACCAAGTGCTGCAGCACTGGCATCTGAGAGACATGCATATTTACAAAATCTTCCGGGCCCCCGAATGGGCGGCCATGCAGGCGGGCGGCGAGACCCTTGGTGCACCTGTTGACCTGGCCGATGGCTATGTCCACTTCTCCACCAAAGATCAGGTCAAAGAGACCGTGACCAAATGGTTTGCGGGCGAGGAAGGTCTGCATATTCTCGCCTGCGACAGCGACGCTATGGCCCCGCATATCAAATGGGAGCCGTCGCGTGGCGATGCCTTGTTCCCACATCTCTATCGTGCCCTGCGCATGGATGACATCCTGTGGGTCAAAACCCTGCCGCTTGGCCCCGAAGGGCATCTCTTTCCAGAAGATCTATGCCAGAGGATCAATGAATGACTCTCTTTGAACAGGTCGGCATGGCGCTTTTGCGCAGCCTCGACCCGGAGAAATCCCATCACTTCGCCCTGTCCGCCCTGCGCGCGGGCTTGGCCCCCCTGCCCGGTCCGATCACATCGACGCGGCTGAAAACCAAAATCGCAGGCCTTGAGATGCCCAATCCCGTGGGTCTGGCCGCCGGGTTTGACAAAAACGCCGAAGCCATCCCGCAACTGGCGCGCGCGGGCTTTGGCTTTATTGAACTGGGTGCCGTAACCCCGCGCCCTCAGCCGGGCAACCCAAAACCGCGCCTGTTTCGCCTGAGCGAAGATCATGCGGTGATCAATCGCTTTGGCTTTAACAATGACGGGATGGAGGTGATCGGCAATCGCTTGGCGCGCTGCCGCCAGTCGACCCACCGCGCCAAAATCCCCGTTGGCCTGAACCTTGGTGCCAACAAAGACAGCGAAGATCGCGCCGGTGATTTCGCCAAAGTGCTGACCCATTGCGGCAATGCGATTGATTTCGCTACGGTCAATGTCTCCTCGCCCAACACCGAACGCCTGCGCGACTTGCAGGGGCCTGAGGCGCTTGAGGCTCTGTTGCGCGGCGTGTTGGAGGCGCGCACAGATTTGGATCATAAAGTGCCGGTGTTCTTGAAAATCGCCCCGGATTTGGAGGCCTCCGAACTGACCGAACTGGCCGAGGTGGCGCGCAAATCCGGCATTGACGCAGTGATCGCCACCAACACCACTTTATCGCGTGAAGGTTTGAAATCTGCACACAAAGACGAGATAGGCGGTCTGTCTGGTCGTCCATTGTTCGAAAAGTCCACGCGGGTTCTGGCGCAATTGTCCCGTGATTTGGGCGATGACATGCCACTGATCGGGGTCGGTGGCATCGCCTCCGCTCTCGACGCCTATACCAAAATCCGCGCCGGGGCCTCGGTGGTTCAACTTTACTCAGCGATGGTCTATCAGGGCCTTTCACTGGCACCGCGCATCGCGCGTGGTTTGGACGATCTGCTCAAACAAGACGGGTTTGACACGGTCGCGGAAGCGGTCGGCACCAAGCGCAGCGATTGGCTTTAACCCATCTTTAACCCACGCGCGTGGCCTGTGCCTCAAGCCCCGGATATTTCCACAAAAGCGTCGCACCCCGCGCGATATAGCTGACCATCAGCGCGGCCCAAAGACCGTGATTGCCGAACAACGGGATCATCAGGACCACGGCAATGACATAAGCCAAAAGCGACAGAATCATCATATTGCGCATATCGCGGGTGCGGGTTGCGCCGATGAAAATCCCGTCCAACATCCAGGCCGCCAAGCCCAAAAGCGGGGCCAAAACCATCCATGGTAAAAACGCCCGCGCCGCAATGCGCACTTCGGGCGCGGTGGTCATGGTGTCGATGATCGCACCGCCAAAGACGGCAAAACCCAGCGCCAAAAGCCCAGAGGCAATCAGCCCCCAAAACGAGGCCAGCAAAGCGCCGCGCCGCAACGCCGCGCGCGAACGTGCGCCAAGTGCATGACCGACAATGGCCTCGGCAGAAAAGGCAAAGCCATCGAGGGCATAAGCGGTGATCTCGATAAACTGCATCAGGATTTGGTTGGCCGCCAAAGTGCGGTCGCCAAACCCGGCACCGAGAAAGGTAAAGCTGACCATGATGGCCAGCAGCAGCACGGAGCGGATCAAAATATCGGTATTGACCTTGGCCATATAGATCAGCCGCGCCCGGTCAAACACCCGCGCCCAGTCGCGCCAACTTGGCACGTTGAACGCATCGCGACAGAGCCAAAGCCCCATCATCGCACCGCTGACCTCGGCCAAAACCGTCGCCGTCGCCACGCCCTGAACCCCCCAGCCCAGCCCCAGCACGAACCAGAGGTCCAAACCGATGTTGAGCCCGTTCATCCACAATTGCAGCACCAAGACGCCACGGGTACGCTCCTGGGCGATCAACCAGCCGGTGATACCGTATAGCGCGATGGCAAAAGGCGCGGACCAAATGCGGATGGAAATATAACTGCGGGCAAGCCTTTCGACCTCGGGCGAGGCCGGAGACAGGCGAAAGGCGGCCCAAAGAATCGGCACCTGAAGCGCGATCAACGCGACACCGCCGACCACACCGATCATCAACGCGCGGGTCAAAAGGGCGGCCACTTCGCCCGTATCCGCGGCCCCGCGCGCCTGTGACACCAACCCGGTGGTGCCCATGCGCAAAAAACCGAAGAGCCAGTAAATTGACGCCAGAATAATCGCGCCAACCCCCACGGCCCCAATCGGTGCGGCCAGTCCCATTTGTCCCACCACGCCCGTATCCACCGCGCCAAGGATCGGCACGGTGGCGTTGGACAAAACGATGGGAATGGCGATTGTAAGGACCCGTTTGTGGGTCAGTGCCACCGATGCGTCAGTCATTTCAGGGCTGCACCTCAAGCTCGGGCATCAAGAAATGCCCCATGGCTTGTACGGTCGGTCGGGCCCGGTTGTCCTGCCACGCCTCCACCCGAACAGAGGCATAGCGCCGCCCCGCGCGGGTGATCTCGGCGCGAGCATAGGCATCGCGCGGCAGGCCGGAGCGCAGATAATCCACAGTTATATCGATGGTTTTTGGCAAGGCGGGCATCACCTCCACGCCCTCCCCCGCCTCCATCCGTGGCCAAATCAAAGACCAGCCCAGCGAAATGATCGCCGTGACCTCCAAAAACGCCGCCAAAGCCCCGCCATGCAGCGCAGGCAGGGTGGGATTCCCAATCAAATCAGGACGATATGGCATGATCGCGGTCAATTCATCGCCGCGCCGTTCAAATTCAAAACCCATAAAGGTGATATAGGGCACCCGCGCCACCAAGGCGGCAAGCGCCGCATCGCGCCGTTCTTTGACGACCTGGACGGGTTCGGGTTTGGCTCGCATCATCACGTACGCTCCACGGTAAAGGCCCCTGTGGCGGCGGCAACGGGGACATCGGAGGTTCCATCATTGGCCGACACCCGCACGAAAGCGACGGAGCGGGTCATGTGGTAACAAATCGCATGGGCGGTGATGGTCGCGCCGGGTTTGGCGGCGCGCATGTAATCTATTCTCAGATCAATCGTAGCGGTCGCCGGCCCTGATTTCGGATGGCTCATAACGGAGGCCCCGGCGCATGTGTCCATCAAGGCCGACACCGCGCCACCATGGATCACGCCCGTGTCCGGGTCGCCGATCAGCGCTTCGGAGTAGGGCATAAAAATCTCTGCCTCCCCCTGACCGATCGAATCAAGTTTCATGCCAAGCGCCCGGCAGTGCGGCAAGGCTTCGATGAATTGGCGGGCAATTTTTGTACGTTCTTCGGTCATAAAAGGCTCATTGGAGACGGCTGATTGACTGTGCACAGCGGTGCTTTTGGGCGGCGGCGGGCAAAACTCGACCCTTTGGGCATGGGTTTGCATAATGTGGCTTGCAACACGGGCTGCAAGGTTTATCTTCTGCAATTAAGAATGACTTGCAACTAACCCCACGGAAGTTTCCCGCATGACCAACATTGCCCGCCCCAATGAAGCCCGCGTCGAAGCCCGCGTCGCGGTGCCCAATACAGTGCCACTGGCAAAACTGGCGATCCAGCGGCCACTGCGTTTCAAACGTATCATCATCGCCCTCGCTTTTGTCGCGCTGGCATTGGCCCCAGCCCCGCTTGGCGCGCTTACCCGAGCACAAATGACCGACGCCTTCACCCAGGTCTCCGCTTTTGTCGCCGCCACATTGTTGTTGTTTTACGGCGCGGAGCGTGTGTTTCGGTTTAGTATGGGCGAAGCGCTCAAAGGGGCGAGATGGATGCAGGTGCCACTCGCCTCCCTGCTGGGCGCGACCCCCGGATGTGGCGGCGCGGTGATTGTGATCGCAGCCTATTCCAGCGGCAATGTCGGCTTTGGTGCAGTGGTGGCGACACTCACGGCGACCATGGGCGACGCGGCGTTTTTGTTGATCGCCACCCGACCCGATGCGGCGCTTGTGGTCCTGCCATTGTCTTTCGCCACGGGCATTCTGTTTGGCTGGTTGGTGGATGTGCTTCATCCCAACGGCGTGACGCGCAGCGCAGGCTCCGCCTGTGAGTTGGCACCTCGGATTGGCCGCATCCGTCCGCGCGACATCGCCTATCTCGTCCCGCTCTTCCCCGCACTTGCCGTTGGTGTCGCACAATTGGCACAGATCGAACTTACCACCCTGTTCGGCATCCCGATCACCGTCTTCGCGCTGATCGGCACGGGCATGGGTCTGGTGATTTGGGTCCTCTCGCCAGTTCAGGCAATGACTCACCCGGACGATGCACCGGTGACGCGTATGGCTGAGGAAACCTCATTTATCTCGGTCTGGGTGATCGGGGCCTATCTGACCTATGAATATGCGGCGCAGTTTTTGGGTCTGGACCTTGCTGCGTTGTTTTCCTCGATCGCGCCACTGTTGCCCCTGATCGCCATTCTGATCGGATTCATCCCCGGTTGCGGCCCGCAGGTTTTGGTCACAACACTCTATATCAACGGGCTGATCCCCTTTGCAGCGCTTTTGGGCAATGCGATTTCCAACGATGGCGACGCTTTGTTCCCCGCCATCGCGTTGGAACCGCGTGCGGCCGTGCTGGCCACCGCTTATACTGCAATCCCGGCCTTGATCCTCAGCTATGTCGTTTACTATGGTTTCCCAAACGTTCTGAATTAAGTTGCGAAACTAAACCCATCAGTTTAGATGCGACGTGAGGAGAGTGAAGCCATGTCTGACCAACGTCTCACGTTTAAGGAAATGTGCGCGCAGTTCGATGTGACGCCGCGCACCCTGCGATATTACGAGTATATCGAATTGCTGGCCCCCGAAAAGGAAGGCCGGTCACGGTTTTACACCCCGCGCGAACTGGCGCGGATGAAACTGATTCTTCGGGGCCGTCGCTATGGGTTTTCACTCGAAGAGATTCGCCAATGGCTGTCGATCTACGAAGAAGAAGGCACCGATGCGCAATCGGCGGCCTTTATCGACTTGGCAGATCGTCAACTTCAAGCGCTGACAGAACAACGTCAGGACCTCGACAAGGCGATTGATGAGCTCAAGAAACTGCGCGCAGACACTCTGGCGGGTGGCAAACCCGCCTGAGGGCCGCCGCACCCTCATACCCAAAATGACCCTAAGGCGCTGCAAATGTTACGCCGCCGCCGTGGTGTGGCCTTCCAGTCTTGTGACCTTCCATGCATTGTGATGAATGCCTATGACGATACTCATGCGCCTTGCGGGCAAATGCGCGCCCTTACGACGCAACGTCTTTGGCGGGAAAAGCCCAGAGATTGCATTTTGACGGCACTCAGCCGCAATGCCTAACACCCCAGAATTGGACCAAAACCCAAAGCGCTTTAATATCAATTTTAGCTGATATTTTCTTTACTTTTGAACAATTCCCCAAACCGTTTGCAATCAATCTGTCGAATGAATATCTTTTTGACTGAGACGATCCGACGCGCAAAACTTGCCTGATCGGAAGTGACGCCACGTTTCGATTAAAGAGATGGGCAAGAAGCGAATAGGATGGGGCGAAGGCAGAACTTCGCGCGCCCCACAGTCGGTATGTGGACCATATCCACCGCTGACGGGAAACGGAGTAAACCGCCCGATGACGAAAGAGGTAATGACCATCCGCGAAATGTGTGAGGCGTTCGACGTAACGCCGCGCACCTTGCGCTTCTATGAGGCCAAAGAACTGATCTTTCCGATCCGCGAGGGACAGAAACGCCTGTTCACCAAACGCGATCGGGCTCGTTTGAAACTGATCATGCGGGGCAAAAAATTTGGCTTTTCTTTGGAAGAGATCCGGCAATTGCTTGATCTGTTCTCAGAGAACGACGGAGGGGTGGTGCAGCTACGCGAGACGTTAAAGGCGTATCGCGTTAAGCTTGCGGGGATGGAGGAGCAAAAACAACTGCTCCTCAGTGTCATGGCCGATTTGGAGCATGAGATTGAGTTCGCCGAAACCGAACTTGAGAAACAGACACGCGAGGGCACAAAAAGCTGACCTCGCGAGACACGCAAAGGGAGATCAGCCATGCCGAGCTACACGGCGCCAACAAAAGACATTCAATATGTTCTGCACGATGTGTTGAACATTTCGAACTCCGAGGTGCCGGGCTACGCCGACCTCGATCGCGAATTTACCGAAGCCATTTTGGACGCTGCGGGCCAATTGGCCTCCGAAGTGATTGCGCCGTTGAACACGGTGGGCGACACAGAAGGCTGTACGTTTGAGAACGGGGTGATCACCACGCCGACCGGGTTCAAAGCGGCCTTTGAACAAGTCAAGGAAGGCGGCTGGCCGGGGCTCGATCTGCCAGAAGAATACGGCGGCCAAGGTCTGCCCTATCTGATCAGCACCGCCGTGGGCGAATTGTTTTCCGGCGCGAACCAAGCCTTCACCATGTATCAGGGCCTGACCCATGGCGCGGCGTCGGCGATTTTGGTGCATGGCACCGAAGATCAAAAAGCCACCTACCTGCCGAAAATGACCTCCTGCGACTGGACCGGGACGATGAACCTGACGGAGCCGCATTGCGGCACCGATCTGGGCCTGATGCGCACCAAGGCCGAGCCGCAGGACGACGGCTCCTACAAGATCAGCGGCCAAAAGATTTTCATCTCGGCGGGCGATCACGACATGTCCGAGAACGTCATCCACCTTGTGCTGGGCAAGATCGTTGGCGGGCCTGAGGGGATCAAGGGCGTGTCGCTGTTCATCGTGCCGAAGTCTTTGGTCAACGAAGATGGCTCCCTAGGCGCGCGCAATGGCGTGTCCGTTGGCTCCATCGAAGAGAAAATGGGCATCCACGGCAACTCGACCTGCGTGATGAACTATGACGAAGCGACGGGGTATCTTTTGGGCGATATGCATAAAGGCATGCGCGCGATGTTCACCATGATGAACGAGGCGCGTTTGGGCGTCGGCATGCAGGGCCTCGCCCAAGCCGAAGCCGCCTACCAAAACGCCGTGATTTACGCCAAAGACCGGCTTCAGGGCCGCGCTGTCACCGGTGCCGAAAACCCCGAGGCCCGGCCGATCCGCTGATCGTGCACCCGGACATCCGCCGCAACCTGATGGATCAAAAGAGTTTTATCGAGGGCGCGCGGGCCTTTATGCTTTGGGGCGCGCAACTGATTGATGCGGGTCACAAAGGCGGCGACACCGCCGCAGAGGGCCTCGTGTCCTTGATGACGCCGGTGCTCAAAGGGTTCCTCACCGACAAAGGCTATGAGGCGACCGTGAACGCGCAACAGGTCTATGGCGGCCATGGCTATATCGAAGAATGGGGCATGTCCCAATTCACCCGCGATGCCCGAATTGCGATGATCTATGAGGGCGCGAACGGCGTTCAGGCGCTGGACCTCGTGGGTCGCAAATTGGCGCAGGACGGTGGCAAACACGTCATGGCCTTCTTTGACATGGTCAAAACCTTCTGCAAGGAGAACGGCGACGGCGACATGGCGGAATTTGTTGATCCGCTCAAAGCCGCCTCGAAAGACCTTCAGGGCGCGGGCATGTATTTCATGCAAAACGGCATGAAAAACCCGAACGCGGCACTGTCTGGCTCCTATGACTTCATGCATCTGTTTGGCTATGTCTGCCTTGGTCTGATGTGGGGTCGGATGGCGAAAACCTCGCTCACTGCGCTGGCCAATGGCACCGACGATCCCGAGTTCCACAAAAACAAACTGATCACCGCGCGCTATTACATGGCCCGTTCGCTGCCGATGACCGGCACGCTGTTGAAACGGATCGAATCTGGTGCCGATCCGGTGATGGCGCTGGCCGCCGAAGCGTTCTAAACTCGGGTCACCTTGATCTTTTGGCCCCTCGCCCGGATGTCGGGCGGGGGGTCTTTTTGTGTGTCGGCCCAAATGGGCCAAATGACGGAGCGTAACCATGCCCAAGCGCTTTAGAATGACGCGGCGTTTTCCTGTTTCTATGACCGAAGATGGCTATCGTCGTCTCAAACGGTTCGCAAGGGAGGCGGGACTGGATGAGGGAGAGGCTTTGTCTTTCCTGTTCGAAAATTTCACCTCCGTCATAAACGAAGACAACCTTGAACACCGGATGCGGTTGTTCAATGCAGATTTGGAGAAGAGGAAAAAATGACCCACACCGCGCCCCTTGTCAGAGCTTGCGTTTTGACGCCCCTGCTGCGCGGTGAGTATTTTTCCAACGATGAAGCTGAGGCACATCGAACCTTTGCAATGCGCCTGTTCTGCCCCCATGTTTGGGTCAACGTTGCAGCACAAGGATCGGACAGATGACGGCACAGCTCTATTGCTTTGGTGAAAGCGGGCATTCCTACAAAGTGGCCTTGACCCTGACCTTGGCAGAGCTGCCGTGGGAGCAGGTCTATGTCGATTTTTTCAACGGTGAATCGCGCAGCGATGCGTTTCGCGCGCTCAATCCGATGGGCGAATGCCCGGTCTATATCGACGGGGATCTGACCCTGACGCAATCGGGCGTGATCCTGACTGAGTTGGTCAAAAGGACCGGGAAATTTGGCGGCGCGACTGAGGCCGAGCAACGCGAAGTGTTGCGCTGGGTGCTCTGGGACAACCACAAAATGTCCGCACAGGTCGGCATGACCCGGTTTTTGATGAACTTTGTACCGGAGGACAAACGCCCACAAGAGGTCATCGCCTTTATGCAAGGTCGGTTGAAATCTGCCTATGCCACCCTGAATAGCGCTTTGGCGGATCGCGATTGGGTTGCGGGTACGACAGGCCCGACCATCGCGGATTTTTCCTGTTGTTCTTACCTGTTCTACCCCGAACCCTTTGGGTTTGTGCGGGCCGATTGGCCCAATATTGACGCTTGGCTGGGGCGGATCGAAACCCTGCCCGGCTGGAAACACCCTTATGATATGATGCCCGGCTCCCCCATGGACCGGGCCCAGTGACGACGAGTTGGAGGATCTGAATGACTGACGCATATATTTATGACGCCGTGCGAAGCCCGCGCGGCAAGGGGCGCAAGGACGGTTCCCTACACGAGGTGACATCCGCGCGCCTGTCCGCGCAAATCCTGAACGCGGTGAAAGAGCGCAACGGTTTGGACGGTCATGCCGTCGAGGATGTGATCTGGGGGAACGTGACCCAGGTTGGCGAACAGGGCGGCTGTTTGGCACGGACCGCCGTTTTGGCCTCCGATCTGGATCAATCCATTCCGGGCCTCGCCATCAACCGCTTTTGCGCTTCGGGCATGGAGGCAGTGAACATCGCCGCCAACCAGATCAAAGGCGGCGCGGGCATGGGATACATAGCCGGTGGTGTCGAAATGATGGGCCGGGTTGCGATGGGCTCGGATGGTGCAGCAATCGCCGTCGATCCGGCCTTGGCGATGAAAACCTATTTCGTGCCACAAGGTATTTCGGCGGACATCATCGCCACCGAATATGGCTTTACCCGCGAACAGGCCGACACTCTGGCCGTGCTGTCGCAAGACCGCGCCGAGGCGGCTTGGAAAGACAGTCGCTTTGCCAAATCCATTGTTCCGATCAAAGACATCAATGGCCTGACCATCCTTGATCACGACGAATACATGCGCCCCGGCACCACGGTCGAGGCGCTTGGCAATCTGAAAGCCTCGTTCAAAGACATGGGCGAAGTGATGCCCGGCTTTGATAAGATCGCGATGATGAAATACCCGCATCTTGAGGCGATCAACCACATCCACCATGCGGGCAACTCGTCCGGTATCGTCGATGGCTCCGCCGCCGTTTTGATCGGCAACAAAGAGTTTGGTGAGAAATGGGGCCTCAAGCCCCGCGCGCGCATCCGTGCGACGGCAAAAATCGGCACCGACCCGACGATCATGTTGACTGGCCCCGTGCCCGTGACCGAAAAAATCCTGCGCGACAGCGGCATGTCGATTTCGGACATCGACCTGTTTGAGGTCAACGAGGCCTTCGCCGCCGTGGTGATGCGCTTTATGCAGGCATTTGATGTCGATGACAGCAAAGTCAACGTCAACGGCGGCTCCATCGCCATGGGCCACCCGTTGGGCGCGACAGGCGCGATCATCATTGGTACACTTCTTGATGAATTGGAACGCACTGGCAAAGGCACAGGCCTTGCCACGCTGTGTATCGCCTCGGGCATGGGGGCGGCGACGATTATCGAAAGGATCTAAATGTGAATGAGGCGGAGTTCCGGGCGTTCCTTGACGACATTTCAACCTGTTTTACCACGGGTGATTTCGACACTTGGGCCAACCGTATCCTCCTGCCTTTTTCCATGGTGCAAAAACGAGGCCCCGTGATGTTTCAGACCCGCCACGAGTTGAAAGCGGATTTCGACCTTTACCTTCAGGCTTGTGAAATCATGAAGCTGGACGAAATCTACCGCCGCCCGATCTCGCTTGAGGACTGTCACGACGGGACTTTTATCGCAACCTATGAGACACAACTGTTGAGCCACGGCCAGCGTGCGACGGCACCTTATACCGCCTCCGCACTGATCCATGCCACAGAGGACGGCTACAAAATGTCGTCGATCCTCAACGCGCTTGGACACCAAGCCTGGACCGGAACCAGCCCCGCATGAGAGGGAAGAGAATGACTGATTTTCACTATAGCGTAGACAGCGACGGCGTGGCCGTCATCACTTGGGACATCGCCAACAAAAGCATGAATGTGCTGTCCATCGCGGGCATCAGCGAATTGAACGACTGTGTCGATCAGGCGCTGGCGGACGAAGCCGTCAAAGGCATCGTGATCACCTCCGGCAAGGTGGATTTTGCCGGCGGCATGGATTTGAACATCATCGCCAAAATGCGCGATGACGCAGGGGCCGAGCCCGCGAAGGGCCTGTTTGAGGGCATCATGTCGATGCACGCCATCCTGCGCAAAATCGAACGCGCGGGCATGGACCCGAAAACCAACAAAGGCGGCAAACCGATTGCCTCCGCCCTGCCCGGCACGGCGCTTGGCATTGGCTTGGAATTGCCTTTGGCGACGCACCGCATCTTTGTGGCCAACAACCCTAAGGCCAAAATCGGCCTGCCGGAAATCAAGGTCGGCATCTTCCCCGGCATGGGCGGCACCACGCGTGTATCGCGCCTCTTGGGGGCGATGGCGGCGGCTCCGATCCTGTTGGAAGGTCGGATGTTGGACCCGATCAAAGCCAAATCTTTGGGCCTTGTGCATGAGGTGGTTGAACCTGCCGAACTGCTGGCCAAAGCCAAAGAGTGGGTTTTGAACGCAACAGACGCGGACATCCTGAAACCATGGGACGCGAAGGGGTGGAAAATGCCCGGCGGCGCGCCCTATCACCCGGCGGGTTTCATGACCTTTGTTGGCGCATCTGCCATGGTCAATGGCAACACGATGGGCGTTTATCCGGCGGCCAAGGCGTTGCTCTCGGCGGTCTATGAAGGCGCCATGGTGCCCTTTGACACCGCGATCAAAATCGAGGCGCGTTGGTTCACCAATGTGTTGTTGAACCCGTCGTCCTCCAACATGATCCGCTCGCTGTTCATCAACAAAGAGGCACTTGAAAAAGGCGCGAACCGCCCGGATGTGGCCGATCAAAAGGTCAGGAAACTCGGCGTTTTGGGCGCGGGTATGATGGGCGCGGGCATTGCCTATGTCTCCGCCAATGCGGGCATTGAGGTCGTGTTGATCGATCAAAAACAGGAGGCCGCAGACAAGGGCAAAGCGCTGTCGGAAAGCATCCTCGATAAAGGCATCGCCCGTAAAAAAGTGACGCCGGAAAAGAAAGAATCCGTGCTCGCCAACATCACCGCCACCACCGATCTCGACGCGCTCAAGGGCTGTGATCTGATCGTCGAAGCGGTGTTTGAGGACATCGGCGTCAAGGCGGAAATGACCCAAAAGGTCGAGGCCATCGTTGGCCCGGACTGTGTGTTTGCCTCCAACACTTCGACCCTGCCAATTACTGAGTTGGCCAAGGCCTCCGTGCGCCCGGATCAGTTCATCGGCATCCACTTCTTTAGCCCGGTCGACAAGATGCTTTTGGTCGAGATCATCAAAGGCAAAGAGACCGGCGATGTGGCCGTGGCCAAGGCGCTCGATTTCGTCCGCCAGATCCGCAAGACGCCGATCGTGGTCAATGACGCGCGGTTCTTCTACGCCAACCGCTGCATCATCCCCTATATCAACGAAGGGGTGCGGATGGCCGCCGAAGGCGTTGAATTGCCGCTGATTGAAAATGCCGCAAAACTTCTTGGCTTCCCGCTTGGGCCGCTTCAGTTGATTGACGAAACCTCCATCGACCTCGGCGTGAAAATCGCCAAAGCGACCAAAGCCGCCATGGGTGACGATTACCCGGACGAAGCGGTGGACGAAGTGGTGTTTTGGATGTTCGATCAGGGCCGTTTGGGTAAAAAAGCCAACGCGGGCTTTTATACCTACGACGAGAAAGGCAAACGCGGGATGCTTTGGGACGGGTTCACCGCCGAGTACCCGACAGCGGACGTCCAACCCGAGCTTGACGAAGTGCAACACCGCCTGATGATGGCGCAGGTGTTGGAAGCCGTGCGTGCGCTTGAAGATGGCGTGTTGACCGACATCCGCGAAGGCGATGTGGGTGCGATCCTAGGCTGGGGCTTTGCACCGTGGTCGGGTGGTCCGTTTGCCTGGCTCGACATCATCGGCGCGGCAAAGGCGGTTGAGATTTGTGACAACCTCACCGCCACCCACGGCCCGCGCTTTGAAACCCCGGCTCTGTTGCGTGAGATGGCCGACACAGGTCAGTCATTCTATGGCCGTTTTGGTGCGGGCGTAGACAGCAAGGCCGCGTGATCACCCATTGATCTCGCCCAATCTTTCAACCGCGCGCCCCAAGGCGCGCGGTTTTCATTTGGAGCCCTTTAAATACAGATCAGACAAACACATTCCTCAGACACTTCGGCAATGAGTGATGTCTGTCGGCACTCGTCGCGGCGGGGGAACGCACGAAACCGACCGATGCGGCCCGTCAGGGCATTGGAGGCGCGCTCTTCGATGCAACACGCCCTGCGGCAAAAGAGGCTGGCCTGCCGAAGATTGACGCGACAATCGGCGCGCAGAACCACCACGGTCTTGCCTATTCCGCGGCCATGGGGTTTCGAATTTACGAAACGTCCGACGGAGCTGTACGAAAAGCGTTTCGCGTGACGTGATCATGCCCCCGGCAAGACGGCATCAAACCGATAGCCGAAGCGTTCAATATCCTCGCGCGCGCGCCGCGAGACGGTCTCCGCGTCTGCGTCCGAATAGTAGCTCTGATAGGCCCGCGCTCGTAGCGATGCGTTGACGCGGGCGATTGGGGAGAGATCGAAACCGACGTGCGCCCAGAACGGTGCAAGATCGGCGTCGAGAGCCTCCAGTCGCACATAGAGCGTGGCGCGCTCGCGCCCGGCCCCGTCGGTCATATAGCCGCGATACGGCATCGAGAGGGACGCAAGCGTTTCTGGCGCATTCAGAAACGTCGTGAAGTCGGATGCCTTTGCCAGGCGCACCGCCGGGTGATCCCACTGTTGCACCTGTAACCAATGGTAATAGGACACGATCCGGTCCCAGGGATTGCGCACGAGGGTGAAGATGAAATAGTCGTCAAACGCCTCACGCGCCACGACACCCTCAATATCCGCAAGCCGGGAATGTTTCCACAACCGACCCTGAGCCGACAGCGATTTGACCCGCGGTCGCCGCTTGACCGCCTTCGGCGTGTCCCCGATCAGAATGTCATCGGCCATGGCACGCGCCTCCAACGCCAGCGACAGCGCCGTCCCCCCGGTTTTGGGAATATGAACAAAGATATAGGAGCGGCCGGATGAGATAATCATGGCACCACTTTATACGGTTTTTTCAGTATCTGAATCCCGAAATGCGAAAACACCCCTCAATCCCTGACAAAGCTATGGTGGTTTTACATCCCACTTGAGTCGCAGTGATTGTCGCCCCTGACAATCCACGATAGATTGGCGGCAATAGATATAATGAAAGAGCAGCTCGCGCATGATCGCGCTCACCGAATTCGACCGGCTCGAAGCCAGCGCCCTGTGGCGACCCGAGGGAGACAGCCAGCGGGTCGAGGTGATTGTGTCCGTCGGCGAAGCGACGCTGACCCTGTCTGACATCACGGGCCGTGCGTTGACCCATTGGTCTTTGCCTGCGGTCATCCGGGTCTCGCCTCCCGGCGAACGCCCTGTCACCTTTGCCCCGGCCCCTGACACAGATGAACAGGTCGAGATCGACGATGAGCTGATGATTGAGGCCATCGGACGCATCCACCGCGCCATTGATCGCGCCCGCCCGCATCCCGGTCGGCTGCGCGGCGCGATCTATGTCGGCGTTGCTCTGGCCGCCCTCGGACTGGCACTGTTTTGGTTACCCGGCGCGCTCATTCGACAAACCGTGTCCATCGTGCCAACTGTGACTCGGGCCGAAATTGGCGCCGGACTTTTGGACCGCATCCAACGTCTCTCCGGCGCACCCTGCGACACCGCCCATGGCGCGCGCGCACTCGAACGCCTGAAAACCCGGCTGTTTCCCAAGGGGGGCGGGCAAATCGTGGTGGTGACCAGCGGTGTGGCCGCGTCTCAACATCTGCCCGGCGGCATCCTGCTTTTGAACCGCGCCTTGGTCGAGGATCACGAAGACCCGGATGTTGTGGCCGGCTATGTGCTTGCGGAATTGGAACGCGCCGCCGAACACGATCCGCTGGATCGGCTGTTGCATGAGGCGGGCTTGATGGCCTCGATCCGGCTTTTGACCACCGGACATCTGTCGGAAGAAGTGCTTGACGCTCATGCCGAAAGCCTGTTGACCGCGCCGTCGGCGGACCCTGACATGGACCGGCTCATCGCGCAATTCGCCCGCACCCAGGTCCATAGTGCGCCCTACGCCTATGCGCTCGACATCACGGGAGAAACCGTGCTGCCGCTGATCGAAGCGGACGGCGTTCAGATCACCGAGACCCGCCCCGTCTTGTCCGATGGCGACTGGGTTGCACTGCAAGGGGTTTGTGGCGGTTAACGCAGTGTCACATGGGGTTAATTCCCTGTCGCATAACCCGTTAACAGCCCGTCACAAAAGAAAACCCCCGCCAAATGCGGGGGATTCTTTTATTTTTATTATTGTTCTGCCTCGTTAACTCAACGCTATTTGCGTGCGAATGCGTCCCCATAGCCAGCCCCGCGGACCGACGCTAAAGCGGACATGGTTTGTTCAGGCCGGGCAAATGGACCGGCCAAAACAATCTTAAGGGGCTTGCCGTTGCGCGTTAAGACTTGCGACGAAACGGGGAAACCCATGGACGACAAACGCGCGATTGAGCGTTTGGCGTTTTCAGGCACACCAAATGTACCAACTTGAACGTAACGCAAACCGGGCTGAACAGCTTGCCCCGGCGCTTGTGCCGCCGGTGTCCGGGTTGGCACCTCGGATTTGGTCGACACACGGGCCGGAGCCTCATAGACTGGCGCCGCTGGAGCGCGCGCCACTTGTGCCGTGGTTTTGGATTTGAATGGCGATCCGAACAGCCATTCCCAGAATGTCTTTTTGCGCGGCGCATAAAGATCATAAGCTGGAGTGGTTTGGGTCCAGATTTGCGCCATCTGAAGATCGCCGCGCGCGGTGATCGGCCCGCGATAAGGATTTAAACGCCCGTCACTCCATGCTTGCGTATACCCGGCGGGCAATGTCATTGGCACGGGCTGCGGCAAAGCATAGGGGTCAATCCCCGCCGCGCGCGCCACTTGCACCGTATTGGAATTTTGGGTCGACAGGCGGGTTGCAGTCCGGTTCTGAATATAGGCTGACGGATGCTGAGCTTGCGGACCGCAACGCACGGCATAACGCCCGCCCGTATTCATATATTGCGCCGCATTGCCGCTCAGGCCCGCACATTGCGTAGCCATCATATCGGGTGCTGCACTAGCCATCATCATCGGCGCTTGCACCGCAGCTACATAGGTCGGTGTCGGGGCCACCATGACCGGGGCTTTCTTCACCGGGATGCGCACCAATGTCGGCTCGGTCAGGGTCCTGCGACTGCCATCTGCGGTCCGCACCGTCACGCCCGCAGGCAGACGTTTGAGGATATATTCGACTCCGCCCGTGTCACAGCGCAACTCGCCGCCGGACATGGTCGCCACGCAGCCGCGATCCCCAACAGCTTTGCCAATCAACCGATCCAGCGACGGCAAAGATGGTGCTTGTACGGTTTGCGCCACGGATAAGGGCGCAGGGACAGCCGCGTTCGGGACCGTTTTGGGCGGGGTCGCTTTGGGCGGGACTGCGGTCGTCGCCATGGCCACAGGCGTCGTGGGTTTCACCAGTGTCTTGGGCGCGGCAGGTTTTATAGGGGTCGCTGCGGCAACTTGGGTCTGTGCCGGTGCCTCAACCGGATCAGGGATCACCGGCAGCTTGTTCGTGACTGACTCAAATGTCGGCTTGAACCCGCAAAGCACGCGACGATCCCGGCTGACGCGGGGCACCCATTGCACCCCATCACCATATCCGGCGCGCACATAGACACAGCCGCGACTGTCGACATACTGCGTACCCTTAAAGGAGGTCGGTGGAAACTCCGCAGGCTCATCCGCAGTATAGAGCGCCTTTGCCTCGGCACCCCAAACGCCAAGGCTCGCCCCGCCCAACATCGCGATCAGCGCCGCGCCGGAAATCGTTCTCAAAGCCTGCATTATCTGGCCCCACACAAGATATTGTGTACAGCCTACCCTAGAAGTGATTCGCTGTTAAGGGGGGAAATCGCTTATTTTGTGCCAAACATGCGATCGCCCGCATCCCCTAGCCCAGGAACAATATATCCATGGTCATTGAGGCATTCATCTACAGCCGCTGTCACGATCGGCACGTCTGGATGCGCCTCTTTCATGCGCTTGATGCCCTCAGGCGCTGCCAAAAGGCACAGAAACCGGATATTCGTCGCCCCGGCCGCTTTCAATTTGTCAATCGCAGCCACAGAAGAATTGCCCGTCGCCAACATCGGATCGACTGCAATCACCAAACGATCGCCCAAATCTTCGGGCACTTTGAAATAATATTCGACCGGCTGAAGCGTCTTCTCATCACGATAGAGCCCCACAAAGCCCACGCGCGCCGAAGGAATGAGTTCGAGAATACCATCCATCAACCCGTTGCCAGCCCGCAGGATCGAAATCAGCGCCAGCTTTTTACCATCCAGCGTTGGCGCGTCCATCTCCATCACCGGGGTCTGGATCGTCTTGGTTGTCATCTCCAATTCGCGCGTGACCTCATAGGCCAAAAGCAAGGAAATCTCGCGCAACAACTGCCGAAATCCCGCCGTCGACGTGTCCTTATCGCGCATGATGGTGAGTTTGTGCTGAACAAGCGGATGGGTCACAACGGTCAGATGATCAAGCATTGGTTTGCTCCAGTTTTTTAGCAACGACCTCTCGGGTCGCGTCATCACAAAAGGCCGCCGCAAGCGCAACCTTATTCAACTCCATGAAATCCTCGGCCTCCCAACCAAAGGTCTCAGACAAACGGTCAAATTCACGCCGCATCGTGGTGTGGAAAAACGGCGGGTCATCGGTGGAAATGGTGACTTTCACGCCGCGCTTGCGCAGCTCGGATATGGGATGATCCGACCATGCCGGATAGACGCCAAGCACCACATTGGACCCCGGACAGACCTCCAAAACAATGCCCGCTTCGGCAATCTCATCGACGAGCGCCAAATCTTCGATGGCACGCACACCGTGGCCGATACGTTCGACTTTGAGATCACGAATGGCGTCGCGGACGCTGTCCGGCCCGCCCCACTCGCCGGCATGGGATGTGAGCCGCAGCCCCGCCTCGCGCGCCATGTCAAAGGCATAGGTAAAATCACCCTGTGTACCCATCGCCTCGTCGCCCCCCATGCCAAAGCCGGTGACAAATCCGCCAACGGTTTCCGCCGCACAGAGTGCAGTTTTCTTGGCTTGATCCGGGCCGAAATGGCGCACACAGGTCGGAATTGCGCGCATCACGATCCCCGCCTCTCGCTCCATTTCATCGGCGGCCTGCCCGATCGCCGCAACATAATCCCGCCACGCGCCCACATCGCCACCACCGCAAAAATCCGGAGCCAGAAAGCTCTCGGTGTAGATCACATTGGAGGCCGCGCTTTCCTCAAGCACAGCGCGGGTCAGGCGGTAGTAATCCTGCGGCGTCTTTAACACCGACGTCGCCGCTTCATAGACTTTGAGAAAATCCCAAAAGTCTTTGTATTTATAGGCCCCTTTTTCATCAAAAATCCCCGAAAGATCGGTCTTTTTCTCCGCCGCCAAGCCGCGAATGAACGCGGGTGGGGCAGCGCCTTCGAGATGCATATGCAGCTCAATTTTAGGCAGATCAGAGACGCTCATAGAAAACTCCTTCCGGGGCCTTGGGCGGCGATGCCCAGATGCTCGGCAAGAGAGGCCGCCACATCGGTAAATGCCACAGGGCCAATAGGTTTCACCCCCAAACCATAGCCCAATACCGGCACCTGTTCACGGGTGTGATCTGTGCCGGGCCAGGTCGGGTCATTGCCGTGATCGGCGGTAAAAATCAAAAGATCTCCCGGACGCGCGCGCTCATAGAGCCGCGCCATTTGGGCGTCGAACCATTCAAGATGGCGGGCATAGCCGGAGACATCGCGACGATGACCATAAAGACTGTCGAATTCGACGAAATTGGCAAAGGTAAACGACCCGTCGGGGGCCTCCTCCATCACATCGCACAGATGATCAAACAGCACCGCATCCGTGCCTTTGCGAACCTCATCAATGCCCTGCATAGAGAAAATGTCTCCAATCTTTCCAATCGCATAAACGGACCGACCCGCCGCTTTCGCCCAATCGCAAATCGTCGGGGCGGGCGGAGCTATCGCGTAATCATGACGGTTTCCGGTGCGTGAAAACCCGTCTTTGACTGTGCCGACAAAGGGACGGGCGATGACCCGGCCCACCTTCATTTTATGCAGGACCGGAGCGATGTCCTGGCACAGTTTCAAAAGTCGATCGAGGCCAAAATGCGCTTCGTGGGCGGCAATTTGAAATACGCTATCGGCGGAGGTGTAGCAAATCGGCCATCCGGTCTCGATGTGCTGTGCGCCCCATTCTTTGATCACCTCGGTGCCCGAGGCATGACAATTGGCCAATGTACCGCCCGCGCCGCAAAGCTCGGCCACCTGATCCATCAGATCCTGTGGAAAAGATGGCAGGGTCGGCGGGAAATAATGCCAGTCCCACGGCACCGGAACCCCGGCCAATTCCCAATGGCCCGAGGGGGTGTCTTTGCCCGGCGAGACCTCTGCGGCAACGCCGTAAAGCCCCTCCGGCATGGCGGTCAGACCGGGAGCCGGATCAGAGGTGGCGTGACCCATTGCGGCCCCAAGCCCAAGCGCATCGAGATGCGGGATATGAAGCGGGCCTGAGCGCCCCTCTTCGGCGCGGCCCGCGGCGCAGGCGGTCGCAATATGGGCGATTGTATTGGCGCCCTCATCGGGCAAATCGCCGTTGAAAAACGCACCTGCATCCGGCGCGCCGCCAAGGCCGACGGAATCCATCACAATCAAAAATGCACGCGTCATGCTGTTACCTTTTCATATACCAATGGCGGCTCATCGGGCGCCTCGTCCACGATCGGGATCGCGGCGCGGATCGCGGCTTCGGCCCGGTCGGCTTCCTCAGGCGTGCGTGCGTGAATCGTTGCGATCAACGCATCTTTGACCATCTCATCGCCGATCAAACAGCAATTTGAAATGCCCACAGCCGGGTCTATTTTTTCGCCGCCCTGAAGACGCCCTCCGCCCAAATGCACCACAGCCATGCCCAACGCATAACCATCCATCGTGCCAACAAAACCGGGTTTCAGAGCCGCAACATCACGCACAATCGGTGCCGACGGCAGGCGGTCGCGCCAATGATCTACGAAATCGGACGGCCCGCCCAGTTCAGCAATCATGCGGCCAAACCTTTCGGCGGCGGAGCCATCGGTCAACGTATCGCGCACCGCCCAAGTGGCTTGATCAACATCGTCCGCCAACCCCGCCAACACCAACAATTCCCCGCCCAACGCGCAGGTGACATCACATAGGATATTGTCCACCTCGCCCGAGGTCATGGCCTCCATCACCGCCATAAGTTCCAAAGCATTGCCCATCTCCGGGCAAAGCGGTTGGTTCATGTCGGTGATCAGGGCGGAGGTTCTGCACCCTGCCCCATTGGCCGTATTGACAAGGCTTTGCGCCAAGGCCCGCGCGTCCTCTGGCGTTTTCATAAATGCGCCGGAACCACATTTGACGTCCAACACCAAGGCATCCAACCCGGCAGCGAGTTTTTTCGAAAGGATCGAGGCGGTGATCAGGTCGATACTTTCGACCGTGCCGGTGACATCGCGAATGGCGTAAAGCCGTTTGTCAGCGGGGGCGATCGACCCGGTGGCGGAGACCACGGCACAGCCAACCCGTTCGACGATCTGATGAAATCGCGCGTCGGAGACCTCGGTCTTGAGGCCCGGAATGGCTTCAAGTTTGTCCAATGTGCCGCCGGTGTGGCCAAGGCCCCGGCCCGACACCATCGGCACATAGGCCCCCAAAGCGGCCAAGGCGGGGGCGAGCAATAAGGAAACGCAATCGCCAACGCCGCCAGTCGAATGTTTGTCGATCGCAGGTGCCGGCAAATCCCATTTCATCACCGCACCACTGTCACGCATCGCAAGTGTCAAAGCCACCCGTTCGGGATCGGACATGCCGTTCAACAATGCGGCCATGGCGAAGGCCCCAGCCTGGGCATCGGTGACTGCGCCAGAGGCCAAGCCTTGGGCAAACCAAGCCAGCTCCTCTTGGGTCAGGACCCGTTTGTCCCGCAGCTTTTCGATCACTTGGCGCGCGTCCATCAGTTTCATTCCATATAATCGGGGGTGAAGGCACCGGGCAAAAGCTGCTCGACGGTCATGGTCAACACTTTGCCGGACATGGACCCCATGGTAACCGTCACCGACGGATCGGCAAACTCGCGCAGCTTTTGGCGGCAGCCACCGCAGGGCGGCGTGGGCTCTTGGCTTGATCCGATCACGGCGACCTCTGTGATCACCGTTTCGCCCCCCGCGATCATCGCAGCAATGGCTCCGGCTTCGGCACAGGTGCCCTCCGGGTAGGCGGCGTTTTCGACGTTCACGCCGGTGAACACCGCGCCCGAAGGCGTACGGATCGCCGCACCAACTTTGAAGTTTGAATAGGGCGCATAGGCCATTTCGCGGATTTTGGCGGCATCTTCGAGCAGGGTCATTGCAAAACGGGACCTTATTTTGGCGATATATGGTGACATTTTTTAAAGCTTGGTCAAGATTGCGCGCCTGTACCACAAGATGCAAGTGGGATGCGCCTGCGGCGGGTGCGCATCGTGCAATTTGCCCCCGATCTGCGGAAAAGCGCCGCAAAGAGGTGTAATGTTTGCGCTAACGTCACCAATCTTTGCACTACGGCGGTCAAACACCTCTTGCGTGAAACCCTGTGCCGGGCGTAGACGCAGAGAACAGCATGATGTGACGTTGGGTCACAGTATTTAGTTTAACATTAAACTACATCAAAACCCAAGACGCCGAACCAGACGATCAAGACGCAGGAAGGGAAATGCCAATGACCTCGGACACCCGCACGGATAGCCGCAACAACAGCCTGAGACAGGCGCTTTGGACTATCACGAGTTCCCAAAGCCGGGGAAATTGGAAATCCGAGCGACCAAACCAATGGCCAATGGCCGCGATCTGGCGCGTGCCTATAGCCCCGGCGTGGCCGAAGCCTGCTTGGAAATCAAGGCCGATCCCTCCACCTCCTCGCGCTACACCTCGCGCGGCAATCTTGTGGCCGTGGTCACCAATGGCACTGCCGTTCTGGGCCTCGGCAACATCGGCCCCGCCGCTGCAAAGCCGGTGATGGAAGGCAAGGCGGTCCTGTTCAAAAAATTCGCCAACATCGACTGTTTCGACATTGAGCTGGATGAATCTGACCCGGTAAAACTGGCCGAAATCGTCTGCGCACTGGAGCCGACCTTTGGCGCGATCAACCTTGAAGACATCAAAGCGCCGGATTGCTTTATCGTTGAACAATTGTGTCGCGAGAAGATGAACATCCCGGTGTTTCACGACGACCAACATGGCACGGCCATCGTCGTCGGCGCCGCCGCAACCAATGCGTTGCGGGTCACCAACAAAAAATTCGAAGACATCAAAGTGGTCTCAACCGGCGGCGGTGCGGCCGGGATTGCTTGTCTGAATATGCTTTTAAAACTGGGTCTTAAGCGAGAAAACGTTTGGCTGTGCGACATTGCGGGTCTTGTTTATGAGGGCCGCACCGAAGAGATGACACCGCAAAAGGCCGCCTTCGCGCAAAAGACCGACCTGCGCACGCTGGATGATGTGATCGAGGGCGCGGACCTGTTTCTTGGCCTCTCCGGCCCCGGTGTTTTGAAGCCCGAAATGGTCGCCAAAATGGCGCGCCAGCCGATTGTGTTTGCGCTGGCCAACCCGACCCCGGAAATCCACCCCAACGAGGTCAAAAAGGTTGCGCCCGACGCGATCATCGCCACCGGACGTTCGGATTATCCCAACCAAGTCAACAACGTGCTGTGTTTCCCGTTCATCTTTCGCGGTGCGCTTGATGTGGCGGCAACTGAGATCAACGACGCGATGCAAATTGCTTGCATCGAAGGCATCGCCGCCCTCGCCCGCGCCACAACCAGCGCCGAAGCTGCCGCTGCCTATCAAGACGAGCGGATGGAATTTGGCCCGGAATATCTGATCCCAAAACCGTTTGACCCGCGCCTGATGGGCGTTGTCGCCTCCGCCGTGGCCAAGGCCGCGATGGAAAGCGGTGTGGCAACCAAACCCGTGCCGGACATGAAGGCCTACAAGGACGCGTTGGATCATTCGGTGTTCAAATCGGCGCTGATCATGCGCCCGGTTTTTGCCGCCGCCTCGCAGGCCGAACGCCGCATCGCCTTTGCCGAGGGCGAAGACGACCGCGTGCTGCGCGCCGCCCAAGCGATGATCGAGGAAACCACTGACAAACCGATCCTGATCGGCCGTCCCGAAGTGATCGCGGTGCGCGCCGAACGGGCCGGTCTGAAAATCCGCCCCGGCGTGGATTTCGAGATCGTGAACCCGGAAAACGACAGCCGCTACAAACAATATTGGCAGGCCTATCACAAACTGATGGAGCGCAAGGGTGTGACTCCAGATCTGGCCAAGGCGATCATGCGCACCAACACCACCGCGATTGGTGCGATCATGGTGCATCAGGACCACGCAGACAGCATGATTTGCGGCACCTTTGGACAATACCTGTGGCACCTGAACTACGTGACACAGATTCTCGGCACCAAGGAACATCAACCTGTGGGGGCGCTTTCTCTGATGATCCTCGAAGACGGGCCGCTGTTCATCGCTGATACCCATGTCCACACGGAGCCGACGCCGGAACAGATCGCCAAAACGGTCATCGCCACCGCGCGTCACGTCCGCCGCTTTGGCATTGAACCCAACATTGCGCTGTGTTCGCATTCGGAATTCGGCAACCTGCAATGCACGACCGGGCGGCACATGCGCGAGGCGCTTGAGATCCTCGACAGCGAACCGCGCGACTTTATTTACGAAGGCGAAATGCACATCGACAGCGCTCTGACCCCGGATTTGCGCGCCCGCAACTTCCCGCATTCACGCCTTGAGGGCCCGGCCAACGCACTGATCTTTGCGATTGCGGATGCGGCCTCTGGCGTGCGCAACATTTTGAAAACCAAGGGCGGCGGGTTGGAAGTGGGTCCGATCTTGATGGGCATGGCCAACCGCGCCCATATCGTGACCCCCTCGATCACCCCGCGCGGGCTTTTGAACATGTCCGCCATGGCGGGTACGCCGGTGGCGCATTACGGGTAAGCTGCCGCAGGCGACAGCTTTGACATCCGCTGTTACTTTTGCAAACCGCTCCGACACGTTCGGGGCGGTTTTTGTTTGCAATACAGTGACCCAAATCAAAACTTTGCAAACTACTTTTCTATAGGAGTTTGCGAAATTTATGTAAACTTTTTCAACAGGGTCTGCTAACAACAGCCCCGGAGCGGGCATGCCCATCTGCCCGAAGCGGGCATTGCCCCTGTGCGTGACGCCAGTGACATTCCATCGCAGCCCAACTGCCTTGTAAGGAATCGCCCACAGCGCCATTCACGCCGTGTCAGCGAGGAGGACGCAAAGTGGCATACAAAGATATTTATGACGGCTGGAAAGCAGACCCAGAGGCCTTTTGGATGCAGGCGGCCGAAGAGGTGCATTGGTACAAAAAACCATCCAAAGCCCTCTTTGACGAAAACGCACCGATTTACGAATGGTTCTCGGATGGCCTGACCAACACCTGCTACAACGCAGTGGACCGTCATGTGGAGGCCGGTCGCGGCGATGAGATCGCGATCATGCACGAAAGCCCGATCACCCACGCAACCAAGGGCATCACCTATAAAGAGCTTCAGGCGCGCGTGTCCTCGCTTGCGGGTGCGCTTAAAATGCGTGGTGTGGAAAAGGGCGATCGCGTCATCATTTACATGCCGATGATCCCCGAAGCGCTTGAGGCGATGTTGGCCTGTGCCCGCATTGGTGCGGTACATTCGGTGGTGTTTGGCGGCTTTGCGGCGCATGAATTGGCGGTGCGGATTGATGACTGTACGCCCAAGGCGATCATTGCCGCCTCTTGTGGTTTGGAGCCGAACCGCGTGGTCCATTACAAACCGCTTTTGGACAAAGCCATTGATATGGCCGAACACAAACCTGAATTCTGCGTGATCTTCCAACGCGAACAAGAGGTGGCCAAACTGATCGACGGTCGCGATTTTTCGTGGCACGGCTTCCAATACGGCGTCAAACCCGCCGACTGTGTGCCCGTCGAGGGCAACCACCCGGCCTATATCCTTTATACCTCCGGCACCACGGGACAGCCCAAAGGCGTTGTGCGCGCCACGGGCGGGCATCTTGTGGCGCTCAATTGGACGATGAAGAACATCTACAACATCGAGGCGGGGGATCGGTTCTGGGCGGCCTCCGATGTGGGCTGGGTCGTCGGCCACAGCTATATTTGCTACGGCCCACTGATCAAGGGCGCACAAACCATTGTGTTTGAAGGTAAACCAATCGGCACGCCCCATGCGGGCGTGTTCTGGCGGATCATTCAAAACCAACGGGTGAAATCGTTCTTTACCGCACCGACTGCCCTGCGCGCGATCAAACGCGAAGACCCGAATGGCGACTGGATCAAGCGCTACAAGCTGCATGATCTTCAGGCGATCTTTCTGGCGGGCGAACGGGCCGACCCGGACACGATCAAATGGGCGCAGGAAAAATTCGGCGTGCCGGTGATTGACCACTGGTGGCAGACCGAAACCGGCTGGGCGATTGCCGCCAACCCGCTTGGGATCGAAGAGCTTCCGGTCAAGATCGGCTCACCCTCTGTGGCCATGCCGGGCTATGAGATCGAAATTCTCGACGAAGCCGGGCATCCAGTCAAAGACGGCGACCTTGGCGCTATCGCGATCAAATTGCCACTCCCGCCGGGGACTTTGCAAAACCTGTGGAATGCCGAGGAGCGGTACAAAAAATCCTATCTCACCACCTTCCCGGGCTATTACGAAACGGGTGATGCCGGGATCAAGGATGCGGACGGCTATGTCTACATCATGGCGCGCACCGATGACGTGATCAACGTCGCCGGGCACCGCCTGTCCACTGGCGCGATGGAGGAAGTGCTGTCCAACCACCCGGATGTGGCCGAATGTGCCGTCATCGGCGTGGCGGATCAGCTTAAGGGCCAATCTCCGCTGGGCTTTTTGTGCCTGAACTCCGGCTGTACCAAGGATCACGCCACCATCGTCAAAGAGGTCGTCACGGCAGTCCGCAATGAAATCGGCCCGGTGGCCGCATTCAAATTGGCCTGCGTCGTTGATCGTCTGCCGAAAACCCGGTCGGGCAAAATCCTGCGCGGGACGATGGTCAAGATTGCGGACAACCAACCCTATAAAATGCCTGCGACCATCGACGATCCGGCCATTTTGGACGAAATCAAACTGGCGCTTCAGGGGCTTGGATATGCAAAAGGGTAAATTTTAAGCAAAAAGGGCTGTCCCATTCCCTCCCGTTGGTTAACAAATTACTAATCGGCGGATGAGTGACGTAGAAACGCGGCCTCAATCGGGCTGCGTTTTGTCTGTCGTGAGAGTGTAATCGGGGGTGAGTGTGACAAAGCGCGGCCAAAAGAGTCAAAATCTGTTGATCAAAGATGCCGGCCGCATTTCCCTTTTGTCCCATGACATTCGGTCAACCTTTGCCGAATTGCACAGCGGCCTCTCGACCCTAGATCACATCGACCTCCCCCCGCATTTCAAAGGCGACATCCAGCATCTGCTTGCAACAGGGGCGCATTTGGGGCGGTTGCTGGATGAGGTGGCAGGCCTTGTGTTTCACGACCACACACAGCGCCCCGCCACGCGCCTCATGGTCAACCCACGCGCCATCCTGACAAAACTTGCACAGAGATGGCAGCGGATCACCACGCGGTTTGGCAGCACGCTGTGCCTCGAAGGGCTGGAGATCATGCCCACCCGCGCGGATTGGGATATGTTGTCGCTCGAGCGTGTCCTGTCCAACCTTGTGTCCAACGCACTGCACCATGCGGGCCCGGGCCAGATTTCTCTGCATGTGTCACGACAGGCCTCAGAGGGCGGCGATGACATCATAGTGCGGGTCTGCGACACGGGTCCCGGCTTTCCTCCGCATATTCTCACCGGCCACGATGGCCGCGCGCCCATCCCGATCGGGTCCGGCGAACCGGGTTCCGGCTATGGGTTATATGTGGCCCGTGAAGCCGTGCACCGCCTTGGTGGAAACTTGACGCTTCGCAATCTCCCCGAGGCGGGGGCGGAAGCCAGTTTGGTGTTGCCGATCCGTACGGATCACTGGTCAGAGGCCGATCATGTGCCGCCAAGGCCGCCGTCCCCGATACTGCGTCCCTACACAGCGCTTTTGGTCGAAGACAGCGCCAGCCTGCGCCTGGCAATGCATCACACTCTTGAGACGCTCGGCCTCACCGTATTCGACGCCGAAGACGGGGCCGAAGCGCTTGACCTTCTCTCCGCCCCGGACGTGACAATCGACATTGTTTTCCTCGATATCGAACTGCCGCTTGTGTCGGGTCCACAGGTGCTTGAAACCTTGAAAAACCGCGGTCTGACACCGCCACCGGTCATCGCCGTGACATCGCATGTGTTTGACGTGAATATGCAGGCCATCCGGGGCACGGGCATAAAGGGCATCCTGCCAAAGCCCTTTCCCTCGCAAACAGAAGTCCTTCACGTCACCTGTCGCGCGCTCAATGTGCCCCTGCCCAACACAGAAATCAAACCCGCCGCGCAGCCGGCGCACCATACACCACCCAGCCTACAGGAGCTGGTCACACGGCTGCCCAGAGCCGTTGCCGAAAATGTGCTGATTCACTTATCCGCCGATCTGGACCACTACCTAAGCCTCGCGGTCACCGCCATAGAGGGAGAGCGGTCCCCTAAATCTCAAGCGACCTTGAGACTGGCGACCCACACCCTATCTGGCCTCTTTGCAACCTCTTATTCCACCTCGGCCCAAGACCGGGCACGTCACCTGTCAGAACACTCCGATTCAATGTCAGATACGGAAATCATTGCGATCTTGGCGAGGCTCCGCCAAACTGCCTCAGATATTCAAAAATCCATTCACCTACTCATACATAGCGAGACGGACACAAATGTCCCAAAAACCAATTTTAATCGTTGATGATGTCGACACGCACCTGACCCTGTTCACGGCCACTCTTGAGGCGGCGGGTTACACCGTTCTGTCTGCGCGCAGCCGCGCCGAAGCACTCGCCTTGTCGGCCACAACGGCCCCGGGGATCGCTCTTGTTGATCTGGTCTTGCCGGACGGAGACGGGATTGAACTTATCAAAACCCTGAAAGACCGCGATCCGTCCATCAAACTGATCGCCATCACAGCCTTTGCCTCTGTTGATCGCGCCGTCTCGGCCATGCGCAACGGGGCGATGGATTTTCTCGTCAAGCCGATCGAACCTGAACACCTCAAGACCACCATCACCAACACGCTGGCCGGGCGCAGCATTGGGCAGTATGTGCAGCCCTATCCCGCCGATGAGGTAGAAACCGACGGGCTGATCGGGTCTTCGGATCTCATGCAGGACATTTATAGCACAATCCGTGCCGTGGCCGGATCAGCGGCCTCGGTGTTTATCACCGGGGAAAATGGTACGGGCAAAGTCAAAGCCGCCGCCGCAATCCACGACCAGTCTGGTTACAAAGACGGTGCCTTCGTCAAACTGGATTGTTCCACCGCCGCCCCGAACACAATCGAAGCCGAATTGCTGGGCCATATTGCTATGCCGGGCGCGCCGGAAAAGATCGGCGTGGCAGAGTTGGCCAATGGCGGCACTTTGTTGTTGGATGAAATCTGTACCCTGTCCTTACCTATGCAGGCCCGGCTTTTGAACATGTTGCAAAGTGGCGTGATCACCCCAATCGGTACAACCTCTGGACGCCCCGCCGAGTTTCGCCTGATTTGCACCAGCACCGTCGATCCGCGCACCGAAGTGCAGGCCGGTCGCTTTCGGGCCGATCTGTTTTATCGGCTGAACGTCGTGCCGATCCACCTGCCGCCTTTGCGGGCTCGTGGTCTGGATGTGGTGGAAATTGCCGAAACCGAACTAGATCGGCTCTGTGCCCGCGAGGAACGGGAATTCCGAACCCTCTCGACCGAAGTCAAAGCAATTTTTCTGGATCATGCTTGGCCGGGAAACATTCGCGAATTGATGAACGTGTTGTGGAATGTCATCGTGTTGCATGACGGTCCGGTGGTCAATGTGCCTGATCTGCCGCCCTATTTGCGCGGGGCGCCACGGGTACAAAGAACGCCCAATCCTGGTGGCGCATCGCAAGCCCCCGCAAACCCATTTGCCGGAAAAACCTTGGCGGAAATCGAACGCAACGCCGTTGAGGCCGCAATTTCGCATGCGGGAGGCTCCATTCCTACGGCGGCGCGTGCGCTTGGCGTCTCGCCTTCCACGCTGTACCGAAAGTTGGAAGGGTGGGGGCGCCCCGCCCGAGGCGGTCGCAAATTTTAGAATGCGCGCCGCATTTACACGAATTGTTCGCGCAAAAGCCGCTCTTCCAACCCGTGCCCCGGATCAAACTGAATCCGGTGGCGCACATTTGGTTCAGAGGCAATTTCGACCCAGACCACATTGGCGGAATGGCGGCTGTCGGCATCGGCCATAACCGGACGTTTTTGCGGCTCCAACACGTCAAAGCGGACCTTTGCGCTTTTGGGCAACAAGGCTCCGCGCCACCGACGGGGGCGAAATGCCGCCATCGCGGTCAGTGCCAAAACATCCGATCCAATCGGCAATATCGGCCCGCGTGCGGAATAGTTATAGGCGGTCGACCCGGCAGGCGTCGAGACAAGGACACCGTCACAGACCAGCTCATCCATCCGCACCTTACCGTCGATGGACACCCGCAGCTTGGCCGCCTGCGGTCCGGCGCGCAACAAAGAGACCTCGTTGATCGCAAGTGCGGTATGTTCCACCCCATCGGCATCTGCGGCCACCATCGAGAGCGGGTTGATCACCTCTTCCTCGGCCGCCAGCAAACGTTCGACCAAATTGTCATCCTGGAACTCGTTCATCAAAAATCCGACCGTGCCGCAATTCATGCCGTAGACCGGCGTGTCGAGATGCATGGTCCCATGCAGCGTCTGAAGCATGAACCCATCACCGCCAAGCGCCACGATCACATCCGCCTCCTCCAGAGGAACGGAGGCATAGCGCGCCTGCAACCGCTCAAGAGCACGCTGCGCGATTTGGGCATCGCTGGCCGCAAAGGCAATTTTGACCATCTGTGGGACTTCTTTTTGTCTGGCGAAGAGGGCGAACCGGTACGGCCCGTGCCCTTGGTTACCAAAGCCTTAGCCGGAATTCACGCTTTTTCGCACGATGCGCCCCCTCGAAAGCCGCCCCCCCCCAAACGTCCTGATCCCGAGACGCGTGGCGCGGATCGGAAACCCCTGCCCTCTCTGATCACCCGGATCGCTCATTTCATCATCATTATGCAACGGATGAGGGTTTTCCAAATGTGACAGAATGGCTAAGAAGCCCGCGACACTCCCACGCTGCCAAGGAGCATGTGCATGACGTCCAATGTCCGCGATTCCGGTTTCTTTACCGAACCCCTGTCCACCCGTGACCCCGAACTGTTCGGTTCGATCACCCAAGAGCTTGGCCGTCAGCGCCATGAGATCGAATTGATCGCCTCTGAAAACATCGTCTCCGCTGCGGTGATGGAGGCCCAAGGCTCGGTCCTGACCAATAAATATGCCGAAGGCTATCCGGGCCGTCGCTACTATGGCGGGTGCCAATATGTGGACATCGCCGAGAACCTTGCGCGGGATCGCGCAAAAGAGTTGTTTGACGTTAAGTATGTAAACGTACAGCCAAATTCCGGCTCGCAGGCCAACCAAGGCGTGTTCACAGCACTGCTTGAGCCCGGCGACACCATCCTTGGCATGTCCTTGGATGCTGGTGGTCACCTGACCCATGGTGCCAAGCCGAACCAGTCCGGCAAATGGTTCAACGCCATCCAATACGGGGTCCGCAAACAGGACCAGCGCATCGACTATGATCAGGTGCAAGAACTCGCTACAGAACACAAACCCAAGATGATCATCGCTGGCGGCTCCGCCATTCCGCGTCAGGTGGATTTCAAGAAAATGCGCGAGATCGCTGATTCTGTCGGGGCCTATCTGATGGTCGATATGGCGCACTTTGCCGGTCTCGTGGCGGGTGGTCAGCACCCCTCGCCCTTCCCCTATGCCGATGTGGCGACCACCACGACCCACAAAACCCTGCGCGGTCCGCGCGGCGGCATGATCCTGACCAACGATGTCGAAATCGCCAAAAAGGTAAACTCCGCGATCTTCCCCGGCATCCAAGGCGGCCCCTTGATGCATGTGATCGCGGCGAAAGCCGTGGCCTTTGGCGAGGCGCTGCGTCCCGAGTTCAAAGAATACGCCAAACAAGTGATCGTGAATGCCCAGGCGCTGGCCGATCAGTTGATGAAAGGCGGCCTTGATATCGTCACCGGCGGCACCGACACCCATGTGTTGCTGGTCGATCTGCGCCCCAAAGGCGTGAACGGCAAAATCACCGAGGCCGCTTTGGAGCGTGCCCACATCACCTGTAACAAAAACGGTATCCCGTTTGACCCGGAACCGCCGATGATCACCTCTGGTGTACGTCTTGGGACGCCTGCAGGCACCACACGCGGGTTTGGCGAAGCCGAATTCCGCCAGATTGCCGATTGGATCGTCGAAGTGGTCGATGGTCTGGCCACCAATGGCGAAGAGGGCAATGCCGAGGTCGAAGCCGAGGTGAAAGCCAAGGTGGAAGCGCTGTGCGAAAAATTCCCGCTCTATCCGAACCTGTAAGAGCGTTTGGAGTATGATGTCAAAGGGGCCCCGCCGGGCCCCTTTCTGTTTATGTATGAGTAACTGAACATGGCCCAACCGACCCCAAAAGAACGCGCCTTAGGCGATTGGCTGCGCGCCCGCTTGCCGCATGGCGTGAGCGAACTCATCATGTTCGTGGTCAAAATGGGCTGGGCCGCGCTGTTTGGCGGGCTGCTTTTGATCGCAATGATGCTCACCCATAAGCTCTGGCAAGACGACTGGCCCATCGCCCGCTATGACGCGCTTTTGGCCTACGCTTTGAGCCTGCAAATCCTGTTTTTGGTGTTTCGGCTGGAGACCGTGGGCGAGGCCAAGGTCATCCTGCTGTTTCACCTCACCGGCACGATTATGGAAATTTTCAAACTCCATATGGGCAGTTGGGATTACCCCGGTGCCGGGCTGATCAAAATCGGTGGTGTGCCCCTATTTTCCGGCTTTATGTATGCCTCCGTTGGTAGCTTCATGGCCCGCGCCATTCGCCTCTTTGACATGCGGTTCGCGCCCTACCCGCCCTATTGGGCCTCTCTGCTGTTTGCCGGAGCCATCTATCTGAATTTCTTTACACATCACTTTGGGCCGGACATCCGCCTCGGCCTCTTCATGGCCTCCCTGCTGCTCTATGCCCGCACCCGCGTGTGGTATCGCATGGGCGGCTGGTACTGGATGCCGATGCCTCTCGCCGGAATATTGTCCGCATTCTTCCTTTGGGTCGCGGAAAACGTCGGAACCGCCACGAAAATCTGGCTCTACTCCGGCCAAGCGCCTGGTGAGATCGTGCATGTTTCGAAAATGGGGTCGTGGTATCTACTGCTCTATGTGAGCTTTGTCACTGTCACCTTGGTCCAACGTGACGCGCTTTCGCCCGTGCCGTTTAGACCAGACCCTAAATCAGACCGCGCCACATCATAACGCCAAGGATCAATCCGCCCGTGACAAAAAGGATAAAGGCCACGGTAGTGATCCAATCGAGGATGCGGTTTTTGGCGCGGGCTTTCGGGTCTTGCCGCCTGAGGAAATAACGCAGCTCCTTAAAGGCCCGGTTCACCTTGGCGTGGTTGATCTGTTGCGCCAATTTCGGATGGGTTTCCAAGGCCATAGCCTCAAGGATCACCTCGCCCTTGCGCCGCGCCCAGCGCGGCAAACGCCGCCCCGCTTTCGTGAACTTGGCCGCAAAGCCATCGCCCAGATGCACACCCATACGGTCACGCAAAAGCGTGCTCAATTCTTCGGCGCGTTGGGCAATGGATATGGTCATATCGTCGTTTTAAGGGGTTTGACAGGGACCGCCAAGCCGCTATCTGTGGGGCATGCTCAACACCGTTCTCACCGGCTCCTCAACGGACCGCCCGCCCCTTTTGATCGTCCACGGCTTGTTCGGGTCCGCCCGCAACTGGAGCGTCATCTCAAAACGTCTTTCCGATCAACGGCTTGTCCTCTCCGTCGACATGCGCAACCACGGCGACAGCCCGCGATTTGCATCGCAAAGCTACCCGGATATGGCCGCCGATCTGGCCGAGGTCTTGGAGGCGCATATCGATGCCTATGGCCCCTGTCATGTCATGGGGCATTCGATGGGCGGCAAGGCGGCGATGGTGCTGGCGCTGACCCGGCCTGAGCTGCTCAAATCCTTGACGGTCGCGGATATTTCACCCGTCGCCTACGCCCATGACAACACACCTTTGATCACTGCCATGCGCGGGCTGGACCTCTCAAAGGTTGAGAAACGATCCGACGCGGACCGGATGTTGGCGCATGAGATTTTGGACGCGGGTGTGCGCGCGTTTTTGCTACAAAGCCTTGTCGTCAAAGAGAAAAAATGGCTCTTGAATCTGGATGTTCTAGAAGCCGAAATGGGCAAGATCGTCGGGTTTCCCGAGCTGTCCGGCACCTATGATGGCCCTGCGTTCTTCCTCTCCGGTGGCGAAAGCACCTATGTCTCTCGCGACCACAGGGATGCCACCAAAGCCCTGTTCCCGCACGCAAAATTCGCCTCCATTCCCGGCACGGGCCATTGGCTTCATGCCGAGAAACCGCGCGAATTTGAGGCGGCACTGCGGGCGTGGATGGAGGCCATCGACGCGCGTTGATCGCGGATCAGAACTCTGTGGTCAAAACTCTTCGGTGAGTTTTTTCGAAATGATCCAAGTCACTGGAATCGCGACAACAAACCCGATGGCTGCGGCGATCAGGATCGGTTGCAACGTGTCCTTGCCAATGGTCAAAGCCACGACAATGGCGACGCCCATCAAGGTTGTGGAAATCAGCGAAAACAGGATGCCAGCAAGGCGGGTCATGGGGTCTCTCCCTTAAAGTCGATCGCGCATGTTGGAAAATAAGGCATTTTTGCAATACTGCTTTGATCTGAGACAAACGCCCCCCTGCGCGGGAGTTTGCGCATCGGTTCGACATCCCTCTGCATCGCCCTAGATATGTGGGACCTGACATTTAAATGGAGTGACCCATGACACGCACCCTCATGATCGGATTGTGCCTTTTGGCCCTCGCCGCCTGCGAAACCATCGAAGGCGCCGGTCAAGACCTGTCCAAAGCCGGCAATGCGATTGCGCAAGAAAGCCGTGAGGTGCAGTCGGGGATGTGATCTCTGACAGGAGATGAGTGAGACAGCGCCCGCCGTTTGGTGGGCGTTTTTTTGTTCTCACAGCACTGCAGGAGCCGGATAAATGAAGATTATTGCAGGATAATCAACTGATTACAAATTTTTAGATAAACGTTAAATTTCAATGACTTAGCAAAAATAACGCAAAATAATAAATACAATAAAAACAATATGTTAAATTCTATCCGATCTCACCTGACCCGATAAAATTTCAACTAACCAGCAGGAGGCACCATGCCAAAGCACCCGACTCCGAACAAGCCCGGCCACTATTGGGCAAAGCTGATCCACCCGTCACGGGAGCCCGAGGGCGAGGACTGGGCTTCCACAGACTGGGAGGTCGTGCAGGTCAACGACAACAACGGAGAGGGCAATGAGAGGTTGAGCGTCAGCGTCCCCGGGATTGAGCCGAGCCAGTGGGTTCCAGATTTTGTGTGGGGGCCGGAAGTGCTCCCTTTCACCCAGTACAACTAACTCGCAGGAGGGCCCCATGGCACAGGTTGAAAAATTTCGAGGTGTGAGCCGCGATCATCGGCGTCTTTTACGATGCACTGAGTGCGATTGCGCTACGTTCAAAGTGGTCAAGGTTGGTGCGTCCGAAATACCACGGCTCGAATGCTCAAACTGCGAATGCACAATGATAGAGGTGAAAATAGATGTGTGAATGTCGATCTTACAATGGCTCAGAGTACCTTACCGGATCCATCCCTGAGCGCATCTTGCCATACCGCAAGTATTTTCCAGAAAGCACCCGAGAAACAGTCTGCGTTGATGATTGTATCGCCGATATGATGGAGAAGCTTTGGGAGGCGGGCGTTAAAACGGTCGCGTGTTGCTGCGGGCATAACGGTCAGGCTCCGATCGCAAATGGCAACGCAAATGTAATGATTTATGATCCAAAGCAAGCCGCCCTTGCGCATGAAATTCTGTCATTTGACAGCCGCAGGTGGTGGGTGACATTCTGGGCAGGTCAAATCGAATAACCACGCGCGCGCCATATTCAGTTCACTATGCACTCCGCCAACTCACACAGCACATCAAGCGTAGCATCATGTGTGCCATCTGCGGCTTCCATCCACTCTTCGGCAGCGATCAAATATGCCGCAACAGATCGGTTTGATCCGCTTGGAAGGGTGGGCTTTGGACCAAGCTCAAGCGCGGCCCGGTCAATCTCAATGCGCGGCGCGACGTGCCCGCAGGAGATCAACAGCGGCACCGATAGCAGGGCTGCGACAAGTGTCATCATCTTTGACATTCGAAAGCTCCTCATAGAGCGCAGAAAACTCGGCAGCACGCACTCGTGTTTGGACCAGCGCATTGCCGAGAATTGATGACACGGCGGTCTGTGCCGTGCGGGATGCCTCAGACTGCGCCAAATCGGCGCTCAGGGCTGCATTGCGCGATTGTAGCCACCACGCCCATCCACCGAGGACCAGACAGGCAATTAGGGCGTATATGGCGAGTTTTTGCATTACAGTCCCGACAAACAAAGCGCACGGTTGGAAGGGGGCATACCTGGCAATCCACGCCAGCGGCGGTTCTCAAGTCCGCGGATCATGATGCCCTTGACGAATACCCATCGCGGCATTTGCTCACATGCCTGCCGCAGCTTTCCGGCATTCAAAAGGCGCACAAGCGTTGAGCCACACGCCGCCCCTGCTCCGACATTGAAAGTCCAGTCGCGCACCGCCATGACAGTATTCTCAGATAGGCTTTGGTTGGTGATGCAGCGGCTCATAGGTCGGTCAACCTTACGCTCCATATCTTCCCAGAACCACGCCTCGATCTGGTCGTTAGAATAGCACTCACCGAGCTTAAGCGATGGGTCCATGTGACCGACGCCAACAGTCGGGTAGCCGCCGCTGTCCAGATAGACGCAGTTTTCATAGCCTTCCCACGCGGACGTATAGGCCCACTGTCCGCTGGCAAGCGTGGCCGTGAGAATGCCACCTACGATCAAACCGACACCGCGCTTACCAACTGCGCCACCCTCGTCCTTGCGATAGGCCCGCCACTGTTTGCGCGCGAAAACGTACATCTGCATGATGAGCCACAGCGCCGACAGGATCGGCACCATCTTAACCGCGACCGTACTTGCATGATCCAGAGTTGGCCACCACGCCGGAAGCGTCACTCCACCGACGGATAGGGCGTTTGTTGCTTTGGTCATTTGTGCCTCAAATTTTGTCATTTTACCCCCACACGGATTTTAGTAAAAAAACCATCACCAAATCACCCGGTTGTGTTCGAGTGTGCCCGCCTCAATGTGGCGGATCAGCTTTGCCATCACCCGGCCATTGATGTTGGTGTAATGCTCCGCCAGTTTGTGATTGTAGGCCACTGGACCGTAGAGCACGTCATAGAGCGTGTTTTGATCATAGGACCCAGTGGCCCAAGCCGGTTCGAGCACATAGGCAAATGTGGCTTTTTCGATGTCGAACAGTGCGGCATCCAACAACTTCGCTGCAAGACGTGTGGAGGTGTTGAGATACCCATATGTGCGCAGCCCCGGAACAGGGATGCCGTTACCTGTCCAATCGCGTATGACCACGCTGTCGCTATCTGGAGGCCAGATTGTCGTTTCCTCATCCAGTTCGACCATGCGCACAAGGACGGAGTAGGATGCTGTGACCGGGATTGCTTCTGCGACTGTGACCGTGCCTCCTGATCTCGCAGTCACTGTATATGTGCCCGCACAGTCGCCTGTTGCCACAGACAAGCGAGATCCGACGCCAATAAGCTCACCGCCAAAAGAGTAGGTCTCAAATGGCCCTGAAATCGTATTCGCAACCGCGTCGAAGGCGTGGGTCGTCGTTACGGAATAGCTCAGATAGGGCCAATATTGCCGGTGTGTGTCTGGGAAATCTTGTGCGCCACCGCGCGCCAAATGCGGATGTTCAGTCGTAGACAGGAATGGCATGCCGCCGCGACCGCGAATTTCGGCAACAATTTCCAACAAATCTTGCGGCATAGACGGATAGCCAGATTGTCCATTCATATCTGTTTTGCCACCCGAGTTCATAGTGTTGAAACCCATCCAAGCGTCGTGGTCCGTTTCAATTGTGTCCTGAATTTGAGCCAGAAACTCCGAGATAAATGCGCCTCCGACTGCCTTCATATCGACCGCAAATTCGACGTTCTGCATAAGACTGAAAGTGTCGTTCGCACGGTCGGCCAATAGCTGCACGGGCGCGTAAGGCCCGGCAGCACCGCCCTCCGCTACCGCACCAGTGTCAATAGAATCCCCTGCCGCCCCAATTTTGATTGTGCGCGCCGTTGCTTTTGTGCGCACTCCATCGTTCCACGTATAAAAATTGACCGGGTTGCGAGGATCAGCGGGCCAAGCAGCGTCAAGTGGGTTAACGCCCATAATTTTGGCGGTCAAGACCCGTGCCTCGGCTGCAAAATTGCCAATGCCAGCTATCGCCTCCAGCAACGCGATGCGGTCCGAATTTGAAATGGTGTCTGCAATGACAGCGGCCAAATCAGCAGTGGTGACGCCAGAAGCTATAAGCCCCCACGCGTTTCTAGGCGCACCAGAAAATCGCAGTAAGACATGCCTTTGGGTCTTAAATTCACCACCGGCAAAATACTCCTCCGCTCCGTACAGGCACTCGTTGGCGGACCCATTTAGGACCACTTTGGCTCGTCCGGTATTGGCCTGTGGCACCTGAAACGCCACAAGGGTGCCATCAGTCGCGCTGACAGGCCGTGGCGTGGTCAGCGTGTAAATGTCAAATGTCCCATCGGTCGAGTACGTCACAGACGTTGAGCGCGCGACGTGTTTATTGATCGTAGAAACGTCCGCCGCATTGAACTCCACGATGAATGCCGCACCCGGCAAATTTGGCCGAATGATCATAGACTTACCTGGCTGAATTTCACCCCCCTTCATCGCACCGCCTGTGTAATCAAGCAAAGACCACGTCACACCGGCCACCGTCGCAGTCGGCGCAGCCGTGTTCGCAGCGGTCGGCGTAAAGATGATGCGAGTTCTTGCGGCTAGAATTTGCGCATTTGTCAGATCGCAATCTGTGAGCGTCAGGATAATTGCATTTGCTGTTCCCGACACATCGGCGCGCCACACGGCACTCGCCGCGTTCGCTGTTTTGTCTGCCTTACCCGCCAGCCCGGTCCCACGCATCCACTGCGCCTGCGCTGATGCTAATCCATCAGCTGCAAATTGGTAGTAGCCAGCATTTGGGACGGGATCTGGCCCGCCAAGTATAGGATCAATGTGTGTGCCAGTATCCGTGTCATCGACAAATGCCCACTCACCCGCTAACGCTGAGGTAAGTGAAAAGCCCGACCATGATGAATACTGTCTATCACCCACCTGCACGGTGTCGTAGACAAAATCAGCCGAATTTTCAGCATTACTTGCAGATACCGCTGCATTAGTTTCCGCCGAAGAGGCGCTTACGGCTGATGCCGACGACTTAGCCGCATGGTGCTTGGACGAATACTGCCCCGGATCGACCTCAACATCCTCTGGGTTCTCGGCCCACTGTTCGGCCTTGTCTTGTGCTGCTTCTGCCGCATCAATAGCACCCGCTACGTCCCCAAACTGCGCAGCAATGTCAGCTACTTCTGCGGCGTATGTTTGAGCGTTTTCAATATCGGCGCCGGTCGGACCTGCCTTCGGATTTCCATCCTCATCACAAATAATAACGCGGCCAGCTCTCTCAGCAGCATCGTCAACGAAAAAGTTAATGGTAGGGAGGTTGAATGGCACGCGAAAAGTGCGTGTCATTTGGTTTTGGATCTCCTGTACTGCCCGAGAAAGTCGATCCACTTGCTTTTCAAGTGAAACCTCGCGGGCACCGCCAACGCCAACCCAGCCCTGTTCCGCATTGGTATTTCTGATGATATATAGATGGCCCATGTCATATGCGGCAGAGATTGCCTCTGACAAATAAACATTTCCTGAGGTTTCACTCGCCGTTGGGGAGGCTGAAAAGTCAACGGAGCTCAGCTCTGTAAGGACACCATTTAAGTCAATGATGCAAGTCAGAGCGCCTTCGTTGTATTCGTGCCCTACGGGATAAGGGCCAATTCCATCAATCACATATGGCGCAGGAGGGTTGAAGGTTTCAGTTGTCATTCGGGTCCTCCGAAAGCGTTGTTGAGATCAGGTGCGCGTGATGGGAGCATGTCGCCACGCTGCCACCAGGAGGCATTGCCATAGTCTTGTTGCCGGCGACGTTCTTGGCGACGCCAAAGGGTTTCAGCTTCAGGATCAAGCCAACGCTGCAATGTGTCGGCCACAATGCGGTCATAGGCGGCGCGGGCATACCAAAGGCTTGATGCAACTGGGGTATTGCGACCCGCGAAATTTGCAATGTCACGACCAATCAAGGGATCTTTACCATCGGCAACACGGGCCGCATTTGAGGCAATGGGGCCAATCACATCGCCGGCAAGTCCGAAGACCGGCCCGGCAATTGTTTCACCAATACCGCCCCCCATTCGGCTCGTTTCAGCCGCAAAGAAATCTCCGAATATCCCAAGTCCACCACCCTGCATCATGGCGGCCATCCAGAATTTTCCATCATCCATTGGGCGCGGATCATTGCCTTTTGTCAGCTCTTTGAGCTGCACGGCCAAACCGCCCAAAATTAAGAGAGACGCGCTCATCTCTGCCGCATATTTGGCTTTAGCCATGGGACCAGGAAGGGTTTTCCAACGACGAATTTGGCCAAGAGTGAGAGAGATGGAAAAGCTCTTATAGCTCATGAAACTGCGCGCTAACTCACCGCTGACAGATCCCGGTGCGGCGGTCCCCTGCAACATGGCACGACCTTCTACGCTTGCAGATGGCACTGCATATTCAAGCTGTTCTTGCATGATGGCCTCAAGCCGCACAGCAAGACCCTCAGCTTCAGCCCGAGAGATCGATGTCTGATTTTCCAGAAAATACATCGGGGATATGAAATCTGCACCGCTGGAAGGATCAGAAAAACGCACCGCGGGGTCACGCAACACATCCCAATCTGCGGCGGTGATCCCGCGTTCATCCAAAATCCGGCGCAGGCTGTCATCGATCTTATCGAAGGCGCGATCGGCATTCTCGGCGAGATAACCGGAGAATTCCATTTTAAAGGCGATGCGACGCATATCCGTGACCCAGCTGAGGCCAGAGGCGCGCAACGTAAAGCCGGCCAACCGCTCAGGCAGACCGGTGCCAAACAACTGTCCAAAATACCGCGATGACCCGCCGCCGGCATCCGCGAGCGCACTCGCGACATATCCCATACGGGCGGCCGTCTCCCTCGTTGCACGGCTGGCCGTAAGCTGTGCACTGCGCGACAAAACATTGCGCGGCTTGATGCCGACAATTTTGGCAGCCATGCGGATGGTGGCTAAATCAGTAACGGACGACACTACGGCAGAGCCAAGCTGCATCGATGTCAAAACAGATCGCGTGCCAGAAAAGAAACTGGCCCAGGCTGCACTTTCTGGAATATTCGCATCGCCATTCAAATGCGCCAACATCGCCTTGGCGCGTTTGCTTTGTGTATTGACCCGTTCGGCCAGCTTGCTTGCCGCCTTCAGCTCGGAGGCGGTCTTTGCCAGGGCTGCGGCTGTCTCCACGCGTTTTTGAGCCACTTGTATGGCGTATTCGAGACCCATCCGAGGGTTCGGCCCAAGGACACGCATCAAGGCCACGTCGCGCGCCAATCCATGCACGCCGTCGATCATGGCTGAGAAGGGATCAGAGGCACCATATTTCTTGTTGTATTCAAGCCAGCTTGATCCGTCTTTGAAGTGCAGGACGCGGGCATCGGCACGCTGATTGTAAAGTGCTTTACCGCCCACACTCATCGTTGGGTCTTTGTCATACCAACCGCGCGTTGTGATGCCCTCAAATACATCGCGCAAAAAGCGGTCTGTACGGGCGCGCGCCGGAACATCACCAGCGTTTGCGGCAAAGGGCTTACCTGTGGTCACATCATCGATCTTGTCCCAGGCAATCCGCCCTTCGATATCAGCGCGCCACGCTTCAAATCCAGCCTTGCGCAGCTGCACAACATCGTGCCTGTGTTGCACGCCGTAGTTATCCAGCTCTCCAATTGCGCCGCCATGGGCATTAAACGCGCGCCGCATCCGATCTTGCGCCTTGCGCACAGCCTTCGCCAAATCGGCGGCGCGCAAGTCTCCCGAGGTCTCACCATGAAGTTCGCGGATGACATTTTCAAATCTGGCGATATTGCGTGATGATCCGACAACATTCAGGCCAGTTTCTTGCAAAACCTCATGCAAAGTCGCATTGATTTGCGCCTCATAGCCTTCGCGAATGGAGCGCACACTTTCGCCGCGATAACCTGATCCGTCGGAAAATTCTAAAAGATTGCGCAAAGCTGCGCCTGGGTCATCTGCTGTTTCAATGGCATTTTTCAGCCGCCGCATTGTTTGGAGCTGATTGACAACGGCATGGAACCGCCGCCGCGACAGAGCATCAGTTGCCTCTTTCAGATCTGCGGCGGCGGCGGCCTCAGCCTGCGCAAGGGGCATCGTCGTGCGATACCGGTCGCGAAGCTGTTCGAAATTGCGTCGAGCCTCATTGGCACGGGCTGGGTCAAGCTGTCCTGCTTTTACCGCGCCCGCAATGCAATCTGCAATATTACTCATGCGCTGGCCCCCTGAAGGTAACATGTGTTCACAGCCTCGATCAGCGCCCGATCCTGATCCAGATCGTCAAGGATTTCGCGGGCGCTGGCACGGGTGCCGTCTTCAAAGGTGATTTCAGCATCGAGAAAGGCGCGGCCGATGTCATCGCTCTCCATTTCGGCGCGGATCACGGCTGTGTCGAGATCGGCCAAATCGGGCAGATCAACGGAAATCTCCATCGGCTCAATCATTGGCGGAACCGTTGTCCCGCGTGGCCGGCCAAGATCATCGGGCAGATCGGCAAATCGCGCATCGAGGCGGGACAGGACGTCATGCGGCGTGCCGCCCAACAGATCGCCTGTTTTGCCCACTTGCCGCGCCTCGCGCGCATAAGACGTCAAGAAACTCGTCACACTGTCCGCAGATGCCGCACGGCCGTCCGGATAGAACTGTTTCACCAGACGCACGGTGAGCGGCGGCACAGGGCCTTCCAACAGATCGATGTCGTCCAGCATCTCAGATATGATCGAAGCTACGCCTTGCCCCTGCCCTGCGGCCTCACGGGCGTTTGAGATCATCCGCATCGCATCGGTGACAAAACCGGACAGATCAAAACTCTCGACCACCTGCCCCGCCTCGATCTCGGCCCGCAAGGTGGCCCACTCAGGGGCGGACCGGTCCAATGCCGTCATCAGGCTTTTAAGCTCGCCCGCATCCTCAAGTTCGGCAAAGCGTTCGATCAGATCCGGGGCCTCCCAGGCGCGGGCAAAAAAGGCTCCGCTCAACCGGCGTTTTCCTTCGGCATTGAGCGCGCCTGCGGCATCAAACATCGCGTTGCGCTCTGAGCGCGGCAAGGCGCTCAGAACAGAGCGGACAAAGCCGCCATTGCCGGGATCGGATACACCCAATGCCGGATCGAACAGGGCCAGACGGTCGGCACTCATGGCGCGCGCGCTTGTGCGGGCGATTTCTGTTGGCGTCATACGGGCGACACCGCTGTCTTGGGCGGCGACCACGAAATCGCGCCGCCCTGCGTCATCGAGGGTAGAGGTCCGCCGTGCAATCAAAACCGGGCGCTCAATGCCCTCAGGCACCACGAAGCCCGCGGTTTCGATTTGGCTGCGATATTCTGCGGCGCGATCGGGGAATTGCTCATAGGCGCGCTCAATCGCGCCAAACCGTCCATTGCCGCTTTCAATGATACCGTCAGGACCAACGATGGGCGTACCGCGATCTGCGGTGCTGGCCGGCATCAAAAGGGCAGGATCAAGACGGGCGGCCGTGTCCGCGATCCACGCATCCGATGTGCCGCGCGATCTGTCACGAGGCTGCAAGTCGCCACCGGCGCGTTTGAGAAATGAGGCGTCAACCACCTCATATTTGACATCGATGGTGATATCATCTCCGGCGCGCACCTGTCCGCTGCCTGTATAGCCGCGCGAGGTTTGCGATCGATCTGGTGTCCAATCTGCGCGGGGACCACGATATCCCTGCCAGGCGGCTGTGCCCTGACGACGATAAATCCACTGCCCAAGTTTTTCTTGGAGAGCGGGCGTCATGATTTCATTGCCAGTCAAACCGAGGCCGCGCTTGGCGGATTTTAGAGTGGTGCCGACGATCTGATAAGCTCCCATCGGTGTTGCGACGCGGCCAACCTGCCCCTTGACCCACTGCGCGTAGGGGCCATTAGGATTGGAAAATTCAATTGCTTGATCGACGGTCATATCTGTGAGTTTGACGCCGTCAAATGGACCGCCGGCGCGATTTGAATATCCAAACAGGGCCTCATAATCTCCACCACTTTCGCCGGCAAAAATGCCGCCACGGATGGCTTGCCAGTTTTCCGGCGCATCCGGTAAATTTGGGGGTGTCTCTGGTCCTGAGCCAGATTGCTTTGATGCAATGACCGTGTCCAAAGGCTTGCCCGTTTCAAGCGTCTCTTGTGCCGCATCGATAGACGTGGCCGTGTCGATCTGGGAAACGCCTTCCGGGGCACTTTCACCAGCTCCGGCATGGCGAGATTTGCGGTATTCGAGAAAACGCACGCCTCCGGCCAATGCTCCGCCGAGACCTGCCGACATCAAGCCGGCGGTGGCCATGTCTGTCGCCACATTCGGGCGCTCAATGCCCAAACGGTCTGCCATGGGAATAGAGCGCTCTGTGGCGGCCATCCCCTCAAATGCTGCACCGACCACACCCTCAATTGCCATTGTGGTTAAAACGCCCACGCGGCCCGGCGCGCCAAAGGGCAGCGAGGCAAGCGTTTGCTCATCAGTAAAATCAGCCGCCAAAGACCCGGCCAACTCTGGGCCCCAGCTTCCATTTGGTGCAGAGCCCAAAATCGCCTGTTGATCTTCATATTCTGCGCGCAGACGTTCCGTCACCTGACGCTCAAATTCATCCTTTGAGCCTGGCAGATCGGCAAAGGCGCTGACGCTCTCGTCGCGCGCTTGGGTGACTTTGGCAAAGGCGGCATCGCGGCGGATCTGATATTGTTTTGTTGATGGATATGGTCTTCCGGTGGGGCTTGCCAGTGGCACATCGACGCCGCCGATTTGCGCAAGCATATCATCCAAAACTGCATTGCGCGTTTGGTCGACCTGCATCCATTGATCGCGGGTGAGACGTTGCGACCGGAAAGACGCCGAAAAGCGATCACCAGGCGTTGGGATATCAGTCGCCATCGTGTCGGCGGGCTGCTCACCTTCTGCGGCTTGAAGGAAAAATGTCATTGACGCTCTCACTTCAAAAGTTTGCTCATGGAAAACTGATAGCGTTCGCCATCTTCAGTTTCCGGGACAAGGATCTGGCCGGAATTACTGGTGTAAAAGAACTCATAGACACCATCGCCGACCGCGCGCAGGTTCATTTGCGCAAGCGTATCCTCTGTGATTGCAGATCCATTGATCAAAGGCGGGCGGCCTGACGTAGAAATCGCCGCAAGGTTTGTGGTCAGTTGATCTTGATCAGTGGTAAAACTCGGTCTTTTCGTCTCAGTTGTCCGAACTACACCAATGCGCGACAGAGCCGTCTCGACCTGTTGCGCCTTAACACCCTGCGGCAACATCGTCAGCTCGTCGTTGACCTGCTGTAATCCACCCGCTGCCCCCCTGCTGTCATAGCTCCCAGTGCCGCCGAGAACTTCGTGCAGGCTCTGCTGATAAAGCTTTTCATCAATGTTTCCCGCCGGATCGACACGTCCCGATCTGGCCGCATAAAGCGCATCCGCCGCCGCCATCGCCTGGGCTTGAATGTCAGCACCACCCGGAATGTCGACAAAGAGATCTTCGACGACATCAAACGTCGGCTGCAATCTGTCTTTCGCGGGCGGAAGGATCACGGTGCCGGCATCGATTGTTTGTTGGCCGACCATGATTTCGCTGGCAATCGCCTGGGAGCCCTTGGCGTTCATAAGACCACCGACCCAGCGGAACACAGGATCGTCACTGACGAGGTCCATCACGTCCGGTCGATCACCAAGGGTGGCCGCGACGACACCCGCCAAAGTGGCGCGGGCGTCGGGGTCTTTGGTGTCCGATATGGTTTTTCTGAGCTGTTTGGTTGTGGCCTGGTCAAACACCGCATCGGTCTCTGTCCAACCGTTTTTGACCAGGGCGGCGGAGGTGCCGCGAAACTGGGACAGCGCCGCGCCAAACTCTTGTGGATTGGTGGGATCAAACTCTGGAAGCTCTGGTACAGGCAGACCTTTTTCGCGGGCGTGTGCAATCGGATCAGCCGCCCAGGCCTTTTCCTCAGCATCCAGTTTGGTTTCCAAAAGTGCCAGGCGTTCGGCCTGATATTTGTATACTTTTGGGCGGTTTTTTTCTTCGTCAACGGCATCCTGAAGCTGGGCGGGTGTCATCATGTCGAGCTGCGGCTTTTCGATCAAAAGCTCACGCTGCGCCATGGCTTCGGAAAAGTAGGGATTGGCCTGAACATCGGCACGCGCCAAAAATGCATCCTCATCAGCACTGCGCTGACCAAGTGACCAGATCCCCGCCATTTGCTTCAGGCGATCGGTGACAGCTTTCTCCGCCGTGCTGGCGGCAATCTCAGCGTCCTTGACCGCCTTGGCATCAGCGGCGGCAATTTTGGCATTGGCACTGACCCGAAAGCGCGATTGCTCCTCTCCGTCCAGCCCGGAAAACTCACCTGCATCAAGGGCATCGAGAAAATCATTTGGATCCTCATCGAGCATGCGCAATGCGGCGGCTGCATCCATTCCGGATTGCAAAGATAGGCGGCGCTTTTGTGCTTCTGCCGCATCGATGACCCCTGCGGCTTCAAGCTCATCAATTTGTTTGGAGCCTTGCTCAAAATAAGCGTCACGGGTTTCCGGGTCCGCTGTGGCCGCCGCCGCAGTTGCGGTATGGACATAGTCGAAATATGTCGCCTCACGTTGAGCGAACTTCCCGGCCAGCGCTTGTTGACCGATATTAAGCTCATGGCGATTGCGCAGCTCGTCAAAAGCGAGATTAAATTGTTCGGCGTTGCGCGGATCAACACGCGGGCGGCCCGTTTCAGTTGCGCCATTAATATAGGTTTTTCTCAGCTCGGCGATGCGGCTCTGGAATGTAGTTTCGAGCGTATCAGGATCGCCGATTTGCGCCATTTCAAGCGATAGATTGTTCATGTCGCGCGTAAGATCGACACCCAATCGGTTCATTTCCCGCTGTAGGCGGTCCGTCTCCAACTTGGCCCCGACATCAGCCATGACATTGCCGAATTGTGCAACGGAAGCGCCCGCATCGGATGCCTGAACGCGGACGTCTGCACTGCGACCGGGATCAATGCCTGCGGTGGGTATGGTGAGCTGGCTCATGCTGCATCCCCAAGATTAGGCCATAGGTCTGGGGCAGCGGTCAAAAGTGTGCCTGCCGCCCCCATGCCGCCCTTCAAAAGTGACGACATGGCTTGGGATCGGTAGGCGCTTTGTTGCGCTGATAGCTCTTGATCGCGGGCCAATCCGTCCTGGCGCACAGACTGGCTTTGAAAACTCATTTCTGATGCGGCTTCTTGGCCAAGAAGGATGGCCGAGGGGCTGTCGATCGAAACACCGCGATCTGCCAGTTCAGCAACTTGTCGGCGCATTTCAGTTTTGAATTTGCGGCGGGTGCGCAGCTCTTTTTGGGCCGTCAAAAGACGATCGGTGTCTCGCTGTTGTCCGACCAGCGCAGCATTTGTTTTTGCTGCCTTATAGCTGGAAATACCTTGTGCAATCGAGCCGCCCACAGCCAGGGCAGTGCCTATGCCCTGAAGAGTTAGGCCTGTTGTAGCAGCCGCTGCCGTTGCACCGGCTGCGGTTGCGGTGCCTCCAACCAGTGGTAAAAGAGCAGGAAGGCACATTATGCACCTCCCGTTTCAACAGGGGAAACAATAGCAAGCACAGTCATAGGTGCGCCGCCAAAGGGCTCAAACCGATAACTTGCCTCGTCTGACATTCCTGTGAATGCCGAGATATTGGTGACACCGGAATAGGCTGTTGTGAGGTTTGCGGCGACACCGACATCAAACAGAGGTTGGCGTGGATTGAGCATAGGCTCTTGGCCAAAATGGCGCTCGACACCGCGCACATATCCGGCGGCAGTACGATGCAAGACAATACCACCATTCGAGGCGATAGACTTGCCCATGCCTCGCGCATCACCCTCTTTTTCTTCAACGGATGGCTCAAAAAGATCAACGAAGTGTGTCTGATCAAATAGGCCAATAATGGCGTATGAGACCGATGATTCTAGTGTAATTTCGCCACTTTCGGGCACAGTAATTGGCCCGAACTGTCCGTTATCAGTCCATGCATAAACTTCCTCACCGATCAAATGGGAAATGTCAAAAGTATCAGTGGGCTCCGCAAGATCGAAGACCTTTGAGGCAAATAGATGGTTGGCTTCATGAATAGGGTCATCTCCGGGCAAGGCACCGTAAACGATAGCCTGCTCTTCGATCATCCTGACAACTTCACCATTGATTGTCCGCTTAACAACCATGGTGAGAATATCCCGCTTTCCATCTGACGATGACGTCACGGAAAAGCTTTCAACGAACCCTCCTGCCAAAGAGACAATGGACCAGCCTAAAACCTCTTCCGATTGATTGTAGAGCATCAGAACCAGATCGCCGTCATCTCGGCGCAACCACGCCAATCCCAAAGGGTTTGACTGCCAGACAATCTCACTTAAACCGGCGGCTCCGATATGTGCAGCCGGCACAGTCAGATCGACGGGTAGACCGCCTTCAACTTCAAATGAATAGCGCAACTCTTCGACACGCGTTGCATCAGCCGTGATGTAGATTGGATAGCCAAATGGTGAAATTGGCCGATGCGCGATTGATCCATTGGTGCCTTCCACATCTGTGTCAAATGTTGAAATACCAATGGCCTGTCCAACCTGGCTTGAAAAGCCGCGCACCACTTCACCAAGCGTACCGATATAAATACCTTTTCTCGATCGACGCAGCCATTGAATGCCATTCTGGCCCTCAGAGCCATCAATGGCATAGGCAAAGGCTTCATCCGGCTCGATCGATGGGAGAAAGTCGTTAAAATCGCCGATGGTTGAAAACCAAAGTGTTCTGGGCTCAGACCGCGTAGCCGCTGCGGCAAAACGTTGTTTGATGATTTCAATTGTTCTGGGATAGCCATATTTTACTGACCAAGCGCCTTCAGACCACCGATAGGTTGGATCGGTGACACAGGGTTCCGGCACAGTTTTAATGACTTCTGCGATTGCTGAATTTTCGTCGGACACGCTTGTGATGCGCACGATCCCGACAAGATCAGAAATATATTTCCATGTGATTTTTGTATTAAAGTCATACATCATCTCACCGTAAGAATGGATCGGTGGTGAAACGCCTGTATTTACAGTTGTGCCTGTGGTGGTGTCAAAAATGCCATCACCGTTGGTCTTGCCTGCGGTGATCTGATAAATATTTTCGTCATAGCGAAAATAGTTACCGATCTGGGCGGCTGTATTTGAAGACCAAAGCGGTATTTCCGTGATGTTGGTTGGCTTGAGCAAAATCAGCGATCCAACCTGACTTACTTCAAATGGATCTCCGCTGCCTGTGAGCGTGATTGTTCCTGTCGATGCAGAGCATTGGATCGTGATGTCTTCGTCTAGGTTCTGAACCCTGAAAGGGCCAGTGTCGAGCACCCAGTCATTGATCGTCCAATTGTTGAGCGCATAGCGGGACAGCTTTTGCAAGGGTCCAGATCCATCGGCGAGATAGATCACATCAGAGGATTGCAGTGGCCAAATCGCATCAAGGTCCGCTTCACCATACGGTACGGTCAATTCATAGGCGGAACCATCCAGCTCAACCAATTCACCATAGCGCCAAACGCGCATGGTCTCATTGGTGAACTCCAAATTGAGACTGTCATTGGCGTTGAACTCGAACGGCAAAAGCCGCGCGGCGGCGTTGTCTTTTGTATAGCCGCGAAAAATCGTACCTGGTGCGCGCGTAAAACCACCCTCCCGCAAGGGGATAAACCCACGCATTTCGCGCACGCCGGTGCGCACGCGCTTGTAATCATTGCGCCCATACAAGAGCGGGGAGACTTCACCCGAGTTAAAGCTGACCTGTGGTTTAAATTGACGTGTCACCGCAGCGCCTCCATTACCCAATCTGTGGACTGTGGAAGATCGTCAAGACGAGACGCCGAAGCCGAATAGCTGTCGTTGTCGATGGCCGTCTGCTTGAGTGTCGCGAGCTTTGCCTCGATGCGATCGATCTTTTCCGTGCGGCGTAAAAATCCAGGGCCCGGAGCCAAAAGGGCGGCAAGTTGGGCAGAGACAAATGTTTGGAATGTCGATGGCAGAAGCTTTTCGTTTGTGATCCGGCGTGAGTAGCGAACGACCAAGCCCGTTTCGACATCTGCACGGATGTAATTTTCCTCACGACGCCAATCAGCGTCCTGATCCACGACAAGCAAAAGCTGCACACAATCACCTGGCAAGGCGTAGAGGTATGGCAAGTCCGGGTCTGTGATCCACTCTTCTGGCAAATCAGACACCAATGCGAGCTGTGCCGTGCGCCGAACAAAGGACCAATCATAAGACTGCAAGCATATGTCAAGCGCATGTGGATATTGCTCTGCCGCCGCCGCTGCTTGTTGACTGTCGTCTGCAAATGACGAGAGCGGCGAAAGCTCCATCATACGAAAGGCCTCTGCTGCGATGGTCGATGCTGCGATCGGGGTTGCCATATGACTGAGTGCCTGATGATTTGGGAGTGAGAGCGATGGCCGGACTTAAGCCAGCCATCGCGCAGCGGTAGGGTTAGTTGTAGAGGTAGGCGATTTGGAACGGCATCGATCCCGCCCCGGTCGCATCCGCTTCCGCATGGACATAAATCGAAATCATGCCTTTGGGATTTTCAGCGAGACCCAAAACTTCCCAGAGCCGCTTGCCATGATTGGCGTCGCCCTGTGCAATCGGCGTCACGATGGTCTCAGTTGCTTTGGTTTGATCCACCAAGGCATCCGTGTCGGTTTTGGTTCCGATCACCACCTGCGCAAAGCCCCAGTTTTCCACGTCAAAGAACGTGTCAGGGAGAAGGATGCAGTCGGATGGCAAATCTGCAATCCGATACATTGAGGTGTTGCTGTCATCCACCAAACAGGCAAGCAGTCCGGTCACAAAGATTGCCCGGCCGCGTGCCAAAATGGGGTCTGGCGCATAACTGTCAGGATCGAGGTAGTCGTGGATCAGATTGGACTTTCCGGTAACGATAGCCATAAGAGGGTCTCCTTTGGCAAAATTTAGGAACAGGCGACCAAGAGATCAGCCGCCCAAATGGATCAGCTTTCGACGCATTCGATGACACGCACGCCAACATCTTCGAGGCGGGTGCAATCGGGATAGGCGTCAACTTTGATGTACGGCAGGTTGTCAGCGGAGCCGTCGTTCCAGATGCGGCCATTGATGTCCTGCCACATGCCGCACACAATGTTCTGTTTCGACCAGAGCGGGATCAAGCGTTGCCCGGACGCGTTGTAGGGCAGACGGTTGGTGAAGATCCATTCAATGCCCAACAGCGTCGTCGCTCGCCACTTTTGATCTGTTCGACCTCAAACTTGTTGAGATCAAGGCCAGCATCCATCGCGATATTGAGAAGGTCCGTTTTTTGCTTTGGCGAAATCGCGGCGTAGATCTGATCGTCTGTTTCAAGACCGAAGTCTTGCAATTCCATGGCTTCCGTCGCCGCCCGCAATTTTGTCAGGGTCAGACCTGTGCCGCCATGCACGGTGTAATTGGCCGCCGGAAGAGCCTTGTTGGAATTGGGGCGCTTGCCTTCGGTGACTTTGCCGAGGATGCCGGAACCGGAAATTTCAAACTTGTTATCAGAGCCTTTGCGCACACCCATAATACGATCAAAGATGCCACGATCAACGGCTTTAACATGGTTCTTCATCAACTGGCCCGTGGGATCGAGCGCAAGATCGAACTTGTCGACGGTGTCAATGTATTGGCCGCTTTTGATCTCAAGCGGACGCACAAGCCAACGGCGGCTGCGCTCCGGCACGTTTTCAACGTTGCGGCGGCTGCGATCTTCGCCCTCGATGTAATCAAGAGCCCCCATCAGATCTGCGGCGTCTTGCGCCTCGCCCGTGGCAGTGACGATGGTGACAGCGGCCCGCAGCCGGTTTTGAAGTTGCTGCGCAACCATTTTAACGTTGCCGGTAAACGCAAGCTTGTGGTGCGCTTCGACTGTTTGTTCAAAGGACATTTTGCCCCTCCTACGAAAAATCATCTGTATGTTGTGAGATTTCGGAGGGGTCGCCCGGCATATCCGGACCCGCACCTGACGGGTATCATCCGCCTAGTCGCCGGTCTATTCCCGGCGTCACCGGACCCCGTGGGGTCGCCCGGCCTAGAATCACCTAAAATGCAGGCATGAACCAAAGTCAAGACAAAACAAAATATGCCCCGCATTTTTCAACACGGGGCATATCTGGTGGTCACCAGCGATTTTGGGATCGTTTATTGTGGGGCGGCCTGTTTTTCCAGTTGATCGATCTTTGGTTTCAAACGTGCAAGAGTGGCGGTATCCCCTTTCGCGACGGCTTCATAGTACTCTCCGCCTGGTGCTTTTTGCTTATTCAATTCTGCGCGCGCATTGGCTGGCGTCATGGCCAATGACCCGCCATTTCCAGGCAGTTTTCCAACACCATCCTCGGCCATCATTTCACCGATGGCGGCAAACATTTTGATTGCGCCGGCATCGCCTGTTTTATCAGAGAGAACCTGTGCAATGCCGGAAAGCTGCTCACTGCCCAGACCTGCCGTTGTGGCCAACATTTCTGCGGCGCTTTTTGCCATTGCAATTTTGGCAGTGGTTTGATCGCCCCAATCTGTTTTCAGCTCGCCCATCATTTTTTGATTGCTGGCTTCGTATTGAGCATCTGCATCTTGGGACAGGCCTTGAACCTTGCTCGCATAGAGGTTTGTCAGCTCCTGAAGCGCTTCGCCGGGGATGCCGTGCTTGTGCGCCATTTCTCGCGCCTTGGTTTCAAAATCTGCATCCCACTTGAGATCATTCGGCCCTGTTCCGAAACCTTCAGGCATAGCGATTTCATATTTATCGGGGGCTTCCGGGATGCCAAAAACATTGCGGTTTTCATGCATCCATTCGGCGACGGACTGACCGTCCTTTGGCTTTTGGATCAATTGGTCTGGACTTGCGCCAAGGCGTTTTTTTGCATTGCGCTCCATATCAATGAGCTTTGCGGTCGCATCGATAGGATCATCGACCGTCAAGCCCAGAGCTTCAAGCGAGCTGCGTTGATCATCGCTGAGCTTTGAGCCCTTCCACCAGGCGTCGATGGTGTGTCATTGCCTGCCGGAGGAGGCGCATCATTTGCCGCCGGCGCGGGCGTATCACTGCCTGCCGGAGGAGGCGCATCATTTGCCGCCGGCGCGGGCACATCACCGCCGCCAAGATCATCTTGCGGTGCAAAAAGCGGTTGTTTCATAAACTGCGCGAAAAGTGCCATGCTGCTGATTTTCATTCGGAAGTCTCCATCAGTTGATTGATTTCTTGTTGATTGATTTGCATCGCTGCCAAAAGAACCAGCGCAAATTGTCGTGCGCCTTTCTTTTCAAACTCGCGATAGGGATCACGCGTTTCGCTACGTGGTTTTGAACGACCCGTTTCCGGATCGTATTGAAAAGGCTCAACCTCCAAGAGGCCGCCCAAACGGATGACGTCTGCGACCAACTCTGGGCATTGCGCCGCGGCTTCAGACCACCGCTGGCACATTTGGCCAGCGGCGCGTGAGGCTGCGATCTGTTCGGCTTCGTTTTCATCCCCATTCAGAAAAATGGAGACTGCCATCGTGAGACGATCCCAAATCTTCACTGGCCACCCCCGGTCATGCCTGCCGCAGCCAGATCTTTTGCGAGACCACCCCCGGCCTTGGCCGCCTCAATCAGCTGTTGTTGCTGCATCTGTTGTTCCTGCTGTGCTGCGCGGGATTGAGAGATCTGGTTCGCCTCTTCACGCGACCGAAGGATTGATGCCGGCAAGGTCGGGCTGGCATCATGCAGTGTCTCGATCGCTGCATCTTCATCAAAGCGATCACCGGCACGCGTGTTGGAGGATGAAAGCTGAGACAGAGCGCCGAGATCATTGACGAATTGACGCACAGCGATGGCTTCGCGAGCTTTCAGCGCCATGGTGGCCGCTGACTGGTAGCGCACCATCAATGGCAAGCCCTGCGCTTCTTTGGGCGGGGGTGGGATTTGACCTGCGCGCCATAGCATCGCAAAGCGTCGCTCAACCTTTTTCGCGGCGTATTCTTCCATGATCCGATCAGAATGCGGGGCCCAATTGCGCAGCTGCGCTTCCTGCATGATCTGTACTTCTTCGGAGTTGAGCCCCGTCCGGTTGTGCATCGACATGAGGGAATAATAAAACGCGTTTTTGATCTCCTCCATTTTGGCGCGCTTTTCTTCCATGGTCAGGCCGATCTGGCTCGTCTTATTGAGCGCTTTAACCATTGCATCGCCGCGCACACTGATGCCTCCATACAGGACAGATCCCGGACGAATGCGGCCATCAAGTGGCATAAACCTGCGGCTGGGGGCTAGAATTGTCGGGTCTGCGGCATCCTGGGCGCTGCGCAACGTGGCGGCTTCCATTTGTTGGTTGACCCGTGCCGATGCCAGCGCCACAAAACCCGGTCCTGTTGCATAGGTCTGGCCGCTATCCACATCCCAACGCGGGTAATAGGTTGGCATTTCGTGATAGCCAGAAATGCGAATGGTGGTTTCATCCATTTCCGTCGCATGAACCGAAAGGTATTTTTTGCCAGAAGGCCCCAATTTTCCAACTGAGTAACTGTCGTTCAGACAAACATGGTGGAAAAAGGCGATGTCATCATTCTGGCCTTTTTCTGCCAATTCAATCAACTTGGCCGGCAATGCATCGCCACGCTTTTTGAAATAGCGTACCGCAGCCCGCGGTTTCATGTAGTAGCGGCGCACCATTTCGCAAACTTGGCCATGAGCATCATAGTCAATCACCACCTCGGCCAGCGACATGGTCACATCGATGAACCGGCGCTGCTCCATATCAATCTCGTCATAATGAGCAAATTGCCCAAAGGCCGCGACATCGGCATAGCCTTGATAGGTGGAGCTGTAGAACGTTGAATTGGCTGGGCGGAACGACGCCAAGACGCGCGATGTGGCGATGTCATTCCACCGCGCCATGGGTTTCCACTTGTTGAAATCCTCATCGGGGGTTTCCAAACCCGCCCAACGGTTTGCCGGGTTTGTGATCGCTGCGTAAAGCCCAGCGGCCATTGCATTTGAGGCCATGATGGGTTCGCTCGAAAGGGGCTTTTCGAGTGTGCGAGAACCGACATTGTCGAGGCCGAAACCGCCGCGTTGTGGACGAATGAGCTTTGCAATGTCGTTCCAATCTTGCTCGAATGGCGTGCGGTTTGACCGCAGCTCATCCCAACGGCGCATCGCCTCTTTGGCAAAGATTGGATCGTTAAAATTGTGATCTTGTTTGGCCATTATGCGGCACTCCCAAGTTTTGGCGACGACGGAATGCCGCTTGAACTTGTCAGGATGTTTGCAGCTGCACCTGCCCGACGCTTGCGCAGACGGGCCTCAATGTCAGCTTGGCGCACAGCTTCGCTGTTATCGCTCGAGGCAAAAATCTGGGGTGCGGCCGAGATTTTAGGGGTGGAAAGACACATGGGTTACGCTCCTTGCTGAAGGTCTGGGGAAAGCCAGGCGAACTGGCGAAAGGTCACGGCACCGTCAGCGCCGAAACCTGGCATATCGGCTTCATGGGTGAAACCGACCGCATCGAGAAACCGGGACGCGCGCGGATGATCCGCCCAGGCACGGGCCTCGATGCGATGGATCCCTCGCTCAAGGCAAAAGCGGGGCATTTCGTCTCTGATCGTGAGCGCAAGCTCAGCAAGCGGACGGCGAAATTTCGTATGGTCGCGCGCAATAAGCGCAGCCTGGGCGACACCGGCCTGACCGGTATTGCCAAGCGCGAGCACGGCAAAGGCCGTTGACGCTGGGGCTTCGGACACATGCGCCACGATCGAGAGCACATGTGCCGATCGCATCGCGCGCCAGTCGGCCCAAAGACCGATCAGCGGCCCACCCTGCCCGCGCGTCAGCTCCGCCTCGCGTCGATCATCGACATCGAGGAACTGAAACACCGACAATGCAGCCAGATCATCAAAATCGCGAACAGAGATCATTGATCGACAGCCCGCTCAAATTCATCTTCAAATTCGTCGCGAGACATGGAACTCAAGTTCCCCTGGCTGTCACAAATGATCCAAGAATTACTTTCGACAGGCTGGTCTTTTCCATCCTTCCCCTTGATCACAAGATAATCGTTATCTTTGCTCATAGGCTCGACCTTGATAAGGTCGTAGCTGAGCGCCAGAACAAGCCATTCTGGCATATATAGCGTGGCAATCGGGTTGTATTCCTGATCATTGGAACGAAATTGGAGCCGCATTCTATACGGCAGATTGAAGTGGCCAGCATCCAACAGCCCAGCATAGAAGACTGCGGAAACCGAGTGCGCTCTGCGAGAAAATTTTGGCATCACATCACCCCGCTTTCAAAATCTCACGACGGGCTTTGTTGGCCCAGTTGTACATGAGGGTGGCGTGGGGCGTCTGTTCGGCGGCGCTGATTTTAAGACCGCTCAAATTGAGGTATGCCTTGCCCGAGCGAACATAAAATTTCGCGCCATGCTCGGTGGTCAGCACATGCTCCAGGTTGGTCGGGTTGTGATCCCATCCCTCAGAAATCATATCCGAGAGGGTTTTCAGGGCAACGATGTCAAAGGTTTGTTTTGTCATGTCGTGGTTTTCCTGTCAGTTTTTGTTGGCATTGCGTCGCATCCGGCGGATGCATCGCCTCATGATGAGCTGACGCTCACCCACGAGCACCTGAAGCGCTTGCTTCTTACGCTCGATCCTGCGTTCGAGCTTCGCCAGGCGGCGCAGCTCCATCTCATTGGCAAAACCCAGCCATGCGGCGCGTAGACCGAACGGTTCTGGCCTCTTTGCCAGCTCCGGTCCGGCATTGTGACCGATCCCGGCGGGCCTCTCTTTGCGCCCCTGTGCACCAACTTCCGGTGCACAGTATTTCTGTCGCGCTTCCGCAAGCATCGAATTAAACATTTTAAAATCATCCACTTGCGGAAACCTCTTATGGCATCACTGATGATGCGCAAAAGTCATTTTGCGGTCGATTGTCGGCTGTACATCGACCACAGGAACTTCTCGCAAATCACCGCGTGACATCATCAGAACATGAATGCTGATTAGATCCGTCAGCTCCCGAGAAAGAAGTTCTCGGTTATCTGTGCTCGGATCATTTGGGTGATAGCTATCATACCCATGGCGCAAAACCTTCGATGCGATCTGGATGACCTCGCCACACTCTTCGATCAACATCGCGAGCCGCTCAGCCTCTGCGGGCGTCAAACCGTTGAAAGGGGTCATTCCGCATCCCCCTCCCAGCCGATCGGCATTTTGAAACCTGCCGCATTGCGGTGACCGCCGCCGCCATAGGCCTTGGCGATCTCGGACACGTCCGCGCCTTTCTCACCGCGTGAGCGCAGAGAGAATGCCCGCCCCTCCGGCCCGTCGAAATAGGTCGCGGCAAAGGGCGCATCCTCGGCCATGAGACCGGCGGCGTCGGAGGCCATGGTGTAGGGCAGGTTTGCGACCGGGACGCTCACGCCGCCGATCACCATTTCGCGCTTGGTGATCTCAAGCATCTGGCGGATGTCGCGGTTATGCTTGCGCAGGATGGCCTTTCCCTCTGAGATCAGATCTTCGAGAGAGCTTTGAAAGTCGAGCACATGCTCAAGCTCAGACCACACCTCAATCGTAAATTCATGGGATGCAATCACCACCGAGACCTCACGCGATCCGTACAGTTCCCATTTCCAGAGATCCCGATCCGCCACATATTCGACCAGCATCGGTCGATTATCGTCAAAGAAGAAATCACATGCGAGCTGCGCGCCGGAGCGCTCCATATCGAAAAGAACATAAATCTGCGCATTCGGGGCGCACTCGATTTGATCTTGTGCGACATTCATCATATGGCGCGACCAGGACAATTCGCCGGTGTATTTGGAAATATCGACGATGCCATCTCCCGCCGCCAGATCCTCCTGCGCCGTCTTGTGGTGATCGAGGATCAGGATCGATCGCGCCACCTTGGCGATCTCTTTCAGCACCTCGCGCTTGTAGCTGAAATCGACGATCACCACGTCGCGCCCCTTCACATCGGGCGGCGTATCGCCGTAGCTGGCCGGCACCAGCTCGACAGCGCCACTGAGTGCGGAATGAACCAGCCAGGCGGCAGTGAACCCGTCCGCGCAATTGGCGTGATAGATGCAGATCGGGGTTGTGTTGCGCGCGTTCATGCCAAAGCCCCCGAGATGCGAAGGAACGCGGCAAGAAGAAGCGCGGCCGAGATCGCAGAGCAGAGGAAAACCAACACAAAGGACCACCAGCCGATGCTTTCCAAAATGGAACCGCCGCCGGTCTCATAGGTGTAAAGGCACTGTGCGGCGACGTATTGGAAAAACACCGCTGCAAGGGACGCAAAGAAGGCCGCACCCGCGTAGGTGACACCTTGGCCATTTTGGTATGCTGCCGAGAGCAAGAGGAGCAAAAGAGCGCCGTAGATCAAGGTTTTGAGGATCAGAAATCCGCTTTCCTCGATGTTGCGAATAAGGCTGTCGCGGTACTCTTCAAACGGGGTTGTGGTGTCAGTTTTAGGCATTGTCAGTCTCCATAGGGGTTGAGGATGTCATAGGCGGTCTCAATAGCTGAACGCCGGTCATTAAGCGCTGGACCACCGTTGTGGCCCATACGTCCATTGTCGTTGGGGATTGAGTTGGGGCTCATGCCATTGGCCATGAACTGCGACAGGAACAGGTATTGTGAGGCATCGATGACGTTGGCCTCGGTAAAGCTCTTGTCTGGAATTTTGCGTTTGTCGCCGTTCTTGTCGACGGTATCGGTCCAGACATAGCGGGCGGTCATGCCGGCAATGAAAAACTTCATCGACGGATCGACAAGCAATCCGGGGTTGCCCTGGATGATTGGCGCATCGAGGGCGGACCGCATTGCCTCAAGGCGTGGGTTAATTCGGTTGGCGCCGATATTTTGGGGCATGATCGTGATGCCAGCGGCTGCACCTGCAAGCAGGTTCCAGTTTTCATTCTCATCATCGGCCAAGGATGATCCTTGCTCGCCGGCCATATCGCCCCATGCGCCATCGACGCGGAAGCGGGAAAAGCGAGGATCCCCCAAAAGCTCGGCAAGCCGATCGCCAAAGACCTTGGCCAACAGGCGCTCTTTGGGAAAGTGCAGCTCCGCATAGAGCCGCCAATAGCCGTGATGGCCTGAAGGGATGAATTGGCCGATCACAGCCGCCGCTTTAAAGCCCTGGTCAAGCCCGATGCTCAGAGGGATGCCCGAGATCGGCTGAAGCGTGTTTTCCGCGACATGGATCCGGCGATTGAAGTGTTTGAGAAAGATCGGATCACCCACACGCATGTAGGTGATTTTGTTGTAAACGAGGCGTTCGACCATATCGCCACGCCCGGCCAGTTTCATTGAGGCAATTTGGCGTGGATAATAGGTCGGCGAAAGGTTTTGAAGGTTTTCGCAACCAGTTTCGCCATATCCGGGTTGGAGGAAGAACAGGATTTGAATGGCGTCCACACCCTCGGGCAGGTCCGCAGACAACTCCTCCATCATTCGAGTGCGATGCTCCTCGTCGTGGAACACGTTGAAGGTCCAGTTTTCTTCATCCGGCGCGTTGAAGTCGCAACAAACCTGACCATAAGAGCGCAAATTGATCGGAAGGCCGTCGAAATGCTCGCGGGCGGGCCAGCGGTCGATCCGGCCTATGCCGACAGTCAGGATATCGACGGGCATGGTGTCCGCCTCGTTGAGAACGATGTCGGTGGTCTGCACACCGCGCATCGAGGCGATGATGTCATCACCGAACGCCATGAACTCGGTCACAAACTCGATCGGGCCATGGACATCCTCAAATCGCATTTTGTGCGTCACGGGATCACCGCGCCCACCGGACCACTGGCCCATCTCTTTTGGAAAGGCCTCAAGGTAGGAGGGGATCGTGGTTGACCAAAGTTGGCGGTAGGTTTCGCGGATGAACAGAACTTTGTAGCGGCGCACCTTATCGATGGTAGAGCGCGGCATTTCAATGGCACGGCGCAGGCGCGATTTCATCAATGTGGTGGTCTTGCCCGATCCAACCGGCCCCTGAATGCCGATCACATCACCATTGGACCAATAGAACGCCTCAGAGATTGGCCCTGGGAAAGATGGACCGTCGCTCACTTCCTCAAGCAGATCTTCGATCTTGCCCTGGAATAAATTTGCCTCTACGTTGTCAATTGCCTCTTTCGCCGAAACCTCACTCAAATAGGCTTTCAGCGCGTCCTCTTCCGCATCGTCTTTCGCCTTTTGCGTTTGATTGATGGGAGAGGATCCCCCCGACCCCGTGTCGGGAGCCCCAAAGCGGCCCCCCCGACCCCAATCTCGCAATCCAAGGTTCGCGCAAAAAATCATACCTGCCGATCCTCCCAAGATGCTGTATGGGGTCGCACAGTGGGGCGACAGGCTTCGCGCGAGACCACCCCCCGGGGGGTCAAAGATGCATCAAGCTCCCAGACCACCGAGACGTCTGGGCCAGCGGCGCGATCGATCCCACACACCAAAACACACTGATTTTCAATCAGTAGATCGCGGCATGTTTCGCCTTTGTTTTTCAATGACTTAGCTTTCACGTCCGAAAATCCTCATCCGAATTGTCCAAATCGGAACCGCTAACCTCTTGATTTTGTTGCCTTTCAAAGGCGACATCGGCGGGCACCATCCGACCACCTTTTGCGGGCGTCACATCGCGCGCAAACGCTGCCGGATCATGCGCCGCCTGAGGGGCCATAGGCACGATCACGGTGGTGTTTTGGTTGACCTGTACGTCTGGCGTGGCCTTGGGCGCGCCGTAGGGCAAAAGCGCGTCAGCGGCGCGCAATTGGATCGCGTAGAACTGCAGGAACGTGTTGAGGCGGGCGCTTGCCGTGGGCACGATGGGCTTGCTCCCTACGCCCTTTGTCGGCGCAGTGGCCCCATCATAGGCCCACGCCAAGGCCCGCTCGGCGCTCTCCATGGCGGTGAGCATGGCGTCTTGGGATTTCGCGAGACCTGCCATCTGGGCCAAGACATCCTCGGGCATCCTGTAGCCCTTGGATGCCAGCCATTCGCGCATCTGCGTCGAACCCTTGTTTTTGGCACCCTTCGGGCGACCAGCCGACACGCTCCCCGCCTGTGCGGGTGTCAGTCCACCCTCATCCGGCAAAAGTGACAGCTGCTCACCCTCAGCGCGCACTTTGTCGAGCCGCTTAGCCGCCGCCCGCGCCATGGTCTCAAAACTGTTCTTTGGCTTGGCCATTAAAAACCCCCTTTTTTATTGTTTTTCAGAGGGTTAGCTAATGTCCGCGACGGTTTGCGACACATGTCTTGGCAACCGTCGCAGCAAGCGTCGTAATAGTTTTCTTTTATTATCAATAAGATAAGTAATAGATACGACGATGCGACGGTGCGACACGTGAAATCACGTGTGTGCGTGTGCGTGTGTGCATGTACATGAGAGAGCGTGTAAAAGCGTCGCAGCGTCGCAGATACACCATAAGCCTTTGTTTTAAATCGCAAATCACTGCGACAAAAGCCTGCGACGGTGGATTTCAGAGCGTCGCAGCGTCGCAGCCCCGGACCCACGGCGCAAAGCGCCATCGCCCGCGAAATATAGGCCCAAATCGGGGTGCGGGGAAGGCCCAAACAATCTTTATATCCCAAGGCCTTAACAATTTCGGACATGATCATGCGAAGCCCTCGGTCGAAAAATCTGCGCCGCCCGCGCTGCTGGTGGGCTTGTCCATTGGGAAATCCAGCATGCCAGCGATGGCGCGCAGCGGTATCCATGTCGCGCGGGATGAGTTGTGCGCAAATGACATCGCAGAGGGTGCGGCGTATGATCCAGACACCCTTCTCGCCGCTTGCCGCCACACGCCTCCCGCCCAGGGCGATCCCTCAAATAACTGTCCCAACTGGTTCACGGGCCTATTGGCAATCGCCAACTCTGCGCTATCTCCGAGCCCACGCACACGTAGCCCAAATTGCGCCAGATAGGTGTTTGCGTTCTCGGAGTTGGCCGTGTCGATCTCTTGTCGTGAGCCCGGCAATTTGGCTGCCATCGCAATCCACGTGGCGACGTTGACCTTCATCCCACGCCGCCACACATCGAGCGGCTGACCCATCAACCAACCGAGCATGTCTTGCGCGTTGCTGCCGACCTCGGACGTGTCATCTTTAAGATAAAGCACGAGTTTTTCGACCCATCCCGTCAAAATATCCTCTGTCGGCAAGGCCGAATTCATCGACATGTCGGCCATCGCCAAGACCGTGCCATAGTTGTCGGCGTGCCGGCCGCCATAGCCCGCCGTCGCCAACGCTGCGCGCCATAGGTCAAGACGCTCGGGCCATGTGGTCCAGCCATCGATCAACCGCCGCCGCAAGCCCGCGCCCAGGTTGCGCACCTGCCGCCAATCTGGCTCCAATTTCCGGGCCTCTTTGGGGATCTCGTTGAGGTCCAAGAGAATGAGGCGAGACCGATCCTGTGGGGGGAGCGGGGGGACAAGGATCGAGCTGAATACAAAACAGGAATAAGCGTTGCCCTGGTAACCCTTTTGATCCGTAGAACCGCGCAAAATCTGGTCACCACTGGCCGCGATACGCGCCAGTTTGATGATGTTTTTGGCCTTCGAATTGCGTGGATCATCGTCGGGCTCAAGCTCATCGATGGCGACCGGCAAGGACGAATAGCCAATCACCGATCGAATGCCGGCTTCCGTGGCATCTGAGGCCTGCAAAAGTCCATCACTGCCACCATGAACGTTCTTTAACAGCTTCTGAAACGTGGATTTCCCGGTGGCTTGATCGCCCGTCAGCCAGGTCACCGGCCGCCAATCAAGTGCGCCGCCCAACATCTGCGCGCCGATGACGCCCAGCACCAACATTGGGTCCACGTCTGGCCTGCGCCAATTCCAGCTGCCGATCAGCTCAAGCAACTTTTGCGCCGGATCGTCGCGGCCGACTTTGTCAGAGGGGCGTGGGATCCTGTCCGAGGCCGAATAGACCTTGCCGTCATACACGCCCGGATCGACCCATTCTCCGTTGCTCATGAGGATCTGGTCACCAGCGTGGAAAATCAGCTTACCGTCATCATCCACCCACGACCCAGATCCGCGCACGCGCCCTGTCGGCGACCAAACACCGCGCTCCTCGCAGGCCTGAACCATCGCGAATGCCGCGTCATTCTGGTCAAACTTGCCCTTTTTGGGCGCAAAATCTTTGTCGTACTGCGGCCAAACAGATGACAAAAGGCCAATGCGACCGCCAAAGATGTGGCGGATCGTGTCCAGGTCATGCTTTTTAACGTCTCTCAGCTGCCCCCTTACGTCGAGATAAAAGGATAGATCGCCGTAGATCCCCAAAGCCTTGACAGGGCAGTGCCTGAAAATTTCACCGTGTGGACGCTGGCTGCCTCCATAACTGTGTCCAGACGTCGTTTTTGCTCCATCCGCAGCTCCATTCGCACCTGGTCCACTTGGCTTCTTTGCTCGTCCTGCGTCATCATTCCGCCCATTGCCGTCTCCTTTTTGATCGATTGCCGGTGCCTCCGGCGCATTTGCCAACTCTGCAGCCAACGCGCTTGCGCTACGCGGCTCTGATGATTTTCTGCTGGGCACGACTGACATACTCGGATCACCGCTCCAGTCGTCTACTGGCCCTTCGACTTTCCATTCTGTCATTCTGCCCTCCGAACTTTTTTTGGTTTTGTGGGTTTTGGTTGCACGTCACGGCACCCCGTAAATCAACAGAGCCGCAAGGCCAGCGCAGGCGATCGACAGCCCGAAAATCAAAGCCTGTGCCAAACGGCGCATTTCGGGCTGTTTCGAAGCGCCCCGTGTCTCGCGCTGTTCTTTCTCGCGCACCGCCTGCTCCACAAACTGACTGTCCGCCTCGTCCATCGTCAGGACGTAAGACGGGATCACCCGCACCATGCGGAGCCGATCTGAAAGGGGGAGTTTGGGGGTCATGTGCATTTCCCCATGAATTCGTCAAACGTGCATGGGTACGCCTCAGAGAAGCGTAGCCAAAGCTTGTAGCGGGCCTTGCTTCTGGTCTCGCCATATTCCTGACACTCAGCGAAGCCGCGAATTTTGAAGAAATAGGATTTCATACCGCACCCTCCCCACGCACAGCGCGCAGCGCGTCGTTTAGATCCTTGCCGCCGATCGTGTTTTGCCAGATCCGCACAACACGGCCGGCTTTTTGGTGCTGGCGGATCGCCAATTGCAGCTGCGCCTTTGCGGCCTCGTTTTCGTCGCGATCGGCAATCAACGTCACGCGCTCAACACAGCGTGGCAAATCAAGCCCGCCCATGTTGGACAGCGAAATCGCCGCGATAAACCGCGCCTCCGGCAACAGGCACACACCGCTCAAAGCGTCCTCGATGCCCTCGGCGATATAGACGTGCTGCGCCCCATCGGCGGCGCTTAAGGGCTTGCCCTTACCGCCGCGCGGCCCTGCGCCGGTCCAAATATTGATCCAATCCCCGCGATAGGCACCCAACACCTTTTTGGCTTTGCCACAGGGTAGATCGGCCTTGCGCCATCGCCCCTGCGCGTCACGGCCGAGATAGGTGCGATGCAGCGCGACGGGCTTGCCGTGTTTGTTATTCACGATCGCCAACATCGCGGGCAATTTGGCTTCAAAAACCTCGCCCGTCTCGCGGTCAATATGCTGGTAAAATGTCTCGGGATGATAGCGCAGCGCGCGCGGTTGCCGGCCCAATTGAGCCAGGTCAATGCCCCGCGCATCGCGCAAATAGGCCTCAACCGGCGTATCGCGAATTTTCTCCTGGCCGGACAGCCAAATAGACAGTGCTTGATCGGCCCGCTTTTTGGCTTTCTCTTTGTCGCGCGCCTCTGCGGCCTTGCGCTCCTGGGCGGCTTTGCGGCCCGCCTCTTCGCGCCGCGCGCGATCCTCGGCCGACAACGTCTGCAGCCCCAAATAGGCCCGCGCTTCGGCCAAGGCTCCTTGCATGTCACAACGGCAAGACAGCGCAATCAAATCAAGGATATCGCCATAGCCAATGCCCGGAGTGCTCTCCACCGCATGATCCGCCCACTTGCCGACATTGGGTCCGGAGAGATGGACATAGAAACTGCCCACACTGCGATCAGCTCGCCCCGGATTGAGCGTGAAATATTTGCCAAAGGCCTCATATGACCCATTGGCAGGCGGCGCATAATGCTGCGCCACCTCGCCCACCCGCCCGAGCAACATGTGTTTGATCTCATCGATCGAATATGTCTGGCGGGTGTTCATTGTCAGTGCTCCAGCAGCACTGCAGACAGGGCTTCAATCAAATCCTCGGCAGAGGTATAGGACCCGACAATGCTGTTTTCTTCCCTACGTGCATTAGGTGCGCGCAGCACATACCCACCATTCTGAGCCGGGATCAGCTCAAGCATTTGCTTTGGATCGAACTGGCCGATAGCACATTTTTCATAGGCTTTTTGCATCGCTCACACCCCGCCTGCGATCGCGTGGACAATGCTGCGAAACAGCGCATCCTTGATCTGTTGCGCCTCGGGCAACTCTTCGAACGGCACGAGGCAGGGATGCGTCGGCGGGCTGGCCTGCGGATCCTTTTCATCGCCGTAGACCCAGCCGTCGGCGATTTTCTGCACCATCCAATTATCATGCGACGCGCTGTCGCCGACATCGGGATTGTCCAGGTGAAATTGCACGCCGGCACGCGCGCTGTCCTTCTGCCAGCCGGGCGCATCGTCCCATGTCGGCTGACTGCGGTCGCCGTGCGCCAGACACCACGCGCGATTGGCCTCATGGGTGACGCGCGCGATGTTCTCAATTATCTGCGCGCGCCACGGCTCGGGCCCATTCTCTTCGCCAGCACCATTCTGAATGCGGTCATCGGTCAAATCCATCCTCACACCTCCCCCGCTGCGATCTGGTCCTTCAGGCGAAAGCCAAGAAAGGGCCAGATCTTGTTGCGAGCGCCGTCGCGGGCAATCATGCGGCCCAGATCCGCATCGAAATTCGCCGGATCGGCACAAGCGCTCTTGCCGATCACGGTGAACCCGTTCTTGAGCGTCAACACACAAACCGTCATCTGCGTGCGTGGGAAAACGTGGTAATCCTCATCCACGATTTCGGCATCAAGCATGTCAGGCGTGATGCGCGGACCAGTTTTGCCCTTTTTCTGGATTTCGGCCTCGATGGCCTGTTCGTCTTTGCTCATGAGTATCTCCTTTTTGAGATGGTTGATTGTCGCCGGAGGTCCGAGGGCTTCTTCTTCGGCTCTGCAGGTCGGGCAAAAGCCTGCGCATTCAAGGTGGCTGCAGGGCATTTGGTTCCTTCGGGGGTTAAAATGGGTTCGGACAGTTGCGACCATCCATGAGACAAGCCGCTGGAAAGCTCTCAGTTTCCAAGGTGCTCGCATTGAACCAGTAACATTGAACTTCTCCGCCGCAGCTCGCAGGATAGACAACCGTCATGAGCGGCCCGCCCGATTTTAAGAGCACAGTGTCGCCTTCTTTGAACGGCGCAGCGGCTGCCGCATCGGCGCAGGTCATCGGCTCAACACCCTGATAGGGTGGCTTTAGACGAAATGGGTTTGTGTAAAACTTCATGAGCTTTCTCCTTTTGGGGCCATCTCGCTCCCTTTGGTTTCCATCTGCGGCACACAGACCGCGCAGACGTCGCGTTGATCCCATGCCGCCCAGGCTTGCGCCTCATTGCGCCGCACGGGGCCGCTGGCCATACAAGTTGGGCAAATGATCCGCGTGCCTTTTGGGCCACGTGATGCCAAAAGGCTGTGATAAGATCCGCAATAGCGGCAAGGCTGGTGGGTCATTTTGCCACCCGTGCTTTGAGCGCCATGATCAACCGCTTTTGGTTCTCGATCGTCACCTGCGGGCAAAGCATCTTCCAAGCGTTGATCATTGCCTGACGTGACGGGCATCCATCAAATTTGGACAAGGCTGCAATCGCGCCGGGGATGCCGTCACCGCGCAACAAAGCTTCAGCCAGGATCAAATAGCGCTCAATCGTCCAAAACGGATCATTGGCACACTCCACCGCAATCAACCCGACATGTGTCTCCCACACGTCTTTTGGCATATCCCGGGCGACACCATTGGTGGCCTTGATCTTTGGGGTGTGCGCGACGGGATGGTCAGGAAGGGAGGAGGAGATCCCGCCCACCTCGTCGCGCACCTCCGACACCGGGCCCTCGGCGTCGGGTTTTGGTGCCGCTGCCTCGGCGACCGGATCAGAAGCCGCGCGGGCAAAGGCACGCAATTTGGCGGAGACACCGGGGCCGCGACGATTGAGAGCGCTTGAAATCTCTGCAATCGACTTGCCGGAGGCATCCATGTTTTTGGCAAGCTCGATCTCTTCGTCGGTCCAGTCGCCGGTTTTGTAATCGTTGGGGGGTGGGGGCAGGGTTTTGTCTGGATCGGAAGCTTTCGGATGAATAAAATTTGTGTCCCGAAATTCCAAATGTTCGAAATTCTGCAAACTCGAAATGGATGCCAGCGCATCGACGGTCTGAACTGCATCACACATGCGCTGAAAAGGCGGGCATCTGTCTTTCAAACGTTGCATATCTGATAGAAACGTCGCTCCGGAATTCTCCACCCGCTCCACATCCGAGCCGACGAACATGCGGATCGTGATCGCACCGTCACGCGGACAGTCCACATCAATCTCAATGTCGGGGATCACATCTTTGACGCCCACCACAAAATCATTGACGCGCTGCAAAACACGGATCTCAGCATCAAGCACCTGCTTGTCATCTTTGCGGCGCTCAATCATATCCTTGACCGTCTCCATCATGCGGCCCTCCCCTGTTTGAAAATCTCGTAGCCCTCGCCCAAGCGCCAAAAGGCGAAAAGACGCGTGGCGCGGCGGGCCTCTTGAAAGGCGTCATTGGCATAGCCGGGCTTGCGCTCGCGGTACTGCGCCACGATGATTTCCGCCGCATCGACCAGCTTGCCGACATACCAATGATCGCGGTTTGCGTGCGGGATCAGCTCTTTCATGATCTCGACCACCATCGGTGCGACATCATCGTCGCTCACGGTGATCGGCGCACCAGCGATGCACATGACGGCATTGGCCAAAAGTTGATCGGCTAGGGTCAGTTTCAAATCAGCCATTGATGTCTTTCCGATCCTGCCAGTGGTCAATTTTGATCGCGGATTGGGGCGCAATATTCGGCGCCGGCTGAGCGGCAATCACCGCATCGGCCAAATCATCGCCCAGGCTGACGAGCTGCGGCGTAAAGCGCCTGACCGGAAACAGGGTGACAAACTCTTGGATGGCCGCGAAAAACGGGTCATCGCGCTCAAGAACCCTGTTGGCGCGCAACCAAAGCGCCTCAACCTCTTTCGGATCAAGCGCACCGCCCTTGGCCTTCAATGCCGCCTCAAGCGCACGGCCTCTCAAAATAGAATGGTCTCGGCTCATACCGCATCCTCCAAATTGGCTGCGGTGCTGGGGCTTGCCTGTCCCCCAGCACCGCCTTTGGGATGTGATGTCCGCCACATCCCAAGCACCGCCTGCTCCATCGTTGATGTTTGCTCGAACAGACGGATTTGAATTTCTCGCGCACCACCCTGCTTTCGGGACATGTGGCTCGGGCATGGGCTATCGCTGCATCGACAGCCCTGCCCGCATGAAAACGGTGCATCACCACCGCCCCCATGCGCGAAACGAAGAAAAGGCGGGCGCGGAAAATGTCGAAAACCGCGCCCGCGAGGTGCGCTCGCATCGGAACAGGTGGGAAATGCGAGCGAGGCAGAAATCATTGCGCCGCCATCCCTTGCAAATCGGCGGCGGCCATATCGGCCAGCGACAATCCAGAGGTCGAACGCGCCGCATGGGCTGCGAGCGCCAAATCGACCTCGCGCTCAGACGCCCCAAAAATCAGCCAATCCGCCTCAAGCGGCAGGCCTTTCCTGGCGGCATGCGCCAAAATCGCCCGCTGATGACGGGTTGCGGGAAAGTCGCCAGCATCACGCCATTGAGATCCGCGCCGCCATTGATAGCCGGCCTTAGCGGATTGCCCGCATATACGCGCCAGATCCTCGACCGAGCCGATGATGCGTTCGCATACTTGAAGTGGTGTAAGGTGATTACTCATGACGCTAGATGTAGCGACATAAATTTTAGTCATCAACTGTTTTTTTAGTTTTTCTCACGTTTATTGTTAGTCACAAGCGCTTACCTAACACACATGATTGACGTGAGCTGGTTCAAGAAAAAGCAAAAAGAGGCCGGAGTTACATCTGACCAGATCGCTGACCTCGTAGGGCGGGCGCGATCAAACATATCTCACATTTATGCAGGGCGTCAGAAGATGAGCCTGGACTGGGCACAAGCCTTTGCCACATCTCTTAACCAGCCCCTTGATGAAATATTGCGTCGAGCAGGTGCCGTCGATGCCCAGGGAAATCCCGTCATAACAGAAAGTTCCCTTGAGACTATCAGGCAGGGATTTTCAGAAAGTGACGCGGAGCCATACCGCGCAAGCCCGGCCGCAATGAGCACCACAAACAAAATTGCAGCGCTCTTTGGCCAACGCCCCGGTGTCGACGTTTGGACCATTAACACCGAAGCAATGCGCCTTGGCGGCTACCTTCCGGGCGATAAAATCCTGCTAGATACTCATAAATCAGAGATCACGCGGGCTGGCGACGTGGTTATCGCCCAGATTTACAACTGGCAAAGCGGCGAAGTGAAAACCGTCCTACGACGCCATGAGCCGCCCGTCTTGATTGCCGACAGCTTAGTCGAAGAGGATCGTAGAGTGCTGGTGGTGGATGGGAATAACGTTGTGATCAAAGGAAAGGTTGTGGCGCAATGGCGGAGTTAACCCCTGAACAACGGAAAGAAATCTCGAATTATGAGCGCACCTGCGACAATTGGGCCAGAGTGGCGCTTGCTGTAATGCCTGTTTTTATATTTGGGCCGATCTGGTGGCCGCTTCGAAATATGATTGGACCAGAGGGTGCAGTTGGCGCCGTTGTCGCCACACAAATCACTATCGTCGCCACCTTAAGCGACAAAGTGACGACAATCCTGGTCAATAGGCGGCGTGCAAAAATTACAAAAGCAAACGTTAAAAACTAACTTTTTTAGTATTTCTCACATTTTTAGTTTGACAGTAACAAGTTATTACCTCTAACTCTTGAGCAAATCGCAACTCAGGAGGCCAACGTGACGCACCCCGACACCATCCCCACAAATGACATTCCCTTGGCGCGGCCCGAGGAGATCGACAACAACACTCTTCTGACCATCCGCGACAAAGTGTATGACTTTCGCCGCGGTGCGGATGTCAGCCAGGCCGAAGCCGTGTTTATCTTCTCCGCCCTGGGCCCGTTGCTCGATGAACTGATCGAGCGCCGCACCGTACAAACCCTCATGGTCAAACATCTCAAAGAAAACGTGGTCTACCTCGAAGATCACCGGGAAGGCGCGTGATGGGCTTTGATATTGAGTTTGAAGACCAAGGCCAAGATTTGCTGAGGCTCAGCTGCAATGAGGTCACGGGCGAAATAACGGATGCGGGCCCATACCACCATAAACTTTATGCTGACGGACAACATTTTGTAGATGTCGGGCAACTCAAGAAAAACCGCTTTGTCAGCTATCGCTTGCGCGGCGGTGAATATCACGAATTTCGCTGGCCAATGGTGAAACTTTCTCTCAACGGCACAGTTTTGCATGATTTGACGCAAAAAAACTAACCCCAACGGGGTGCATCTGCGGCACGACCTCACTCGTCCGGCCCCCAACATCAATGCCCGATCGACAGGTGCAGATCGGGCCACAAACAGGCACATCGCAATGACTAAGAAACTCCTGCAATCGCGCGCGGGCTCTCTACGTGCGCCACAAATGGATCAGAGCTTTCTGGCCTATGCGCCAAAGCCGGCCTATCTCACAGCCGACCAAATCGCGCCCCTGATTGGATGCCGTGACGGACAGGAATTTCGGCGCAAGCGCGAAGATCTGGAACGCGATCAGGATTTCCCATTGCCAATGCCGACCTGCCAACGCCCCCTCAAATGGCGGCGCTCTGAGGTTGAGGCATGGATCGCGCGCCAAGGCCTGCCCCGCTCACAAGCATCGCAAACCACGCTGGCACTTAACGACAGCATGCTCAAAGCGGCCGCACGCGCATGACCGGCCCCATTCGCGAAAAGATCACTGGCCTGCGCCAACGCCGCCGTGGCGATGGCTGGCGGATTTGGTGGGAACCCAACAGCTCTGATCGGGCTTTGGGCTTCACGCCTGTGGAACTGTCCGAGAGCCGATTGACCTGGTCAAAACGCGAAGCTGAACGCCTCAACCGCGAAGTCAAAATCGCACGTCAAACCGGGGCCAAACCCACACGCTCTTCTGGCGATCGCTCCATGTCGGCGCTGATCTTGGCGTATCGTGCCTCGAAACAATTCACCTCCAAATCAGAACGCACCCGCGCCGGCTACGCTTCAAACCTCAATATCATCGAACAAAAATGGGGCCGCGATGCTGTGGCTGATTTCTCGAAACCAATCGTCGCGACCTGGTACGACACCAACGTCGACGCCCGTGGCAACTGGCAGGCTTTGTCGCTCAATCGAACCCTGTCGATCCTGTTTGAATTTGCTGAACGCAAAGGATGGCGACCGGAAAACAGCAATCCGGCGCGCAACATCCGTGCAGCGATCCCAAAAGGCCGCAATCGTCGCCTGAGCTGGGAGGAAAGTGACGCGTTGATCAAAGCCGCGCACGATCTTGGCCGGCACGCAATGGCCTTGGCTATCGGCATGTCCCTCTATCAAGGCCAGCGCCAAACAGACGTGCGCCTCGCAAAGCCCACAGATTTCGCCTGGATCACATTGGCGCAGGGCAACACGATTTCCCGCACTTTGGTCTGGTCCTTTGAGCGCTCGAAACGAAAGAACCAGGGCGCGATGCCCATCCACCCGGAAATCCTACCGGATCTGTCTCAGCTCCTTTTGGACCTGCCCGAGAATAGCCCGGCTTTGATCATCGATGAGGCCACCGGAAAACCCTATGACCATGACCTGATTTCGAAACGTTTTGTCCAGATCCGCGATCATGCGGCACACACCATGCCGGCGCTGCGCGATGTCCAATTCCGCGATCTTCGCCGCACCTTTGGCGGCCGCTCGCGCGCGGGCGGCGCATCCAAAGATGACACGGCCGATGTCCTGGGCAACTCCGCCGCCAACAGCTTTGAACTGGCCGAAATCTATATGGCCACCCAATTCGAAACCGCCGCCCGTGCTGTCGATGCTGTGAAGCGGCCGCAAAAAAAGGAGCCAAACGATGCAACCTAAATTTGCTCGCTACAACGAAGAGACCTACCAAGAGGCCTATGCTGCCGGAAATGCGGCCGGGTGGTTCGAAGGCTTCAAACAGGGCCGAAAATACCGCCACAAAGCCTCTCACCTCTTGATCGCCATGGCGCTCGCATTTCTCGCAGGCCTGTCTTTTGGGCTGTTTGGAGGCTGGCACAAATGATCGTCGCTCCCTCCCTTACAGTCCGCGGCTGCGGCGCATCTTGGGCAGTCTATGACGACACCGGCGCACGCCTCTCCAGGTGGCACACACAGCGATATAAGGCTGAGGATACTAAGGCCAGACTTGAACGTGAACGGATCATCACAAAACGCCCCTGCCTGTGCTGCACCACGCCCTTTGAAAGCGAAGGGGCCCACAACCGCCTGTGCAATTCCTGCCGGCGCGAAACCGAGGGATTGATATGACCAAAATAGACAAACACTCCTTTGATCTCGGCATCATCATGGCCGCGATCACCATGCAGATTGCACATGGCGATCCCGTTGTGGCCGCCAGTGTCATCACCGAAACCGGCGCCGACCTTGACGTGCTGATTGGCACAGAGCTGATGAACATCGATGTCGTCGCCCTCATGCAGATCCTCGACCAGATCGACATCAAACACCGCGTCTTTGTCCGCGCGATCGATGCAAGCGAAACAGTGCGGATCGAAAGCATTGCCGAGATCGAGGTAGCGGCATGAGTGACAAAACCAAAATTGAATGGACAGACGCAACTTGGAATGTCATCAACGGCTGCACTCTGGTCGATGATGGGTGCAAGAACTGCTATGCGGCCACGATGGCGGGCACACGTCTTAAAAACCATCCATCCCGCGAAGGCCTGACCAAACGCAACGCGGCGGGCGGCTATCAATTCAACGGTCAGGTCCGGTTCATCGAAAGCGAACTGATAAAACCGCTGCACTGGCGCAAACCGCGCATGGTCTTTGTCTGTGCCCATGGCGATCTGTTCCATGAGGATGTGCCGGACGAATGGATCGACCGCGTGTTCGCCGTCATGGCAGGAAATCAGCGGCACACATTTCAAGTTTTAACAAAAAGGCCTGATCGCGCGCACCAATACCTCACAAAACTTATGGATCGGCTCAAAACTGAATTTCAAGGTTTTGGAGGTGGAATAGAAGGTCTTACAGGATTCTATCTGCATGGAATTCCGCACGATGTACCTAAGTTTCCGCTACCCAACGTATGGCTTGGCACGTCGATCTCCGACCAACCCAGCGCAGATAAGCGTATCCCAGAGTTACTCGCCACCCCCGCCGCCGTGCGCTTTGTCAGCGCCGAGCCGCTGTTGGGGCCAGTTGATCTGACAATGATCTGGGCCGACAACCCTTTCATGCATCTTAATACCCTGCGCGGATCTATCTTTGACCGATTGCACTATCGTCGTGATCTCGCTGCCGCTCTAGACTGGGTGATCGTCGGCGGCGAGAGCGGCAAGAATGCCCGCCCAATGCACCCGGATTGGGCCAGATCCCTGCGCGACCAGTGCGAAGCGGCTGGCGTGGCGTTCTTCTTTAAGCAGTGGGGGGAGTGGATCAGCATTTATGACCGCGACCGTGATGATCCGGATTGGCGCAATTGTCCGAAGTCCGGGGACTGGGACAAAAAACGTTATCTCAATCTTGAGGGCGGTCAGGGTTTTCATGGCGACAAGCTAAACATGATGCAACGCGTGGGAAAACGCGCAGCCGGGCGCTTGCTCGATGGCCGCGAATGGAACCAGATGACGGGTGATGTGTGATGACCAAAACTGAACTCGACATCATGGCAGAACAAAGCCAATCAAACCCGAGCGCGCGGATTAATTTCGGCGTGCTGCTCGCCTTCTTTTACGATGCTGGTCTGCTTGAATTTCGCGAAATTGAAAAACGTCCGACTCGGACAGCTTCGGACGTTCGGACGGACAACCCGGCAATGTAACTAAATTTCGTTCAAAATCTGTGGCTTAGTGGTGCCCCCACACGGACTCG
>NZ_PYIB01000008.1:0-516 GCF_009129705.1 Roseobacter sp. TSBP12
AAGAATCCAGTCTTCCTGACTTTGGAAAACGCCAATATCGAAATAGCGGCGAAATTCTTCAGCAACAGAATAGTTATGGGAATGTTGAGCACGGGCGTCGGCAGCATAGGCGATTTCCCAGCCCAGCTCGAGCATTTTGGCTGCGACGTACATATCCTCGGACAAGATCACATCGTCCGGAAATCCTCCTACCTCCAACAAGGCAGAACGGCGATAAGCGGCGAATGAATTCGACATGAAACACTTACGTATTCCGACCGGATAATCGCTTTCCATCGATGTGACATAACTTTCCGGACCATAACTTGTCGTCCGGGCGTGGATTGCGAGCGGGTTGGCATCATTGTGAGGAAGCTGGCGCCCGTAAACGGCACCCACACGCGAATTCTCGAAATATTTGGTGAGGTTTTTGATTGCATCGCGATCATCGAGTATGGCGTCTTGGGTGATAAAGACGATAATCTCATCATCGATCATTTCAACGGCGTTTGACCGGGTGCCACCGTGATTGAAGGT
>NZ_PYIB01000009.1:0-885 GCF_009129705.1 Roseobacter sp. TSBP12
ACATTTCGGCATGTTTGCGCATTGTGTCATTGCTGATCCAGCCTTGCGTATAGGCGATTTCTTCGGGACAGCCGGATTGCATTCCTTGCCGCTTTGCAAGTGTGCGCACGAAATTGCCTGCGTCCAACAAAGAGCCGTGCGTGCCAGTGTCAAGCCAGGCATAGCCTCGGCCCATACGCTCAACATTCAATGTCCCATCCGCTAGATAGGTTTCCAAAAGCGTGACGATTTCAAGCTCGCCACGTTCAGACGGTTGAATGGTCTTTGCGCGACGGGGGGCGTCCCCATCGAGGAAATAGAGCCCCGTGACCGCATAGTTCGAAGGAGGCACCGCCGGCTTTTCGATAATCTCTTTGACGGTGCCCTCGGCGTCAAACTTCACCACCCCATATCGCTCGGGGTCAGCGACGTGATAGCCAAAGACCGTGCCACCCATGTCCTTGGCATCCGCAGCGGCCAACATTTCAGGCAAACCATGACCAAAGAAGATATTGTCGCCTAAAACCAGCGCTGAGGGTGCACCATCCAGAAACTCTTCGGCCAAAATATAGGCCTGAGCCAACCCATCGGGAGAGGGCTGTTCGATATAGGTGAAGGACAGGCCCCACTGAGATCCATCCCCCAAAAGGCGTTTGAATTGATCCTGATCGTGGGGCGTGGTGATGATCGCGATCTCCTGAATGCCTGCCAGCATCAACACGGACAGCGGATAATAGATCATCGGTTTGTCATAGATAGGCATCAACTGTTTTGAGATGGCCATGGTCAAGGGATACAGGCGCGTGCCCGATCCGCCCGCAAGAATGATGCCTTTACGTTTACGCATGAGACTCGTTTACCTCGTTGATTGTGGTGCGCACGGCGGCGCGCCAATCCGGACGATCC
>NZ_PYIB01000010.1:0-893 GCF_009129705.1 Roseobacter sp. TSBP12
TTTTTTGAAGGTTTCGGCATGTTTGCGCATTGTGTCATTGCTGATCCAGCCTTGCGTATAGGCGATTTCTTCGGGACAGCCGGATTGCATCCCTTGCCGCTTTGCAAGTGTGCGCACGAAATTGCCTGCGTCCAACAAAGAGCCGTGTGTGCCGGTGTCAAGCCAGGCATAGCCTCGACCCATACGCTCAACATTCAATGTCCCATCCGCGAGATAGGTTTCCAAAAGCGTGACGATTTCAACTTCACCGCGGTGCGAAGGTTTGACTTCTTTGGCGCGCCTCGGAGCGTCCCCATCAAGGAAATACAGACCCGTAACCGCGTAGTTTGACGGCGGCACCTCTGGTTTTTCGATGATCTCTTCCACGGTGCCATCCGCGTCGAATTTCACAACGCCGTAGCGCTCGGGATCAGCCACGTGATACCCAAACACGGTCCCGCCGGTGTCTTTGGCATCCGCGGCCTCAAGCATTTCCGGCAAACCGTGTCCAAAGAAAATATTGTCCCCCAACACCATTGCGGACGGGGCACCATCCAGAAACTCTTCGGCCAAAATATAGGCCTGAGCCAACCCATCGGGAGAGGGCTGTTCGATATAGGTGAAGGACAGGCCCCACTGAGATCCATCCCCCAAAAGGCGTTTGAATTGATCCTGATCGTGGGGCGTGGTGATGATCGCGATCTCCTGAATGCCTGCCAGCATCAACACGGACAGCGGGTAATAGATCATCGGTTTGTCATAGATAGGCATCAACTGTTTTGAGATGGCCATTGTCAAGGGATACAGGCGCGTGCCCGATCCGCCCGCAAGAATGATGCCTTTACGTTTACGCATGAGACTCGTTTACCTCGTTAATTGTGGTGCGCACGGCGGCGCGCCAATCCGGACGATCC
>NZ_PYIB01000011.1:0-18996 GCF_009129705.1 Roseobacter sp. TSBP12
TGACCTATAAAATGGACCGTGCCGCCAATATGGCCGCTTTTGATGCCATTCACAGCGGCGACGGCGCACAGCTTGGTGCGGATCTTGCGGCTTTTGGTGCCGATGCCGAACTGCTGTTTGGTCTGATGGGGGGCGATCCTTGGTCGAAATCCACCGCAAAGCTGCTGGGCAAGGAAGCCTGGAAACGCAAGCCGCATGGGCTTGCCGCCACCATGGGCGGTGCGTTGCAATCCATGCGCGGTTGGTTGGAAACCTCTTTTGAGGATGAGTTGACGCGGGCGCTTTGGGCACCGTGGTGCCTGCATGCGGGGCTTGGTCCTGAGGCGGCATTTTCCGGCCAAATGGGTCAGGTGATCGGCTTTGCCCTGGAGGCGGCAGGCGCGCCCATCGTGAAAGGCGGCGCGGCCAATATGGTGCGCGGGCTGATCGCGATCATCGAGGAAAACGGCGGTACCGTGCGCACCTCTGCTGAAGTGTCCGAAATTTTGGTGTCAAATGGCAAAGCGACCGGCCTCAAATTATCAAACGGCGAAACGATCAGGGCGGGCAAACTGCTTGCCTCCGTCACGCCGCATCAACTCTATGGCAGGCTCGCCCCCTCCCCCAAACACAGCGACAACCTACGCAAATACAAATACGGCAAAGGCAACTTCCAACTTCACTACCTACTCAACGGCCCAGTGAAATGGACCACGCCGGGGCTTGAAACCGTCCAGCTTTTGCACATCACTCCCGGCCTTGATGCCGTGTCAAAAGCGGGCAACGAAGCCGAGCGCGGGATGTTGCCGGATGTACCAACGATCTGTGTGGGCCAACCCACCGCCGCCGATCCCAGCCGCGCCCCAGAGGGTCAAACCCTGCTCTGGCTGCAACTGCCCGAGGCGCCGCGCACCGTCAAAGGCGATGCGCGCGGCGAGATCACCGTGCCCGCCGACGGGCAATGGACGCAGGCGCTGCGCGAAGCCTATGCCGACCGCGTTGAGGCCATCCTCAGCCACCATATTGATGGGTTCAAAGATCAAATTGTCACCCGCCGCGCGATCTCTCCGGCGGATTTGGAAAGCTACAACATGAACCTTGTTGGTGGCGATCCCTATGGCGGCGCCTGTGCCCTCGATCAGTTTTTCCTCTGGCGGCCCTTTGCCAACACTCTGCGTCACGACACCGGCATCAAAAACCTCTATCATATCGGCGCGTCCACCCATCCGGGGCCCGGCCTCTCCGGTGGCTCAGGCTTTCTGACAGCCAAGGAGCTCGGCGCATGATGGATCGTCCCGAAGATCTCGAAGAATTCACACCATACCTGATGAACCGGATCATGGCGCGCTACAACAAAGGGGTTGAAGCCACGCTCAAAGAGGTGGGCGTCTCCGTGGCTCAAATGCGCGCCCTCGTCGTTTTGTTCGATGGCGGCCCCTGCACGATCGGCGAATTGTCAGTGCTGACCGTGATCAAACAATCCACCCTCTCGCGCACACTCGATACAATGGAAAAGGCCGGCCTGATCCGTCGCGAAGGACAAGACGGTGACAGCCGTGTGCGCAAAATCAGCCTCACCGATGCCGGGCGCACCGCCTATGAAACTGCTTGGCCAGCCATGCTTGGCATGCGCGACACCATGCTTGCCGCTCTCACACAAGACGAACGCGCGCAGCTCAACAAGATTCTTTTGCGGGTGTTCTATGACATCCGCCATCACGATTTTTAAAGGAGACCCCCATGGCCGAAAGATCATTTGCCAAGGAAGTCCAAAAACTCAAACAAGGTGAGGGCGACACCTTTGCCGGTGAAGGCATCTTGGCCATCACCAAGGCGCTTTTGGAAAACGGCGTCGGCTATGTCGGGGGCTATCAAGGCTCGCCGATTTCCCACCTCATGGATGTGTTGGCGGATGCCGAAGAGATCCTCAGCGAGCTTGGGGTGCATTTCGAGGCCTCCGCCAGCGAGGCCACCGCCACGGCCATGCTCGCGGCCTCGGTCCATTATCCGATCCGTGGTGCCGTGACCTATAAATCCGTCGTCGGCACCAATGTCGCCTCGGACGCCCTGTCCAACCTTGCGTCGGGGGGCGTCACGGGCGGCGCATTGATCATTGTGGGCGAAGATTACGGCGAAGGCTCGTCGATCATGCAGGAACGCACCTATGCGTTCGCGATGAAATCTCAGGTCTGGATGTTGGACCCGCGCCCCAACCTGCCCGCCATTGTCAAAGCGGTCGGGGATGGCTTTGAGCTGTCCGAAGTGTCGAACACCCCTGTGATGTTACAGGTCGGCATCCGCTCGTGTCACGTCCACGGTCATTTCGAGGCGCGTGACAACAAACGCCCGCCGGTGACCGTCTCTGATGCGCTCGAAAACCCGGCGCGCAAACTGGACCGTATCGTATTGCCGCCCGCGACCTATCTGCACGAAGAAGAAAAGCTGACCAAACGCCTGCCAGCCGCGCAAAAATTCATTCTGGATCGCGAGATCAACGAACGGTTCGGCGCACCGGGCAGCAAGGTGGGTCTGATCCTTCAAGGTGGCACTTATAATACCGTGATCCGGGCGCTCAACCGTCTGGGACTGGCCGATCTCTATGGCGACACCGAGATGGATATGTTGGTGCTCAATTGCGTCTATCCTCTCGTTGACAGTCAAATCATGGCCTTCTGCGAGGGCAAGGATGCGGTCTTGATCATTGAGGAAGGTCAACCCAACTACATCGAACAACAGATCGCGCATATGCTCTACAAAGCCGGCAAGACGGTCAAACTCGAAGGCAAGGGCATGTTGCCGATGGGTGGGGAGTACACCGGGCAAGTCATGGTCGACGGCCTTGGCACATTCCTGTCCGACCATGCGCCTGACATGCTGCCAGTGGCCAAACTGGCCTCCAACGAAGACCCGATCGCGATCCCTGATCTTTCCAAGGTGCTGCCTGCCCGCCCACCAGGGTTCTGCACGGGTTGCCCGGAACGTCCAATCTTTGCCGCCACCAAATTGGTCGAAGAAGAGCTTGGCGAACATCACATCTCCTCTGACATCGGCTGTCACCTGTTTTCCATCATGCCGCCGTTTGATCTTGGGGCGACAACGATGGGCTATGGCCTTGGCCCTGCCTCCGCCGCGGCCTTTCACAATGAGAACAAAAAGGGCCGTCGCTCGATTTCCTTCGTCGGCGATGGCGGGTTCTGGCACAACGGCCTGACCAGCTCGGTCGGCAACGCCGTGTTCAACAAATCCGACAATGTCATCGTCATTGTCGACAATTTCTACTCGGCGGCGACAGGCGGTCAGGACATCCTGTCCTCGCGCGCCACGAACAAAACCAAACAGACCCAAAACTCCATCGTTGAGGCCTGCAAAGGCATGGGCGTCAAATGGATCCGTCAGATTGATCGCACCTATGATGTGACAAAAGTACGCGACACGTTGAAAGAGGCGCTGACCACCGAGGAAGAGGGTCCGAAGGTGATCGTCGCCTCCTCCGAATGTATGCTCAACAAACAACGCCGGGTGAAACCCGAACTGGCAAAGGCCGCCAAAGAGGGAAAACGCGTCGTGCGCCCACGCTTTGGCGTCGACGAGGATATTTGCACCGGCGATCACGCCTGCATGCGCCTGTCGGGCTGTCCGTCCCTCTCGGTCAAGGACACCGGCGACCCCCTGCGCGATGATCCGGTGGCCGCGATTGATCAAACCTGCGTCGGCTGTGGCAACTGTGGTGAGGTGGCGGATGCTGCCGTGCTCTGCCCCTCCTTCTTTCAGGCCGAAATCGTGTCGAATCCAAGTGCTGGCGAAAAACGCCGCGCCCGCCGCAGCCAAAAAATCATCTCTTGGCTGCAAAGCCGTCGCGACGCGAAACGCGTGGCTTTTGCCTAAGGAACCGCTCCATGAACATACAAGCAAACCCGATTGTCGCCCGCCGGTCTCCCGGCCCTGACGGAGAGAAAGTCATCACACTGGCGGCGCTCGCGGTCGGCGGTCAAGGCGGTGGTGTGCTCACCAACTGGATCGTGGCCGTGGCCGAAGCCAATGGCTATCGCGCCCAATCCACCTCGGTCGCGGGCGTGGCCCAGCGGACGGGCGCGACCATTTATTATGTCGAAATGTGCCGCGACACCGGCCGCGCGCCGGTGTTTTCCTTGTCCCCCTCGATCGGGGATGTCGACATTCTCATCGCGTCGGAGTTGATGGAAGGCGGACGGGCGATTATGCGCGGCTTTGTGACGCCGGGTCGCACCACGTTGATCACCTCCACCCACCGCATCGCCGCCGTGTCGGAAAAAATCAATCCCGGCGATGGCCGCGTGGATGGCACAGACGTGGTCGAAGCCATGGGCATCGCGGCGGATCATGTCGTCGCCTTTGATATGGAAAGCGTGGCGAAAAAAGCCGGGTCAGTGATTTCGTCATCCCTGCTTGGCGCGCTGGCGGGATCAGGTGCCCTGCCGTTTCCCCGCGACAGTTTTGAAGACGTGATCCGTGGCTCAGGCCGCGGTGTTGAGGCGAGTTTGCGAGCGTTTGGCGAGGCCTACGAGATTGCAAAAGGCACCAAACCTGCGCCGCTCCCCGAAGAGATCGCAGCGCCCATCGTGCCGGTTTTGCATGTTCCGCAAAAGCTCGCCACCAAATGGGCGGCCCTTGAGGCCCGCGTTGCGGCCTTGCCGGATGCGGTCAAGGACATGACCGCTCTGGGTTTGAAAAAAGTCGTGGACTACCAAGATGTTGCCTATGGTTCCGACTATCTTGATATGGTCGAAAAGATGGTCGCGCTGGATGCCGCGCCGTTTGATCTCAGCATGAATGCTGCCAAATATTGCGCCCGCGCTTTGTGCTATGATGATCTGTTGCGGGTTGCGGATATCAAAACACGGGCATCACGGTTTGAGCGTGTCAAAGACGAAGTTGTCGTCAAAGACGATCAAGTCCTCATGCTCACCGAATATTTCCACCCGCGTTTTGAGGAATTCGCCACGACCTTACCCAAATCCATCGGGAAGTGGCTACAAAGACGCAAAGGCATTGAAGCGTTTTACACCAAGCATTTCGACAAAGGGCGACGTATTCGCACCGATAGTTTGCGTGGATTTATGATGCTCTGGGTGGTGTCGTCCCTGCGGCCGATCCGCCGCAAATTGCTGCGTCACGAAAGTGAAATGGCGCATATGGCCGCGTGGTTCAACACCGCGATGGACGTGGCCAAAACGGACCCGGCGCTCGCCTCCGAAGTGTTGGCCAATTATCGCCTGATCAAGGGCTATTCCGACACCCATGCCCGTGGTCTGTCGAAATTTGCACGCGTGATGGGCGCGCTTGATCTCTTGAAGGGTCGCAATGATGCCGCCGATTGGATGCGTCGTCTGCGTGTCGCCGCTCTCGACGATGTCAAGGGCGACAAACTCGATGGGGCTTTGGCCACTGTCAAAAGCTTTGCGGGGTAAGGGATGAGCACGCCGATCGTCATCATTGGGGCCGGGATCAACGGCCTTGTCGCGGCGGCCGATCTGGCTGCAAGGGGCAAAAAAGTTCGTGTTTTCGAGCGCGCGCCAACCCCCGGCGGCGCTGTGCGTACCGAAGAGTTGACCCTCCCCGGCTTTCGTCACGATGTCGCGGCGATGAACCTGTCGATGTTTGCGGGTTCGGCCTTTATGGCCCAGCATGGGGAGGAAATGGCGCGGCACGGAATGGGGTTTGTCCCCATCTCGCGCCCCTTTGCACAGGCTATGGAGCCGGGCGATTATGTCGGCGTGTCCACGGATGTGGAGGAGACGCTGGCCACCTTCGCCTCCGAGGCTGACAAGGCGACATGGCGCGAGCTGATGGCGGCGTTTCCCGTCCGCGCTGGTGTGGTCGGGGGGCTGCTTGGCACCCCGATGCAACGCTGGCCCCTGCTCAAATTCGTCTGGAAAATCTGGCGGTCTCTGGGAACGGCGAAAACTCTTGAGGTGGCGCAATTTCTGATGAGTTCGCCGCGCGCGTGGTTGGAAGACACCTTTGAAGACCCGCGCCTGCGCACCGCGCTATCGACATGGGGGATGCATCTCGATTTCGCGCCCGACATTGCCGGAGGCGCGATTTTCCCCTATCTCGAAGCGATGGGGGGTCAGGCCATGGGCATGGTGATTGGCAAGGGCGGTGCAGATGTCGCCACCCGCGCGCTGGTCGCCATGATCAAGGCGCACGGCGGCACCGTCGAATGCAACGCCGATGTGACAGAGATCGCGCACACAAACGGCAGGGCCACAGGCGTTGTCGTGAATGGCAAAAAGGTCGAAGCCTCAACCATTTTGGCAGGTCTGGCCCCCAAACACCTGTTGCGCCTTACGGGCGGCACACAGGATGTGCGGTTTGACACTGGTCTCGAAAAATTCCGCCATGCGCCCGGAACAATGATGATCCATCTTGCCTTGGATGCGCCTGTGCCATGGGCGGCAGAGGCGCTTGGCACTTTCGCATATGTCCATATCGGGCGCAGCATCGACACCGCTGCGCGCACTTATGCTCAAGCGCTTGCCGGGCTTTTGCCCGACACGCCGCTTCTTGTTGTTGGCCAACCGACAGTGTTCGATCCCGCTCGTGCCCCGGATGGAAAGCACACGCTTTGGGTTCAGGTCCGGGTGGTCCCGGCCGAGATCAAAGGCGATGCAAAAGGCGAAATTACTTCACGAAATTGGGAAGATGCAAAGAGTCTGATGGCGGAACGCGCGCTGGATTTGATCGAAGAGCAAGCCCCCGGTTTTCGCGCCACCATCTGCGCACAGTCGCTTGTCTCGCCGCTCGATCTCGAGGCGGAAAACCCCAATCTTGTTGGCGGCGACCAAATCTGTGGCTCTCATCACCTGAGCCAGAATTTTCTTTTCCGCCCTGTGCGCGGCTTTGCCGACGGGCACACGCCGATAGAAGGGCTGCACCTGATTGGAGCAGCCGCCTGGCCGGGGGCCGGGACCGGTGCCGGATCGGGATTTTTTGCGGCGCAAATGATCAAGTGACAGACAAATCGACATCAATGTCGTTTGAGCCTTAAGTTTATGCTTTAACTTTAAACTTTATATGCTCAAACTATCACCAGAAACAGAGCCCGACAAATGGGCCACCTTCAATCAACGGGAGCTTCGCATATGACTGCAAAGACACAACTGACACGGCGCGGATTTATCGGCGCATCGGCGGCCCTGACCGCTTTGATCGCAACGGGAGCACCTGTTTTGGCACAGAGTGCCGACAGCCTGACCATCGCCTATAATATTCCGGTGCAGAGCTGGGACCCAACTACAGGCCCGGCGGCGGTGAACCCCGCGCTGCAATCCATTTACCTCGCCGTGTTCGACCGCTTCATCGACCAAGCCCCTGACCTGTCGTTTGGCCCCGGCCTTTTGACCGAGTGGGGATTCAACGACGACAAAACCAAAATCACCATGACCGTCCGCGAGGGCGTCAAATGGCACAACGGCGATGATTTCACCCCCGAAGATGTGGTGTGGTCCCTGACCCGCGCGGCCAATCCCGCGACCGGAAACCCGATGCAATTCGTCTGGTCGAAAATTGGGAACTTTTCCGTTGAGGGCAATGTGATCACTGGCGATGTGTTCAGCTTTGAGCCCGCACTGTTCAAATGGATGGCCTTCCTCACGGCCTTTGTCCTGCCAAAGAAATATTACGAAGAGGTCGGATCAGACGGGTTTGAAAAGGCACCAATCGGCACTGGCCCCTATATGGTCGACGCTTATGAACAGGGCGCCTATGTGCGGCTCAAAGCCTTTGCGGATTATTGGGGCGGCGCACCAGAGTTTGACACCGTGACCATCAAATTCGTCACCGATGCCGCCTCGCGTGTGGCAGAAATTGAATCGGGCAATGTCGATGTGACCTCGAACATGCCCTATGAGGAATACGACCGCCTGATCGCCAAAGACGGCCTGTCCGGTGTGGCTGTGCCGATCACCGATATTGGTATGATTTTTCTGAACGACATCGACGTGATGTTGGATAAGAACGTCCGCCTTGCTGCCCATCACGCGATTGACAAACAACTCATCATTGATCGTCTGTTGCGCGGGTATGGTGTGGCCCTATCCACCCTCGAAGTGCCCGGTTACGCCGCCTATGACGACAGCATCGTGGTGGAATACGACCCCGAAAAATCCAAAGAGCTTTTGGCCGCGTCCGGCTATTCCACCGACAATCCGGTGACCTTCACGATCCAAACCACACGCGGGTTCAAACCCAAGGATTACGAGATGATCCAAGCGATTGTTGGGATGTGGCGCAAGGTCGGGATCAACGCCGAGATTGAGGTCTATGAGATCGCCAAGCACTATGAGTTGCGCGCCTCTGATACCTTGGCCCCGGCGGCGTTTTACAACTGGGGGAACTCGATCGGCGACCCCTCGACCTCCACAGGGTTCTCAATGTTCGGCCCTTCGCCCCATGCGGTTTGGGACAGCCCCGATCTGGTTGAAAAAATTGGGCCGCTCTTTGTCGAACCCGATGAAGACAAACGGATTCAGGGCTATAAAGACGTGTCGCGCTACATCGCTGAAGAGGGCTATGTCATCCCGATTTTGCAATATGTGATGCCCATCGTTTATGCGTCCACGGTGAATGTGGTGCCCTACACATCCGGCGATTTGCTACCCCAAGCCATGACCAAAGCCTGAACCCCATCAGGCCAAGCACCCGGTCCGCATAGCCTGCGGCCCGGGCCCTAATTCATGTGAGAACCCCATGCTCCTGAAAACCGTCTTTGTGCGGCTGTTGACGACTGCGATTACGCTGTTTGGCGTGGCTATTGTGGTCTTTGTCCTTGTCCGTGTTGCGCCCGGAAACCCGATTGCAATGATGCTGCCACCCGGTGCGACGGAGAAAGACATTGCCGCCCTCAACGCGGTCTATGGCTTTGACAAAAGCCTGGCCGAACAATTCATCATTTGGCTTGGCGGCGTCTTGCACGGCGATTTTGGCACCTCGATCACCCTGCGCCAACCCGTGGCCGAGCTTGTGCTGGGCCGATTGCCCGCGACACTCGAACTCTCCAGTATCGCGCTTTTGCTCGCAGTGGCGCTTGGTGGCTGTGTTGCCGTCATCGGGGCGCGCAAACGTGGGACAGGGACAGAAGTTGGGCTTGATCTGACAAGCGGCGCGGTTTTGTCGGTGCCGGATTTTCTTTGGGGTCTGATCTTTGTTTTGGTGTTTGGTGTGCTCTGGCCGGTCCTGTCAATCTCAGGTCGGGTCGACCCCCGCATCGACATTGATTTCACAACGAACTTCTACATTTTCGAAGGGTTGCTGCGAGGGCGGCTGGATGTCGTTGGCTCAACCTTATCGCATATGCTCATGCCTGCGATGTCGCTGGCGCTGCCCTTGGCCGCGATGATCGCGCAACTGTTGAAACAGAACCTCAAAGAGGCGTTGACGCAGGATTACACGACGCTGGCGCGGGTGCGCGGCTTTTCCGAGACCGCGGTGATCTTGCGCGAAGCGCTGCGCAATGCCGCCTTGCCAACCTTGGCGCTTGTGGGGGTTCAGTTCACGTTTCTCATCGGCGGCACCGTGATTGTCGAACGTCTGTTCGCCTTTGAGGGGCTTGGCAACATGGCCATTGATGCCGTGATCAACCGGGATCTTCCGCTCATCCAAGGCATCGTGCTGCTCTTTGCGGCGCTCTTTACCGTGATCAACCTTTTGGTCGATCTCTCTTACACATTCCTGAACCCGAGGTTGCGCCATGGCTGATGTCTCCACGAATTCCCCCCGGCTGATCCTCACCGATACCAATTTTCGGTTGTGGTTGCCGCTGTTCTGGATCGGCTTGATTGCGGCGGCGGCTCTGTTTGCGCCACTGATCGCGCCGCAAGACCCGTTGGCACAAGATCTGATGATGGAACGTCTTCCGCCGTTTTTCATGGAGGGCAGCGAGCCCGGATATTGGCTCGGCACCGACAGCCTTGGCCGCGATGTCCTATCACGCATCATTTACGGCGCGCGCATTGCCCTTTTCGTCAGTCTGATTGCCGCCACGACCACCGGGATTTTTGGCTCTGCGCTCGGCCTGATTGCGGGCTATTATGGCGGTTGGGCCGACCGGGTGATTTCTCGGCTGGTCGACATTTGGATGGCATTCCCGCCGGTCCTGTTTGCCGTGCTTTTGGTGGCCGTGATGGGCACCGGGCTTGGCTCCGTCATCGCCGCAATTGCGCTGATTGACTGGACCCGGTTCGCGCGGGTGATCCGGGCCGAAACCATGGTTCAGGCCCGTATGGATTATGTCGATAGCGCCCGGATTGGCGGTGCTCGCCGCGCCGCCACCTTGGTCAGTGAAATCTTGCCCAATGTGATGCCCTCGATCATCGCGCTTTTGATGTTGGAAATGGGCATCGCGGTGATTGTCGAAGCGATCCTGAGCTTTGTGAACCTGTCGATCTCCTCGGATGATCCCACCTGGGGGTCAATGATCGCCGAAGGGCGAGGCGCCATCCATTTTGCATGGTGGGTGCTTTTGTTCCCGCTGATCGCCCTTTTCATGACCGTTCTGAGTTTCTCAACGCTTGGCGAAGGTCTTAAGCAACACTTCGATCCGGTGCTCAAATGACCATGACCACAGCTCACGCCCACACGCTTGACATCATCAACCTCAACATCGCCCTGCCCCGAGGCCAACGGCTTTTGCGCAATGTGTCGCTGCAATTGGAACCCGGCGAGGTGCGTGCCCTTGTCGGAGAAAGTGGGGCCGGAAAGTCGATGATTGGCAAGGCCGTTCTTGGCATTCTTCCCCATAGGATCAAAAGGACCGAGGGTGAAATTCTCTTGGAGGGGGCGCATCTCAATGCGATGACCCCGGCCACCCGCCGCAGCACCGTGGCCAAAATGTCCGCCCTCATTCCACAAGACCCGCTGACCGCTCTCAATCCGGTGCGTAAAATCGGGCCACAGATCACCGATCCCTTGACCCGAATTCACGGTTGGAGCCATCAGCGCGCGCTTGCCCGTGCCCGCGAGCTTTTGGATCGGGTGCATATTCGCGCGCCTGACCGGGTGATGCACAGTTATCCGCATGAGCTGTCCGGTGGGATGCGCCAGCGGATTTTGATCGCCGCCGCCTTTGCGCCTTCGCCGCGCTTGATCGTGGCTGATGAACCCACCACGGCGCTGGATGTGACCGTACAAAAGCAAATCCTGCGTCTCATTCGAGAACTGCAACGGGAAACCGGCACCGCCGTTTTGTTTGTCACCCATGACATGGGCGTGGTCGCCAAGATCAGCCAAAAAGTCACCGTGCTCTTTGCCGGGCGTGTGATCGAGGACGCCGCAACACGGACCGTTTTTGAAAACCCCGCGCATCCCTACACACAGGCCCTCATCGCCGCGACGCCGACACCGAACGTCAGCGCCGAGCCGTTTCAACCGGTGCCTGCGGCACTGATCACCGAATTGCACCGCGAAACACTGGCCGCAGATGCCCTTTATGCTCAGAGAGGTCGCCGATGAACCAGATGACGCACCCCACGCGCCCTGCCCTGTTTTCCATCCGCGATCTGCGCCTGTCTTTCGCGGATCGCGCCCACAAACCCCTGTTTGGTCCAGCTCCGCGTGTCGAGGTTCTCAAAGGCCTTAGCCTTGACATCCCAGAGGGGCGTATCACGGGGATTGTGGGCGAAAGTGGATCGGGAAAGTCGACCTTTGGGCGCATTCTGGTGCGCTTGTTGGCCCCCGAGTCTGGTCAGGTTCTGTTTGACGGAAAGGACATTGGCGCATTGGACGAAGCCGCACTGCGACCGCTGCGCCGAGATCTTCAAATGATTTTCCAAGACCCGATGTCCTCGCTCAACCCGCGCCACAGGGTGTGGCGCATCATCGCCCAACCGATGAAACGCTATGGCCGGGGTGGGGACCGGGCGGCTGCGATCACAGCCTTGGGAAAGGTCGGCCTGTCCGCGCAATTTGCAGATCGCTATCCGCATGAACTGTCCGGCGGACAACGGCAACGTGTCGGCATTGCGCGGGCAATCGCCTTGGAGCCGCGGTTCATTTTGGCCGATGAAATCGTCTCTGGCCTCGACGTGTCCAGCCAGGCACAGGTGTTGTCTCTCTTGGCCGATCTGGCGCGGGATATGGGGCTCACCTTGGCCTTTATCAGCCATGATTTATCCGTGATCCGCCATCTGTGCGACACGGTCGTGGTCTTGCACCACGGGGAAATCGTGGATCAGGGCCCGGTCGAGGACGTGTTTGAGCATCCGCAATCCGCAATCACCAAAAGCCTGCTGTCCGCGATCCCGCGCCCGGAGATGGACGAAAGCTGGTGGGACGACATGTCTGAACCCGCCTGAGTGACTACGGACGTTTGGCCGCGCGCAGTGTTTCAATCGGTGTGCAGCCAAATTTTCGACGGTAATGCTCGGAGAACCGACCAAGATGAAAGAACCCAAGCGCCATGGCCACCGTCGTGACGCTTGTGTCCAGCTTGGGGTTCGACAAATCTTCCCACGCCTGTTCCAGCCGAAGATCGCGTAAAACCGTCATCGGGGCGCGGCCATATCGCGTCCGGCACATGCTTTGCAGGGTCCGAACGCTGGTCCCCGCATATTGCGCGATGTCTTCAATCATGATCGGATTGTGCAGGTTTTCGCGCATGAACTCTTCGGCGCGGCGCAGCACGCGCGGAACCGGCCCCGCCGCCCCGCCCCTCATCGGATCAAGATTATGGGCCTGCGTTTGTAACACCCCGATCATCAACGTGCGCTCAAGCTGACGTGCCAAAAGCGTGTCTCCGTCGACCAGATTGGTCCCTCGTTCTGCTTCACGCATCACAAAGTCTAAGACGCTCATAAAGGCACGGCCTTCGCCGCCGCGCATGTCATTGGCACCGTCAAAATGAAGCGTCTGACCAGACGGCAAACCAAACTCGGCCCGCGCCGCATCGAGCAAGGCGGCCTTCTCAATCTGCACCTGCACTTGCACGCAGTCTTCGCTCCAGATCATGCAGGTCTGTGCATCCGGGTTGAGCACGCCGCCAAACCCGCCACCGATCTCATGTCGGTTCGGGCCATTGGTCACCGACGCCGAGCCACGGATCGGAACCTGAAACAGATAAAACCGCTCAAGCTCGCCCGGTGCAATCAGGGTCTTTGCCCCATAGGTCATGACATTGATGGACAGGGACCGCCCCGCAAGACGGTTGTGCCGCGCGGCAAGGCGACCGGACCCGATGGTTTCCAAACGATGATCGCAATACACCCGCGCCACGCAGTCGCGGGTTTCATCCAAATCGTCACTCGAAAACAGCGGATGCGCCCCAAGAGGCAAGCCCTCCGTTGCTGGCTGTCCATCGAAACGAGTCATGCGCCTCCCCTGATATGGTCATTTAGGACGTCTGTGCGGCAGTCTATTTTAGGCCTAAAGTATATTTTTTCGCAATATGGACTCTGTCCGCGCGATCAGGATAGCGCGTTCCCCCCCACTCTCCGCAAGCTTTCTTTTATAAAACCAACAACAGGGAGCACAAAATGCGTGGACTGAAAGACAAAGTCGCAATCATTCCCGGTGGTGCCACGAAAATTGGCGTTGCCGTGGTTGACGCGTTTAAATCGTACGGCGTCAAGGTGGTCGTGGCCGATATTGACGCGGAAAATGGAGAGACGCTCAAGGGAGATGGCGTGCATTTTATCCGCGCGGATTTGCGCTCGGATGCCGATATCGACGCCCTCGTCAAAGGCACTGTCGACACATATGGCCGGATTGATTTTCTCGTCAACGTGGCGGCCACATATCTGGACAACGGGGCTGAAAGCACACGCACCGAATGGCTCGAAGCTTTGGATGTGAACCTTGTTGGGTCGGTGATGCTGATGCAAGCCGCCCGCGAACAGCTTGCGCAAAACAAAGGAGCCATTGTCAATTTTGGCTCCATCTCGGCCCGCGTTGCCCAAACGGGCCGCTGGCTTTATCCCGTGTCCAAGGCGGCGATCCTGCAATTGACCCGCAATCAGGCAATGGATCTGGCCCCCGATGGCATCCGCGTCAACGCGGTGTCCCCCGGCTGGACCTGGTCCAACATCATGGACAATCTCACCGGCGGCGACCGCGCGAAAACCGACAAGGTTGGGGCCGACTATCATTTGTTTGATCGCGTTGGAGACCCGGAAGAGGTGGCGAATGCCATCATGTTCCTGTGCTCAGACGAGGCCGGATTCATCACCGGCACCGATATCCGCGTCGATGGCGGCTACACCACCATGGGACCAGAGGGAAAAACCCCGGCCATCCCGCGCCTCATCGACTGACGCACAGCAAAACCAACAGGAGAGACACTATGAAACGCATCACAATTGTCGGCGGCGGTCAGTCCGGCCTGCAACTTGGCATTGGCCTCTTGCAAAAGGGCTATGACGTGAAAATGATCCAAGATCGCACCGCACATGAGATCGCCAACGGGCGCGTGACCTCATCGCAATGTCAGTTCGACGCCGCCCTCACGTTGGAGCGCGATCTTGGCATCAATTTTTGGGAGGACGACTGCCCGCCGGTGGAAGGTATTTCCTTTTCCGTCCCCAATCCCGAAGGGCCGGGCAAGGTCATCGAATGGTCCTCGCGTCTGGATCAAAAGGCCCAATCCATCGACCAAAGGGTGAAAATGCCACGTTGGCTTGCCGAGTTCGAACGTTTGGGCGGCAAGTTGATCATCACGCAGGCCGACATCCCGATGCTCGAAGTCGAAGCAAAATCCGCCGATTTGGTGATTGTCGCCTCTGGCAAAGGCGACATCGGCAAGCTGTTTGAACGGGATGCGGAGCGGTCGCCCTTTGACGCGCCGCAACGCGCGCTGGCGCTGACTTATGTGCATGGCATGACGCCCCGCGAAAACTTTTCGGCCGTCAGTTTCAACCTCATTCCCGGTGTCGGCGAATATTTCGTATTTCCCGCGCTGACCAAGTCTGGTCCCTGCGAAATCATGGTGTTTGAAGGCGTGCCGGGGGGTCCGATGGATTGCTGGCGCGATGTCAAAACCCCCGCTGAACATCTTGCCCAATCGAAGGACATTCTCAGCACGTTCTTGCCTTGGGAAGCGGATCGGTGCCGCAACATCGAGCTCACGGACGAAGACGGTATCCTTGCCGGACGGTTCCCGCCGACCGTGCGCAAACCTGTGGGTACGCTGCCCTCTGGGGCGCTGGTTTTGGGGATGGGCGATGCGGTCTGTCTCAACGATCCGATCACGGGTCAGGGCGCAAACAATGCCGCCAAGGCGGCGGGTGTTTACCTTGATGCGATCTTGCGCCATGGCGAACAGCATGGCGATCATCCCTTTGACGCCGCTTGGATGCAGGCCACGTTTGAGCGGTTTTGGCAGTATGCCCAATGGGTTGTGCGTTGGACCAATATGATGCTGTTGCCACCGCCGCCTTTCGTGCTGGACATCATGGGCTCGGCGCAGGTGCTGCCGGGACTGGCGCATCGCATCGCCAATGGGTTTGATGACCCACGCGATTTCTTCCCGTGGTTTGCCGATCCGACCGCCGCGCAAGAGTATCTTACAAGCCTGCAGGCGGCGTGACATGACCATCGACACAGCAACCTTTCGCGCCACAATGGGGCTGTTTCCGGGGGCCGTGACCTTGATCACAACCGGAACCGGCGAGATGCGGCGCGGCATCACTGCCACGGCGGTCTGTTCGGTCAGCGATGCCCCGCCAAGCCTTTTGGTTTGTGTCAACAACCGGACTGGCACCTGTTCGGAAATCACCCGCTCCGGTCGTTTTAGCGTGCACCTGTTGGCCCAACACCAAAGTGATGTTGCCATGACCTTTGCCGGGGCAAATGGGCACAGCGGGATTGCCAAGTTCGACCTTGGCGACTGGCAAGAGTGCCCGCGCGGATTGCCGCGTCTGCCGGGAGCGCTCGCCAGCCTGTCTTGTGATGTGTTGACCGAAACAGACTCCGGCACCCATCGGATTTTCATCGGTCGCATCGAAGATGTCGTTCAGGCCGCAGGAGACCCTTTGATCTACGCAGGGGCCCAGTTTCATCGGCTGCAAAAAGTCGCCTGACGTCACAAACATAAAGAGGCCAACCCGAAGGCTGGCCTCTTTGTATCCCGCAAAACTTTTAGACCTCGGAAGAGGACGGCTTGCGAATGTGGTATTGCTTCATCTCGCGATAAAGCGTCGGGCGAGAAATCCCCAGAACCGCCGCAACCCGCGTCAGGTTGCCGTTCTCCGAAATCATCGTTTGGTGCCAACCCGCCCAATCCAACACATATCAGCGGACTTGGGGGTCTATCCCGCCTCGCACGCCATCAGGATGTCGCGTGTGACGGGCATACGTTCCAACGTCCGTGCGATCCTCTCACGCCATTTGGGACCGCGTGCCAGTGCGTCCTCATAGGCATCCCAAATGTCGGAAGGACGATCCTCGGACATGGTCTCAATAAGGAACGCCGCCTGCTGACGGTCTTTTTCTGCCTTGAAGGACTGAGGCCCGTCACGGCGACGGTCTGCCACGATCAGTTTGTGGATGGCGAATTTCTCGGGCCGCGGAATCTGCACAAGAATCCCATCACGATAGAGCGCAACCACATGGATCGGGTCCGAAATCAGGTAATTCAGGTGATGCAGCGCCCGCGCCTTGACGCCCAGAGCGGGGAGATCGCGAATGCCTTCGGCGGCATCAAAGGACGGGGTGAGAAATTCAATCATCATCCCCGTCTTGCCGCTTTGGCGCCACCGCCAGACACTGTCACGATCAAGGCCCTGAACAGGATCGAATTTGAGCGCCGAAAAGGTCTGGGCCAGCGATGGCTCGACCGCGTCTTGCAAGGCAACCGACAGGCGTTCGAATTGCGCGATGTCAATATCCCCGGTGTTGGCCACGCTGCCAAGGGGAAGAGTGGCGCCAAGCTCTCCCTCCATCAGACGAAAGGCATTCGTCCCGATCAGGGTGCCACCCAGCCGGAATGTGCCGACCTTTGCCATGGCGAGCAGCAACCCGCCCGTTCCGCGATCGACCGGGGTCATACCCTCGGCGCGCAGCAGACGCGCAAGCCGCGCGCGTTCCAGCTTGCGCTCTGCGGCCCATTCGCGAAGCTCATTCATGCGGTCCACACGAGTGCGCGTCTCGGCGCTGTCCGGCCCGATATACCAGAACTTGACAGAGGTGCCGATTTTTTCGGCCGCGTACCAATAAACCTTGCCACCGCGCTCCTTGGTAACAAGCGAGCCACGCACATTCGCGACCATATCGTCTTTCAGAAGACGCAAGAGATCACTATAGGCAGACCGTGCCACTGAACTTAGATTTGCCACTTTGGCCCCCGCTGTCACATGCACGGTAAACTTATATCTTTCGGTTTGCCGTGGCAATCGGGAAACCAATTTATTTACGTTTACCGATCAGGTCTTCTTCCGTCCCGGAACTGTCCGAAACACTCAGATGCGCTTTGATCATCAGGGGCGGACGGTAAGTTTTTCACCCAGATCAAGCGCTTCTTGGGCGACCAACAGGGCATCATGGACATGGTGTTTTGCGGCGGTCACCGCATCAACAAGACTGGCACCCTGTGCCAGATGCACCGCGATGGCACTGGCCAATCGGCACCCGGTCCCTCTGAGCGTGGCATCAATCCGGGGCGCCGTGAAGGCCACACATGGGACACCTAGGCGATACAGGTGATCGACGCTGACGGGGCCTTCCGCATGCCCCCCCTTGACCAGAACCGCCCCACATCCCCGTTGCAAAAGCCGCTCGACACAGGCGCTATGATCGCCCTCCGGGACGCCAAGGCGGCGCGCCAAAGCGGCCAGTTCCGGCACGTTCGGTGTCAACAGGTCGACCTTTGGCAACAGCCGGTCCAATAAGGCCGTGACACCAAGATCATCCAGCAACATGTGACCGGAACTGGACATCAGCACCGGGTCCAAAACGCACGGGGCGCGGGGCACAGCAGCGGCGACCGCCTCGACGATCCCTGCCCTGCCCAGCATGCCAATTTTGACCGCGCTCACCGGACCGGCGATGGCGATTTGATCCGTCACAACCTTGGGTGGGACGGCGTGCACGGCGGTGACGGCGCGGTCGCTTTGGGCGGTCACCGCGGTGACGGCAACGCGCGCGGTGCCGTTTAGGGCGTGCACCGTCGCACTGTCGCGCAACACCCCTGCCCCGCCGCTTGAATCCAGACCCCCAATGCAGAGAACAACCCCACTCACATTCCGTCTCCAACGATGGCAACCCGGTGATGCCCAAGCGCGGCACACCGTTTGGCCGCCCGCCACGCCCGCAGCCCAGACGTACAGACAAAAACCACGCGCTGTCCCGGCGTGGGTTGTGGGTCGGCTGTGGCGCGGCCCCGCAGATCGATGACCAAATCCTCCGGGGAGATATGCGCGGGGGCCAAAATTTCCGGCACCACATCCGGTTCTGGCGCGCCATCAAAGCGAAACCCGCTCACATGCCACTGCGCCAGATCGAGCGACAAAAGCTGGCCCAAAGGCGAAGGCTTTAGCCCCAACAGAACCGACAATGCCATCTGCGCCTGAAGCGCGCCGAGCATCGCAACGACCGGTCCCATCACGCCGGTGTCTGAACAGCTCCCAAGCCGCGAGGGCAGATCGGGAAACACCGCGCGCAGACTGGGCGCGCCGCCGCAAAACCCGCCAACATAGCCCTGACGCGCCAACACCGAGGCGCTGATCAACGGGCGTTCAACCGCGAGACAAAGATCGGAGAGCGCATAGCTGGTGGCAAAACTGTCCGCGGCATCGACGATCACATCGGCCTGCGCCATGAGGTCGGGGGCATTGCCCGGATCAAGCCGGGTGACATGGGCAATGAAACGCCCGTCGGGGTTGAGCGCACTGAGACTCTGCGCGGCAGCTTCGGCCTTGGAGCGCCCCAAATCAGACATCCGAAACAGGGTCTGACGGTGCAGGTTGCTTTCCTCCACATGATCGGGATCGACGATGTCGATCCGCCCGACCCCCGCCCCGGCCAAAAGCGGCAAAACGGTGGAGCCAAGCC
>NZ_PYIB01000012.1:0-1875 GCF_009129705.1 Roseobacter sp. TSBP12
CCGCGCGATCCTGCGCATCCTTGTTGCTGAAGAAGCCCTCGCCTCGGAAACCTGCACCTGCCTGCTGGGCGACTTCACCTGGGATCAGGCGCTCACCGCCCTGCCCCGGTTCCAGACCTCGGACAACCCACGCCTGCCATTCAAGGTGCTCGATCTCTACGCGCAGGCCGACGCGCTCGAGGCGCAAGTTGTGGAGGCCTGTGCGGAGTAGATGGGGGTCATTCGCGACATCCTGAGCCAGGTCGACGCCGCGGTGGATACCGTGGCGCAGGACGGGTTTGTCTCTTCGGCAGGTGCTGTCGGCGATGTGATCTCCGCCGGGGCCGCGCTCCTTGTCGTGCTCCTCGGGATCAACGCGGTGATGCAACTCCGCCCCCTGTCCTTCGGCACCGGCTTTGCCTTCGGCATGAAGATCGCGCTCGTGGGGATCTTCGCGCAGAGCTGGGACAATTTCAGCGTCATCTATGACATCGTCACGCGCGTTCCTGACTCCGTCGGCGCCTCGATCCTGGCGCTCACCGGGTCGGGCGACGAGGCCGGGGTCTATGAGAGCCTCGACAACATGGTCGCTCGCATCACCGCCTATGGCGACACGATCGGCGACCGCGCGGGCTGGGTCTTCGGCGCGGTCCTGGGTGCCATCTTCTTCGTCCTTTCCGCCGTCTTCGCCGCCGTCACCGCCGGGATCATCGCCTTCGCCCGGATCGTCTTCGCGCTGATGATCGTCATCGCCCCCTTCATGATCGTGACCTCGCTCTTCAAGCCGACCCAGTCCCTCTTCGAGGCCTGGACCCGCGCCACCATCGGCTATGCGCTCATGCCGGTCGCGGCCGCCGGGGCCGCGGGCATCATCGTTGCGATCGCCGAAGTGATCGGGGACGCCTCGGCCGATCCGGGCGATGTCGAGACCGTCAGCCTCATCCTGCCCTTCCTCGTCATTCTGATCCTCAGCGCCGGGATCATGGCCTCAGTCCCCTACATCGCCTCCAACCTCACCGGTGTTGTCGGCATTGCCTCGAATGCCGTGGGCCTGACCGGGCTCGCGCGGCAGGGCTTCGTGAACACGCGCCAGTATGGCACCGGCGCGACCGCGCGCCTCGTCACCGGCAAGTCCCCGCATGAGCTGAACCAGATGGCCAATGCGGGCGTGGTGAAGACCGGCGAATTGATCCGGCAAAGCCCCGGCGCGCTTCTCTCCGCCGCCAAGGCCTTCCGCAAACCCTGATGTGAAAGACGACGACTTTGAAGAAGCTTGTGACCAGTTCCTCCGCGCCTGACCGCGACGCTTTCGAGGCGGATTTCATCTACGGGCCAAGACGGCGCGAGCGTTTCGCTTGGTTCGTCGCGGCTGCGGGCGTGTTGGTCGGCGTGGCAGGAATGGTCGCGGGTGCGAGCCTCTTTCCGCTCAAGACGACCGAGACTTTTGTGGTCGTGGTCGACAAGGAGACCGGCGAGATGGACCGGGTCGCCGCCGTCCAGGCCCTGACGCTCTCGGAAAGCGATGCGATCATCCAGGCTAATCTGGTGGCCTATGTCGATGACCGCGAAACCTATGACCTGACCGATGGCGAGCAACGCATCAACTCGGTCCTCGACCGCTCCGACGGTGATGCTTCCCGCACATTGCGCGATCTCTGGTCCTCTACCAATGAGGACTACCCGATCACCGTCTATGGGCGCGACGCCAAGATCGAGGTGGTCATCAAGTCCGTGAACCAGATCGAGCGCGGCGTGGCCCAGGTCCGCTTCACCCGCACGCTGCGCCGGCCGCGCGACACCCGCACCGTGACCCGGTCTTACGTCGCCACGCTCAGTTACGACTTCCAACCCGAAACCCGCCAGCGCCTTCAGGATGTCTGGGCCAACCCCTTGGGC
>NZ_PYIB01000013.1:0-666 GCF_009129705.1 Roseobacter sp. TSBP12
CTTCCGCAAACCCTGATGTGAAAGACGACTGACTTGAAGAAGCTTGTGACCAGTTCCTCCGCGCCTGACCGCGACGCTTTCGAGGCGGATTTCATCTACGGGCCTCGGCGGCGCGAGCGATTCGCTTGGTTTGTCGCGGCCGCAGGCGTTTTGGTCGGCGTGACGGGCATGGTCGCGGGCGCGAGCCTCTTTCCGCTCAAATCCACCGAGACCTTCGTTGTCGTGGTCGACAAGGAAACCGGCGAGATGGACCGGGTCGCCGCCGTGCAGGCGCTGTCGCTTTCCGAGAGCGATGCCATCATCCAGGCCAACCTCGTGGCCTATGTCGATGACCGCGAGACCTATGACCTGACCGATGGCGAACAGCGCATAAACTCGGTCCTCGATCGCTCGGATGGTGATGCCGCCCGCACATTGCGCGATCTCTGGTCTTCGACCAACGAGGACTACCCGATCACCGTCTATGGCCGCGACGCCAAGATCGAGGTGGTGATCAAGTCGGTGAACCAGATCGAGCGCGGCGTGGCCCAGGTCCGCTTCACCCGCACGCTCCGCCGTCCCCGCGACACCCGCACTGTCACCCGGTCCTATGTTGCGACCGTCGGCTACGACTTCCAACCCGAAACCCGCCAGCGCCTTCAGGACGTCTGGGCCAACCCCTTGGGC